>JBILUQ010000426.1:0-2686 GCA_044370935.1 Chthoniobacteraceae bacterium
ATTGGCAAGAAACCACTCAAGCTTCTGGGCGATCAGACTCCGATTCGGTTGGCGCAACGCAATCACCACGACGCCAAATTGGGTGGGATAGACATTCGGAAAAGTGTGGAAGAAATCACGGTCCGTCGTGACGACCACAGCACCCGCTTCAATCGCTTTTCCGCAATTACGGCATCACTCGCGCCGAGCAACCCTATAACCCGCAAATCAATCACCTCGTGCCCCTTTTCCTCAAGAAAAGCGGTCACACTTCTTGGAAAATTCTCATCCAGCAAAAACTTCACGCCACGGCCTCGTAGCTGGATATTTGGTATTCACTTGCGTCCTTCGCGAATTCCAGAGCGGCGGCAATGTCCGCTTTCGTGACCTTATAATCCTCCTCGATGTGCTCCATCGAATCACCGCCAGCAAGGGCTCCTAAAAGTGTTGAGACCAAAACGCGGGTTCCCCGAATAACCGGCTTGCCGTGACAGATCTGCGGATCCATGGAAATTCTTGGGTTCATGGCATACAGGATAACCAATTACACGCCTGAAGTAAACCTACTGGTGCCAGTAGGCAGATCTGGGTCGGTTTAAGCGGACCCCGATTCCCAACGGAATGATAGACGTTTCCTTTTGGCCCTGTTTTCGCAGCTCGCGCGCACGGTATCGTCGCGGGGCGCGCTAGAGCGCCTGCAAATCGCGATCAAGCGCCGCGACCGCAGCCGGACGAAGCCCGATCTTTCTTCCCTCAAACTCGAAGCTGAGCTTGGGTTCTACGCTCTGCCAATCGATCAGCCAGCCAATGTTGATGTTCTGGTTCGACTGCCCGAAGCCGAGCGCCTTGCCATCCTCCACGTCGATCAGCCAGGCCATCCCTTGCTTGTTTGCGCGCGAACCGAGGCAGGCGATTCCTTTCTTGTTCGCGAGCGAGCCGAGGGAGTTCTTCCGCTGCGGGAGCGCGGAGAAATCCGTGACATGCTGCGGCGAACCAAGCGCCTTTCCACCCGCGCGGAGTTCAAACTTCGCGAACAGTCGGTCGCGTTTGCCATCGAAGCGCGGCACCGTTGCCTCAGCACCCTCACCACTCCACACAACGTGGCCTTCTCCCGCCGCCGAGTTATGCAGCGGCAACTCGCGAATCTCCGTCTTTCCCGCGCTGGGCGACCACGCAAAGCGCAGCGAATCCGGCGTAACCGCGACACGCAGCGGTGGTTCGTCTGCGTGGACAAGATGGCTGAGAACGACGAGTGTGGCGAGTAGGCAAAGAGTGAGGAAGTCGAAGAAGCGGCGGCATTTCGTGGTGAATGTAAAACGCCTTTCGATCTGGGAATACATGGCCTAGGTCTGCCAAGAGTTGTCATCATCCTGCCATGCCACCCGAGGTTCGGAAACTACCGCCGCCCATTCAGGATAATCTCGTTCAACTTCTGGCGGATGGCCTTCATGTTGGGATCGGCAAAGCCAGTGTCCAGCGTGCTCACGCCGTTGGTGTTGTTGCTCGTGCCGCTGATGACCTGTTGAGTTGGTTGCTGGTGGTGGGTAGGGCTTCGAGCAGTTTGAAGAAGTGCGGCAGCCCGATGAAGCCACTCTCACGAACCAAGGTGGACGGTGCTCAAGCCCCTCGCTTCCCGTAGTTCCTGCAAGGGCTCCATCGGTAAACGGAACCGCTCATCACTCCCCCGCCAGTCGGATCGCCTTAGCCACCAAAGCTGGAGCAATCCACATGCCGCGCTTCTCCAAGGTCGTGATGGCTGCACTCAGGGATGGCAGCAGGCCTGATTGTTTGGCTTGAAGGAGAATGCCAAGTGTTCCTGTGACCTGAAGGCCGAGGGTTTGGGCGATTCGACGCGCTTTGAGGTCGTCGAGGATGACGGCGTCGTGCGCTTCATCCAATGCGGTCTGGATGACCGCAGCTTCACCCATGTCGATCTGCGCTGCGAGCAGGGGGTGAACAGGAATGCCATGGGAGCGGTGCTGGATGCCATGAAGGGCGTGGATTTCCTGCCAAGTTGCATCTTTAGTATGACCAGCGGCGAGTTCTTGGCCGACTTCCCAGGGGACGATGACTTCGCCGATCAACTTTGCCAGCGAATCCAGTCCTCTTGGCAGGATGGCGTGGAGATGAATGGCCGGGCTAGTGTTTATGACGGTCATGCAGCGTGCGGGCGACGTTCAGGTCACTCTCTAACTCGTCTTCACTCGTCTGCAAGGCGGAGACGCCCCAGCGTCCGAGTTCATAGAGAAAATGCACTCGTGGCATGTCAGCGAGATCGGCGGCTTGGCCGGAGCTGAGCCTGCCAGTGTCAAAGAGCTTCACGGCCATGGCCATGCGTGCCTCGCGCTCGAACTCGCCTTCGGAAACGTGCAGGGAACCGAGGAGCGATTCGGGGTAGGGGATGCTGAGCGTTTTCATGGGCGCAGTTTATGGCACCAAAAAGGCGCAGGCAAGGTGGAGATTGGCACCCTCCATCTGTGGTGGGCCTCCGGCGTCGCCAAGGGTCAGATGAATGACGCAAGTGCCGATGTATTCCGGCTGATGCTACTCTCACGAGCCAGGGTGGACGTTTCTCAAACCCATCGCTTCCCGAAGCTCCTCCAAGTGCCTCGGCAGATGCTCGGGGTTCGGGCTTTGCTCGTATTTGAGCCAGAGGACAAGGTTACTTTGCGATTTTTCAGAAGGGTTTTTCTAAACCTGCTCAATC
>JBILUQ010000427.1:0-2685 GCA_044370935.1 Chthoniobacteraceae bacterium
TGGAGGAACTCAGAGTTGTGCTGTTGGTCTGCCAAGTCCTCATTTTCATGGTCTCAGCCGAATCTCTGGTGGATCCCTTCGACTTCGCATTCACAGACCAGCCCGTTGTTAGCTCTTTTATCTCGGATTGTGTTGCGGCAAGGACTTGGATCTGAGAAATGAGAAGAAGGAGAGATCCAAACAGTATAACTATGAGCGATTTAAAGTTAGTTGAAACAAGCATATTACTTAGCTAAATGTGCGGAGTTGAAACAATCAAGCTTGATCTAATCTGCTCATACCTCAGATGTTTGAGATTGGGCGGACCCTTGCTGCTCGTGTTATTCATTTGTGGTAAGCGGCTTTGAGCTTCATTTTGTCCAGGCCCGCCGCAGCGCGGGCGGCGTCGATCAGTCTCGAGTTGAATTGGTTCCTGTGGGCAGAGCAGCGGCAACCCCAATATTTTTTACCGTAAAACACGCTCATGAAAAACACTCTAGCCTTTGCGATATGCATGCTGCCATCGATGCTTGGACTCACGCGCACATTGCGCGCGGAAGACATCGTGATTTATGGCGCCACCTCCGGCGGAATCACGGCGGCGATCCAGGCGGCACGCGAAGGACATACTGCCGTGCTGATCGAGCCGACAAAATTTGTGGGCGGCCTCACGACTGGTGGTCTCGGCGCCACCGACATTGGAAACAAGCGTGCGATCGGCGGGCTGTCCCGCGAGTTTTACACCCGCATTTTTGAGTATTACGCCGACGATTCGAAGTGGAGGCAGCAAACCCGCGCCTCTTATTTCGAGCGCCGCCCCAACGGCAGCACTGCAGACGAGGGAACCATGTGGACTTTTGAACCGCACGTTGCCACGGAAGTGTACGACCGGATGCTCAAAACTGCAGGCGACAAGGTCAGAGTGGTCTTTGGTGAACGCCTCGACCTGAAGAACGGCGTGGTCAAGGAGGGTGCGCGCATTGTGAAGATTGTGATGGAGAGCGGCCGCAGTTTCTCCGGCAAGATGTTTATCGATGCCAGTTACGAAGGGGATCTGATGGCCAGAGCTGGGGTTAGCTACCACGTTGGACGGGAAGCAAACTCTACCTACGGGGAAACGCTCAACGGAGTGCAGGTCGGGCACGCCATCCACCATCAGTTCGAGGTGAAGGTCGATCCTTATGTGAAAAAGGGTGACCCATCCAGCGGCCTGCTGCCTGGGATCCAGAATGAAATCCCCGGGCCCGACGGTGCCGGTGACCGAAAGGTGCAGGCGTACAATTTCCGCATGTGCACAACGGACGCCGTGGAAAATCGTCGCGCTTGGGAAAAGCCCGCTGGATACGACGAACGCTGGTTTGAGCTTGCGCTTCGAAATGTTGAGGCGGGCGACGAACGCGACTCCTGGGCTCCGACTCCGATGCCAAACCGCAAGACCGATACCAATAACAACAAGGCGATCAGCACAGATTTTATCGGACAGAACTGGGATTACGCCGAGGCTGATTACGCGACTCGCGCCAAGATCTGGCGTGCGCACGAGGAGTGGCAGAAGGGCTTGATGTGGACCTACGCGCATCACCCCCGCGTGCCGGAGAAGATGCGTCTTGTCTACCAGCGGTTCGGTCTGGCTAAAGACGAGTTTACTGACAACGGTAACTGGCCACGCCAGCTCTATGTGCGTGAGGCGCGGCGCATGGTTTCGGATTATGTCATGTCCGAGAAAAACTGCCGCCGCACTGAGGTCATTGAGGACTCTGTCGGCATGGGGGCCTACAACATGGATTCCCACCACATTCAACGTTACGTGACAAAGGAAGGGTTTGTACGCAACGAGGGTGATGTTCAGGTGGGCAGCAAGCCGTATCCGATCAGCTATCGCAGCCTCCGGCCAAAGGCGTCCGAGTGCACCAATCTTCTGGTGCCCGTCTGTATGAGCGCCAGCCACATCGCCTACGGTTCCATCCGCATGGAGCCTGTATTCATGGTGCTTGGTCAATCTGCGGCCACGGCTGCGGGGCTTGCGATCGAGCGTGGGACTTCCGTGCAGGCGATCGACTATGAGGCATTGAAGGAGCGTCTGATGGCGTCCGGCCAGGTGCTCGATTTCGTTGCGCCACCGGCGGCGTCGGGCCACGGGCTTTCCAAGGCGGCGTTGGCTGGACTGGTCTTGGACGACTCTGAGGCCGTGCTGAAAGGCTTCGATGCAACGGGGCATACGACGCCGGGTTATGTCGGTGAGGGCTACCGCCACGATGGCAACCAAGGCAAAGGGGCAATGTCCGCCCGATTTACGCCCGATCTTCCCAAGGACGGTCGTTATCGGGTTGCGGTTTCTTACGGTGAAAATGCGAACCGCGCGACAACCGTGCCCGTGACAGTGCGTCATGCGCGCGGAGAGTCTGCGGTTTTAGTCAATCAGAGGCTCAAGCCGAAGGGGGACGGCCCGTTTCATGTGGTCGGTATCTTCGAGTTTATTGCAGGGAGAGATGGGTGGGTGGAAATCGGCAACGCTGGCACGGACGGACATGTGATTGTGGATGCGGTGCAGTGGCTGCCGGCGAGTGCGCCGTAGGTTTCGGGGGGCAGGCTATGGCGAGGCGCAGTTCGCAGAAAAGAGCCTCCCTTCAAAAGCCCCCCCGGGAGCGTGTAGCCCCAGCTGGGCATCGACGCACCCGAAGCCAGAATTTCGTGGGGACAGGTTCG
>JBILUQ010000428.1:0-2683 GCA_044370935.1 Chthoniobacteraceae bacterium
GGCGATTATGCCCGGGAAGCCGGAGCAGAGCGAGATCATCAACCGAGTCCTCAGCAAGGACGACGAAGAGGTCATGCCCCCAAACAAACTGCATAAGAATCTCACCCCCGCCCAAAAGGAAATCCTGCGCAACTGGGTGTCGCAGGGTGCGGAATACGAGGGCCACTGGGCGTTCATCAAACCATCGCGACAGGAACCGCAGCAGCAAACCGCGAACCCCATCGATGGTTTCCTGCGCGCAAAACTGGCCGAGGCGGGACTGAAACCTTCTTTGCCTGCAGCCAAGGAGGCGTTGATCCGGAGGGTGACGCTGGATCTAACGGGTCTTCCGCCGTCACCCGCCGATGTGAATGCGTTCCTCAGTGACACGCAGCCCGGCTCTTACCAGAGAGTCGTGGACCGATTGCTTGCATCTGCCGCGTATGGCGAACACATGGCAGCGCCGTGGCTTGATCTGGCGCGGTACGCGGACAGCAACGGCTTTCAAAGCGATACGAGCCGCGAAATGTGGCACTGGAGGGACTGGCTGATCGAGGCGTTTAATCGCAACGTTCCGTTCGATCAATTCACAATCGAACAGCTCGCCGGAGACATGCTCCCAAGCGCGACCAAAGACCAGATCATCGCCACAGGGTTCAACCGCAATCATCGGCTCAACGGCGAAGGTGGACGCATCGTTGAAGAATGGTTTGCAGAAACGGTGATCGACCGGGTTGAAACCACAGGACTGACTTGGATGGCACTCACGCTGAACTGCTGCCGCTGCCACGACCACAAGTACGACCCGATCAGCCAAAAAGAATTTTACCAGCTCTTCAGCTATTTCAATTCATGCGATGAAACAGGCGTTCTTGGGGAGTTCGGAGGGAGCGCAGCCACGCGCCAAGGAGGCAATACTCAGCCGGTGCTGTTCCTACCAACTGAAGAGCAAACCAAGAAACTCGCGGCGCTGAATGAAAGCATCAAGACAGTAGAGCGCGAGCTTAGTGCTGCCCGGAAGGAGTTGCCCAATGCAATTGCCGCCTGGGAAAACGATTTCACCACAAAGCTGTCTGACTCCACGTCGAGGTGGAATTCTCCCGTGGTGCTTCAAGCCCGCAGTTTAGGCGGCGCAACGTTGAGCGCTCAAGAGGACGGCTCCTTCATCGCGGGTGGAAAAAACCCGCCAAACGACACCTATGAGATTACGATAAAAACAGGCGAGTCACAATTTACGGGGCTGCAACTGGAGGTTATTCCGGATCTAACGAGCCCGAGCAAGAGCGTTGGGCGAAGCGCGGGAGGGAACTTTGTGCTAACCGGTGTCGAAGTGGACATCCGAGCGCCGGGCGAAGCCGAGGCGTCCGTCGCGACATTTACACGGGCAGAGGCGGACTATGAGCAGAAAGGGTACGAGGTGGCGAAGATTGTTGAGGGCCAGCCGAAGCCCACCAAGGGAAAGCGCGTGCCCGACAAAAAGACAGGCAAAGTAGGATGGGCCGTGGACGGCGCTGATCCGACAAAGAAGGTCACGCGGAGGTCGCTTTTTGTGTGTGATCCGGTGGATCTGCCGGAGGGCACAACGCTAACGGTTCGATTGATTCATGCCTCCTCTTTCGGGGACCACAACATTGGACGTTTCAGAATCCAGACGAGCGCCGCGCCGGCGGCCCTTCTCTCGCTTAAAGAGGAAGCGCTGCCAGAAACCCTGAAGACAGCACTCCAGACGCCGCGCCCCAAACGCTCGCCTGCGCAGCTCAGCGAGATTGAAAAATTCTATATCGCCAACACAAACAATCCCCTGCGCCGGTCCGAGACGCAGCTGGCGGATTTGCGCAAGAATCTCAAGGAAGCGACGGAGGTCCAGGAGAGTTCGATGGTGATGAAGGAACTAGCGCAGCCGAGGCCTGCCTTCATCCTCGGTCGCGGAGAATACGATAAGCCCGCAGACCAAGTGCCGCGCGCCCTCCCAGCGGTACTGCCCCCGCTGCCGGAGGGCGCGAGCAACGACCGGCTGGGGCTGGCGAAATGGCTTGTGTCCGGCGAGCACCCATTGACGGCGCGCGTCTGGGTCAACCGAACATGGGAAAAACTCTTCGGAACGGGCATCGTGAAAACCACCGAAAATTTCGGCTCCCAGGCAGAGTGGCCTTCGCATCCGGAGCTGCTGGACTGGCTGGCAACCGAGTTTGTGCGCCTCAACTGGGATATGAAAGCCATGCAGCGTTTGATGGTCACGAGCGAAACCTATCAGCAATCCTCAGCCGTGAGCGCCGAACATTTGGCAAAGGATCCCGAGAACCGGCTGCTCGCGCGGATGCCACGACTGCGTCTTTCGGCCGAGATGTTGCGTGACCAGGCGCTGGCGGTGAGCGGACTGTTGGTGGACAAAACCGGCGGCCCGAGCGTGCGTCCTTACATGCCGGATGCGGTTTGGGATGAGACCAGCGTTTACGGCAACCTGCGCAACTACAAGCCGGATACGGGGGAGGGATTGTACCGTCGAACCCTCTACACGATTTGGAAGCGAACGGCGGCGCCGCCATCGATGCTGTTATTTGACAGCCCGAGCCGCGAGATTTGCACCGTTAAACGGAGCCGTTCGAACACGCCGACGCAGGCACTGGCGCTGCTCAACGAAGTCACTTTTGTGGAGGCCGCACGAAAGCTTGCGGAGAGAATGATTTTGGAAGGGGGAGCCACC
>JBILUQ010000429.1:0-2678 GCA_044370935.1 Chthoniobacteraceae bacterium
TCCAACTGCCCGGATTCCGAGTAGCTTCGGGGACATGTGCGCTCCCTCGAGTCCACTAAGGAAAAGCCAGTCATCCACCTCCCCAGAGACACCTTCGAAATTTTTACGGTCTTCCCTGCTCCACTCGCTGCTAGAGAGCACGAGCTCACCCATCGCCCCTTGTACCTGCACCGGTTCGCTTTCAGTCCAGCGTTCCCAGCCGAGCCATCCGAACAACGCCAGCGCGCCGGTGAGAACGGCAAAAACACCAAGGACACGCTCAAACCGATTTCTGACCCTCGGCGAGGACCGAACTACCGTTCCAAGCTGGTGTTTCTCGAGCGAATTCAGCGCCATAGTGGCCAAACAGTCCCTGAGCCGCGCCTGGAGCTGATTATCCAACCCAAATTGCGCATCAACACCCGCCGAGATTTTCTTCACTTCCGCCACCCGCATCCCCAACACACGCGCGATCCCGGCACTTTCAAAAACGCCGATGCAAATAAGCCCCTTTGCAGCCCGCTCGGCGCCAGCATCGCAGCCAAGAAAGCTCTGCATCTCAATCGCAAGGTCTGGAGCGTTTGAATCAGCGTCACGCCGCCTTTGGGCCTGCACCCAGCACCAGCGCACGGCCCACTGGAGGATGTGAGATTGTTCGCGCCACTGTGCTGCCCGCGCCTCGACTTCCGAGATGGTCTCCGCCATCAATTCGAGGGCGACGGAGCGTCTGCCACTCACAATCAGCGCGAACTGGAACAGCTGCTCGATGGATTCGGATGCGAGAAACTCCATTTTCTCTATTAAAGCGAACTGTCCCCCAACCCGCAACCCTTCCTGTGCAGACGCAGCGCGCTAGCGAATCACCAGAATGATCCTCACAAATCTCCTTTCCCGACAGGGCTTGGTGGGGTGAGATGTGCTGAGCGCGACACGACCTTACTAGCACACCCGAATGACCTCCACCACCTCCCATCTATCTGAATCTGTAAGGAGTGATTTCCCCATCCTTTCGCAGGAAGTCAACGGCCACCCCCTGATTTATTTCGACAATGCGGCCACCACCCAAAAGCCACGCGTGGTCTTGGACGCTCTCATGCGCTACTACGAGCGCGATAACGCTAACGTCCACCGAGGCATTCACACGCTTAGTTCGCGGGCAACGGAGGCTTTCGAAGGCGCCCGGGACAAGGTGTGCCAATACATTGGTGCTCACAGCCCGAACGAAGTCATTTTCACCAGAGGCACCACAGAAGCGGTGAATCTTGTGGCGAATGCCTGGGGCAGCGCGTTCCTGAAGGCGGGCGATGTAATCCTGCTCACTGAGATGGAACACCACAGCAATCTGGTTCCGTGGCAGTTGATTGCACAGCGGACAGGGGCCCGCCTGCGGTTCATCCCAGTCACCCAAGGGGGTGAACTGGACCTGGAGGGGATCGACAAGCTTTTGAATGCAGAGGTGAAACTCATGAGTCTCACCCACATCTCGAATTTTCTTGGCACCATCAACCCGGCGAAGGAGTTGTGCGCAAAGGCACGATCCGTGGGCGCAGTCTCCATGATCGACGCGGCGCAGAGCGCGGGACACATGCCATTGGATGTCAGAGAGATCGGATGTGATTTCCTCGCTTTTTCGGGACACAAGATGTGCGCAACCACCGGAATCGGCGTGCTCTACGGACGCGAGGAAATCCTTGAAGCCATGCCGCCTTGGCACGGCGGGGGGGAGATGATTTTGTCGGTGCGCTACGAGAGCAGCACCTACAAGGGACCGCCGGCCAAGTTTGAAGCCGGAACGCCAAACATCGCTGGGGCGATTGCCCTAGGGGCAGCAGTTGACTACATTCAAACCATTGGCAGAGAGTCGATAAAGGCACACGACGAGGGTCTGGCTTTGTCGGCCCTCGAGAAAATCTCGGCTCTACCCCACTACAGACCGCTTGGCCCATCGAAAAGCCGCGGGGGACTGGTCAGCTTCGTACATGACTCCATCCACCCTCATGACCTCACAGCCTTCTGCGACCAAAAGGGCCTCGCGCTCAGAGGCGGGCACCACTGTAACCAGCCGCTGATGCGCAAGTTCGGATTTCCGAGCACCAGCCGGGCGAGTTTTTACATCTACAACACAGAAGCTGAAGTCGACCGGATGATTGATATCCTTCAGCAGGCGAACCACTTTTTTAAATGAACACGGAATTTGAGGAACTTTACCAGCAGATCATCCTCGATCACTCCAAGCGCCCGAGGAACTTCGGTCCCTTGGAGGATCCCGCCGCCGTCCACGTAGAAGGCGACAACCCGTCGTGCGGCGATGAAATTCAGCTTCACGTAAAATTTGGCGGCACCGGCGAGGTGGAGGATATCAAGTTCACTGGAGTCGGGTGCGCGATCAGCCAGGCATCGGCATCACTGATGACTCTCAAATTAAAGGGCAAGCCGCGCGCAGAAGCGGAGGATATGCTCAAGGCGTTCACAGATCTGATCACCACAGAGGGACAGGAGGCGCCACGCATGCTCGGGGATCTCAGGTTGCTTGGGGGAGTTCGGAGATTTCCGCAAAGGGTGAAATGCGCGATGCTTGCTTGGCGCGCGTTCGAGCAAGCTTTGATGGGATCGCCTGGCATGGAGAAGATCTCGACCGAATAGGCCTAGTAGGCAGTATGGCGAACATTGTCGGATTGGTTAATCGCCCGTGGAATTGT
>JBILUQ010000135.1:0-9941 GCA_044370935.1 Chthoniobacteraceae bacterium
TGGTCCGTCCCCGAAGTAGCTGCTTATGACACTCCGCCTCATCCTTCTTTTGATTTGCTGTCTCGGCGGGATCGTTTTTGGACAAAATGCGCCCGAGCGCATCCGGCTCTACAAGAAATCTGATCCCGCCAACACCGGAGGAATCAAGGGAAGCATTGGTTCACCTTCGCTTCCCATCGAGGAAATCCTCGCTGTGTCCGCTGACGATGTGGAGCAGGTGTACGAGGGCGAGATTCGTGGACCACAACGGAATGAATTCCAATTTACGGGCCTGCCGGTCGGCAAATACGACCTGATGGTGATATACAATTCAGAGTTCCATGAGGGCCTGCATTTGAACCGGGAGGCCAGCTCCCTACTGCCGGAGGACCTCAAAAAAATCAACGAATCGATCCAGAGATCGGAGCCTTTCTTCACGAATAAAATCATACACCGCGTTGAGGGCGAGACAGGCCGCGGTCAGGGAGCTCGGGCCGTGTGCACTTACGTTCGCGACAAAGGCCCTGAAGTCGCAACCGCCCAAAGCGAGGCAAACTCCGGCCAACCCAAAGGCCGTCGGACCTTCAAGCTGGTGTTGCTAAAGGATGTTGGGCCCGGCTGGCAGATCGTGCGCGCGCGCGACCTATACCCTGTGTGGATGAATCCAAGCGCACCGCTGCCCGTGCAAAAGTTCAGCCCGGTTTTACGTCAAATTCGCGTGGCAGACCAGATGAAGGACGTTGGTATCCTTCAGCTCTCCAAGTAAGGACGCTTCGCCAAATTCCGCCGCTTTTTATGACCGAAATTGAATTCACATCCGGACCGATTTCCGGCCGCCGACTGCCCTTGATCGCGCAGAAATACACTCTGGGACGCAAGCCGGACCTTGATATTTACCTCGACGACCATGCTTGTTCCGGAGATCACGCCGAACTGCGTTTAGAGGACGGACAGTGGATGATTATCGATCATCACAGCTCCAACGGGACTTGGCTCAACGGCAAAAAGATATCTGCGTCGCCTCTGACGCCGGGGGACAAGGTTCAAATCGGGGACACAAAGTTTGTGTTTCGGGCGTCAGCGCAGGAAGCGGTGCCTGCCCCCCAGCCTGGACGCCCAGAGCCGACTGCGAGTGACAACGAGCTTGCGCTTGTCGAAAAAATGCGTGCGCACGCCGACAGCATCCGCCGTGAAGTGGGCAAAGTCATCGTAGGCCAAACGGACGTTTTGGATCAGATTCTCATGTGCATTCTGGCGGGCGGGCACGCGCTCCTGATAGGCCTTCCGGGAATGGCTAAAACACTCACCGTGCGCACCATTGCCCAGGTGCTCAATCTCAAGTTCAAGCGCGTCCAGTTCACGCCCGATCTCATGCCAGGAGACATCATCGGCACGGATGTGTTGGAAACGAATCCGAACACCGGAGAAAAAGAGTTTCGCTTCATACGGGGACCGATTTTTTGCAACCTTCTACTCGCAGACGAAATCAACCGGACGCCTCCTAAGACGCAGGCTGCTTTGCTCGAAGCCATGCAGGAGAAAATGGTCACAGCAGGGAATACCTCCTACACACTCGAGGAACCGTTTTTTGTGCTGGCGACGCAAAATCCAATCGAACAGGAGGGCACCTACCCGCTCCCGGAGGCGCAGCTTGACCGTTTCATGTTTAACATTTGGGTGGACTATCCGCTGCCTCACGAAGAAGAGGAGATTCTGCGTGCAACTACCGGTGGTGCGCGTGTAGAGCCCAAACCAGTGCTCACTCAACAGGAGCTGCTGCAGCTTCAATCCGTCGTGCGCAAAGTTCCAGTGTCTGATCATGTGATCAAATATGTGACGCGTTTGGTCGGTGCAACGCGCCGACAAAATCCTGACGCGCCGCAGGTCACTAAAACTTTTGTCAGCACGGGCGCAGGACCTCGCGCCGGCCAGTATCTGATTCTCGCAGCAAAAGCCATGGCCATCCTCGACGGCCGGATCCATGTCAGCTGCGCCGATATTCGGAGAGCTGCTCCGCCGGTTCTGAGGCACCGCATTCTCACTAACTTTGCAGCGGATTCGGAGGGGCTGACACCACTGGATATCGTGAAAAAGCTTCTGCAAGAGGTCCCCGAGCCGGATGCGGAGGCATACGCAGAAAAAGCAGACAAGCCCAAGCGCTGACAGGCCTAGTCACTGGTCGCCTCCCCCGGGGCTTCCATGAAGGTGTTCAGTAAAATGATCCGCTGGGGACGGTGACAATTTTTCTCATGATACACGCTCCCCATCTCCTCCAAATCGTCCTCGTCACTCTCTTCATCAACCTCTCTGTTTGCTCTTGGGCACGCCAGCCTGCCGCTCAACGCGTCTCACCCAATCTTTCAACGCACGCGGAGATTGATGAAAACTCGAGCGAAGAAGATCTGATTCTTGGCTTCAGAGGAAAGTCCAAATACCAGATCATCGTTCCGGATCAATCCTCGACTGAACCTGAGCGGGAATCGGTGTGGCGTGCAGCCGAGCTTTTACAGACGGCATTTGGCGCCCACGGCGTCCGATTGGAAATTAAGAAGGAGCCGGAAGCCGACAAAGAACGGCCCAGCTTCTACCTTGGCGCCACCAATTTTGCGGCGGCCAACGGCTGCGGGTCATCGGACCTCGGCAGTGACAGCTACATGCACAAGGTCGTCGGCCATCACATCATTATCAGGGGAGACGACGCACCCGACACACTCGCGGGTAAGCGCGGCAGACCAAAGGAAACCCCACTTCCACACGAAGGAACCCTATTCGGAACGGCAGAGTTTCTTTATCAGTTCGTGGGAGCCCGTTTTCTTTCACCGGACCAGAGCGGAACCACGTTCCTGCCGCTTTCGATCATCCATGTGCCGCGAAACCTCAATGTGAAGGCCAGCCCACGCTTTGTCGAACACGACTGCCACAACTCTACGGAGCTTTTCTACACCGCAAACCACTGCCGCCGCTTCATGCGCGTCTGGTCCCAGGGCGGCCATCAGCATCCGTCCGCTGTGCCCGCTTCCGTGTATGCCAAAACGCATCCGGAATACTTCATTCTAACGGGAACCGTCCGTCAGCCCCAAGTCAGCGCACAGGCGGACCAGCTTTGCTTGTCAAACGCCCAAGTGCGCGAACTCATTTACAAACACATCATCGAGCGCTGCGACGAGGGCTTTGATGTGATTGAGCTCGGGCAGGCCGATGGTTTTCAGCCCTGCCAGTGCTCCGAGTGCGCGGCCTTGTACGGCGTCAAAGTCACCACCACTCCCTCCGACGGTATTGCCTTTCACAATGACCGCGCGTGGGGAGAAAAGATCTGGATCATGCACCGAGAAATGGCCGTGCGACTCATGCAGGATCGGCCGGGCAAGAAAATCATGATGACCTCCTACGGACCAACGGTGCGGCCCCCGCAGACTTTTACCGAGTTCCCCGAAAACACCATTGTTGAGATGATGAACTCCAGTGCCGAGTCTTTCGAAGCTTGGAAGCACATCAAAATTCCCGGAGGCTACGCGGCTTACCTCTACAACTGGGGCAATTTTCACCTAGTCGGGCTCACCCCAATCAACAGTATCGGCAAGATCGCCGAGCAATCCAGGCTTCTAGTCTCGAATAACGTGCGAATCGTCCAGGTAAACGGAAGACCGATGACCGGCCAGTGGGGACTTGAAGGGCCGAACATTTACGCCTATGTCCGGCTCGGCATTGATCCCAAGTCGAAGACAGCAGAAGAACTCTTCCACGAATATCTGCACGCGGCCTTCCGCGAAAGCGAGCAATCGATGCGGAGGTTTTTCGTGAACCTCCAAAAGCGCACCGAGCTCTGGGCGGTCATCAGGGAATACGCCTATCAGTCGGGCCGCGACCCGATCTTCGCGCTGGGCACGCTTTACACCCCCGATGTTGTAAACTCTTTGGAGGAAGACCTGCAGGCGGCCGAAAAAACCGCAGTACTACCAGACGTAAAGCGACGCCTGGACATCGTGCGCTACGAGTTTGATTTTCTCAAACACCTAGCACTTGTGATCAGCGCTTATCGAAATCATCAGGCAATAAACAACGCGCATTCCCTAAATCAGTTGCTTGATGCAATTGACGCGCGGAACGCTTTTATTGCCAGGATTGTCAACGGTGATGAGAAGTATCCAAAAAAGAAAAACCCGACCTACCTCTACCTCGATGAACGAGGGATTAAATACGCAGGGCGTTATTTGGACCGTGCACCCTTCAATTGGGACACGGCGAAGATGCGGCTCAATCCAGCATCCCTTTCGCAGGAGGCCAAGGGTCTTGAAATCGAGAGGGTCTCGGAGACTTTGACTCTCGACTCTCCCCGCTGGAGCAGCGCCGAAGAGCACGCGCTCGGCTCCGTCGATCCCTCCGCGACTGTGCTGCAGGCGCCAACTACGTTTAGAGTGCTCTACGACAGCAACCATCTTTACATCCGCGTAAGCGGCGAGCAGCCTGCGGACAGGATGACGTTCACGGCGCGAGGTCGTGACGCAGAGCTTTGGCTGCAGGAGAGCATTATCGTGAATGTGTCTCCTTTTGGCGACAGAAGCCGTTACTTTTACTTTGCCTATGAACCCGAACCCAGCTCGTTCAACGATGCGGAGCACGGCTTCATCACGGACTTCCTCCACCCCCGCTACGGCTGGAACGACGAAAGCTGGAACGGAAAATGGACCTTCGAGACGAGGTTGCTCCCAAACCGGCATCGCTGGGAATCGATGGCGGTTATTCCGTTCGAAAGTCTCCGTGTTCCTGCACCAAAAGTCGGAGATATGTGGTATCTCAATGTCGGCCGAGTTCACTTCCTCGACGCCGTGAAAAAGAAAAGCGACCGCGAGTTTTCGGTTTGGACGGGCAAACTCAACCCGTCGCGCATCCCCGGCGATGCATCGTTTGGGAAAGCTTATTTCAAATAAATGAGAGCACTCACACGGGTCGCCCTTATCGCTTATCTGTCCCAGATCGGTTCAGCGTCGGCTCTCGATTACCAAGAGTTGGGCGCAGTGAAACTCTTGCGCAGCGAAAAGCGGTTCGAAGACGCAATTGCAAAATTAGAGCGCCTTGCGGCCAAAACGTCCGATCCGGACGAAAACTTCCACTACCTGAATATCGCCATCGAGGTCGCGGCGACTTCGCTCAAGAGCTTCGATCGGGCAATGGCATTATCCGAAAAGGTCGCGGATCCCGGACGGCGCGATTACGCATGCCTGCGCGTGTTTTCGGATTTTAAGCGCTATGACGATGCTCTCGCGCGGGTGCGAGGCAAGAACATCGACGAATGGCACGCACGTTGCAGGGGCAGCGCGCATCTGATTCTTGCGGACATCTACCAATCCAAGCGCGATGACAATTCCGCTCAGGACCACCGACTGAAAGCAATCGCTTCCCAAGGTGCTGAGACTGTTGTCAGAGGCAACGCAGCGAACGACGCGGGCCAGTTCTGCTTAAAGAAGGGTGATCTTCAAGGCGCCGAAAAACTGTTCCAAGAGGCCCTTGAGATATCACCAGCCTACTACGCTTGGCGCAATGCCAGCCAGATCGCGCTGTCACGCCTGCTCATCCAGGATCAGCGCGCGAAGGAAGCATTGAGACTTTTTGAAGGCATGGACTTTCTCAAGGTCGAGAGCCCTGCATCCAGGGGACAGCTCTTGGAAGCCTACGCCCGCGCCCTTCTCGCAGCCGGCAAAAAAATCAAAGCAGTCGAAACATTCGACGCCCTACTCCAAAGCAATATCTCCGAGACATGGAAGGAACGGATTAACAAAGAACTCGATAAAATGGCGGAAGACTTCTGAATACCGGCAGCTGAGGATGCAGTTTTTGTGGCGGGCTTCATTTGCGGGCGCCACCAGGTTTGTGCGAATCAACGAATCGCAAAACCAAAGGCATCGCCGGCTCCGCCATTTTCCCGTGGTCGAAGCCCTGTATTTCATGGAGCGTGACGTCCTTGTGGCCCGCTAGCTTCATCATCCGCCAGAAGTACGCGTTTTCCTCGTACCGCCCCATCAGTTCCTTCTCGCGGTCACCCGTGACAATAAGGATGGGTGGTGCATCGGCCTTGACATGAAACAAGGGCGCTAGATCGTCAACCAACGGCTGCTTTTCACTCATGCCGCGCTCCTCCCGAATGGCAAAGTGCGTGATCACTTGCGGGCTCAGAGGGATTAGCCCCGCAATCGCTTTTGTATCCAGCTCGTGCGCTGCAAGCCACCGGTTGTCGAGACCCACCATGAGCGAGAGATACGCACCTGCGGAGTGGCCGCTCAAAAAAACACGTTCGGCAGAGCCTCCATAATTCTGGATGTTTTTAAGCGTCCACGCGACCGCCGCGGCCGCGTCTTCAATGAACTCAGGAGACTTGGCGTCAGGACTCAGCCGATAATTCACTGCGACAACCGCCACGCCACGCTTGCGCAGATGCATGGGAATGGCGCGCTCGCCCGCGGAAAGTCCGCCTCCATGAAACCAGACAACTGTCGAGTAAGGCTGGTGATCAACCGGAAAGTACAAGTCCAGCCGGCACCGTTGATGCATGATTTGGGTCAGATTATCACCGCTCCTATAAAGAATTTCCGAAACCAGCCTGTACTTCTCGTGCGAGTCATTTGGAAAATCAGCAAACACCGCGGCGCGCCTACCGATTTCTCTACCGACCCTTGCGAGCTCAGCCTCGGCTTCAACGCACTTCGATTCGAAAAGCAGCTGCGCGGCCTGGTTCAGTTGCGCGCCCAACGCAGCGTCGCCCCCGATTCGTTTGCGCAATTGATACAACATCACCGGCAGTCGCAAATCAGCCGGCCCGTGAGAGCGGACATTGAGACGCTTTTGAAGAATCTCAAGATACTTGTACCCCGCACCGCGGGTGGGCTCGATGACAGTTCCTTCGCCGTAATCGTTCCAGGTCGCGATTTGAACCATGGGCGAACCGGCTTTCAAAGCTAGGTCAAGGGACTCTGCAAACGTCGCGCCCATCCGCGAGGGAATCCCGCCAAAACTCTCCCCGACGCCCGCCTGTTTATAAATGTCCTTGAACCCTGGGAATGCCGTTGCGATCACGTGCTCGCCTTTCGCTATGCCGCTATAGAGCGACTTAAGCTGCTTGGTCCATTCGTCTGTGTTCAGGGTCTTGCCGCCCGATACCGGAGGCCATGCAAATGCGCCTTCGGCACCGATGCTGCGGGCCAGATGGGGAAGTGCAAATGTGAATGGGCGTTTGGATAGACGCTTTTCAATCCCCGCCCACTGCTCCTGCTTGAGCAACTGCGGCCCAAACATAAGCAGCATGGGACGGTTGTCATGCATGAGGTAGGATGGGTCTGCGAACCAGTGTTCCTGCGCCCAGAGCAGGTCTTTTTCCGCCTGCTGCACAGCAGCAGATGCATCCCCGGCAGGGTTGGCGCTCTTCTTCGCCAAAGCTTGGTCTTCGTAACACACAGCAAACCGCAACCCGGCCCGCTTCAGCCAAGAAACAAGTTTCAAGGTGTGTTGTTGATTGGCAGCGTGATCGAGATCGTCCCCGATACCATACCAGTCGATGATCACGCCCTGGAGTCCGCAAAATTTCATCAGCAGGACCTGGCACTCAAGTGCATGATCGTCGCCTGAATCGTATGGGCCGATGAGCGGCTGGTCGTGCGAGGCAATCTGGCGGTTGCCATCCCACAGCACATGATCCGGATCGAAGTGATTCATCGTCCAGTGCCAGCCCCACGAACCGCTCACGTCCTTGGTTGCGTACCAAGGCATGTAATGCGCCAACACAGCCGGCTGCGAATCAGTCGCCGCGAATACTGAGCACCCCAACAATGCAATCAACGCTATCAGGATGTAAAAAGGACGAGGCGGATGCATGAGACTTTTGATACCTGTTTTTTTCCGTCACTCGACTTTAATCGTTCGGTTCCTGCCCGCCGCTTTTAGCGTTGTCGGAAGGCCGCCTGAAACATTGAAAGCCTCAGATGATCTGCATCAAAATGACAGAAGGCGAAAACGCTCTAGCGCTGCTCAGCCGGATTACAGCCTCACAAAGGCGTCACAATGCACGGAGATCACCGGACTATTTACGCCGATAGAGCTCGACGTCGTCTACTACAGCCTTCTTCGGAACAGATAAGCGCAGCATTTTCTTCGTCGGATGAGCGATACCCGGCGATGCGAAAGAGCCGATTATTTTGTCATCTACGGACGCCGTCATGGTCTCGCCGTTGATGGTCACCAGGAGGGTGTGCCAGCATTCAGCTGCAATAGGGGTGGGGAACGACCTCTCCTTCAGCCTGAGGGCTTCCAACGCCTCTTTTGGGAGGGTTCCGGCCTTTTTTTGGTCATATGTGCTAAGCTCCATCGCACCTGTCTTGAGATCACGCAGGAGTACGTCTTTTGTACTAAAAATGGCCATGCAGAGGTGCCCGGCGTGCACAGTCTGTAGCCCCATGTCAGCAAAGTTAAGACCCAGAGTGTCTTTGGCGTCCTCAAGTTTGAACCGCATTTTCACGGCGCCGTCGGTGAACTCGAAGGGATGAGTCACAGAAACAGCATGATCAGCCTCTTTATGAATGAAGATCCGCATAGCGCCATCCACCAGATCAACCTGTTTGTTTCCCTTGGCGCGGGAGGCGCTGTTTGTACCCCAGCCATTACCGGGGTCGTCTTTGGTTTCCTGCGACTCGTTTCGGTTGAAGTCATCCGAAAATACGAGCTGACCTAAATCTTCAGCGTGAAGGCTGAGGGAGAGACAGATTGCGCAAAACCAGTAGGGGGATGGGAGCATCCCTAAAAAGTAGAGTAATCAAACACTCGGCGCAAGGCAATCACCCGCAGATCCATCCCACTTTCCTTCCGACTGTGCCTTGAGACACTCGGCGATCCGACCGGCCGCTTTTCTTGCTTGAACTTCGCTTGCTGGAAAATCGGTAAAGATTCCATCAACGCCGTTTTTGCAGACAGATTGGACTTCCTCCGCGCTGGAATGGAAGCGCTTCGTATCAAACTTTGCGTCGTCAAACGTCCACGCGATCATTCCGATAATGATTTCTGGCGTTGGATCGCTAATTTGCGGCACCCTGAATCGGCGCGCGCAAATTTCAGCTTTCGGAGATTGCCCGCGCTTGTCTTATTCGCAAGGCTTTCGCACGCTGGACAGTGTTCATCGTGCCTTACCCCCCCACTCCCCTTGTTCTATGACAAAATTTGTCGTCTCACTCACTTGGACGTTTCTTGTTCTGACAGCGCCAATCACGAAGGCGGGCGTCAGCGTAGTGCCATTCGATGTTGATGCAACCCCGCCGCTCGGACTCGCCATGGCGTATGAGCCAGTGAAGCGCGTGGATGAACTCGGGCTGCGCTGCCGGGGTGTCGTCATCTTGGGTGCCGATAAACCCATTGTATTGTGTGCGGTCGACTGGATTGGGATTGCGAACGGGGGACACGATTACTTTCGAGCCGAACTCGCGAAGGCCGCTGGAACGGACCCCGCGAGGGTGGCGGTCCACGCACTGCACCAGCACGATGCACCAGGGTGCGATTTCACCGCGGAGGCAATCATCAAGGAACTCGGCGTGCAAGGGTACACCCGTTTCGACGGCGAATTTCACCGCGCCGTGATCGCACGCGCGGCAGATGCTATCCGCGCTGGGTTGCCAAAGGCACAGCCAGTGTCGCATTTTTCCTACGGCGAGTCTGAAGTGAAGGACGTGGCCTCAAACCGCCGCATCGAGCGCCTGCCGAACGGCACTGTAGGGCGCATGCGCGGCAGCAGCTGCAAAATCGAGGAACTTCGTGCAATGCCAGAGGGCGTCATCGACCCGGTAGTTTCCGTTCTTTGCTTCTGGAACAACAACAACCCCGTTGCCGTGTTCAGTTCCTACGCCTGTCATCCACAGAGCTATTACCGGCTCGGTATTCCGAGTCCGGATTTTCCGGGCATAGCGCGGTTCATTCGCGCTCAGGATGTG
>JBILUQ010000430.1:0-2673 GCA_044370935.1 Chthoniobacteraceae bacterium
CCCGCGCAAACCAGCCAAATCACATTTCCAATCAAACCCAGAGCCCCCGTGCCGATATCATCGCGACCAGTGAGCGATTTGCGGTCCACCAACCGGCGTCCAAACGGCCAGCAGGAGAAGCTCCCCAAGGTGAAACAAGCGCGCGACCAAGGCAGGCCGATGATCGTAACCGCCATCAACACCCCGACCATGTACCACCAAAGGCAGGAAATCGCCCCTCCGAACACAAACCACAGAACGTTCCCAAGAGTCTTCACATAAGAATGATCGCACAATTCTGACGAAAATCAATCCACACCAACCGGCCCGCGCTAAGCGAGTTGCACACACCCCTTCGGCCCCGAAGTCCGAGCTCCCCGACTTCGCACCATCGGATGGTGTTTCTTGAGCGA
The DNA here is from genome assembly GCA_044370935.1 of Chthoniobacteraceae bacterium. Lineage (GTDB taxonomy): Bacteria > Verrucomicrobiota > Verrucomicrobiia > Chthoniobacterales > Chthoniobacteraceae > Chth-196. The sequence goes on from JBILUQ010000430.1 coordinate 393, forward strand.
TGTTCAAGAGCTGCCCACGTCCCAACATACACCTGATTTGCCGCTTGCGTGCACACATTCGGTATCCACTAGTCTTGGTCCGGCACACACAGTACGAACATGAGCAACACCACCCGCCGTCAATTTTTCACGTCCCTTGCCGCAGTTTCAGGCGCGCTCGCCGCAAATGCATCGCCGGAGGATTCCAAATCAATCCGCGCGGGATTCAAAGAAGCCTCAATGGAATTGCCGCTCAATTCGGACGCGGATGTGATCGTATGCGGCGCGGGTCCTGCCGGAGTGACCGCGGCGATCACCGCGGCGCGAGCCGGTTCAAAGGTCAGGCTGTTTGAAACGCACGGTTCCCTTGGCGGAGTGTGGACATCATCCCTGCTTGGATACCTTCTTGATTTTGACAAACCGGGATTCAACCAAGAACTGGTGGGCCGCTTGAGGGAACGCGATGCCATCAACGGGGACGGGATGAATGGACTGAGCTATCAACCGGAGGAGATGAAGCTTTTGCTCGAAGAACTTTGCTCCAAAGCAGGAGTGAAGGTTCAACTGCACACCCGCGTGAGCGCAGCCTACCGAGAGGGCCGAGCGCTCCGCACCATCGTCACCGAATCAAAGTCAGGACGACAAGCATGGCGCGCACCTGTATTCATCGACACCACCGGAGACGGCGACCTCGGGGCTCAGGCGGGCTGCGAATTTGAGATCGGCAAGGAACGGGACTGCCCCTGCCAGCCCATGACGATGTACGCGCTCCTGATGGTGAAGGATTCCGCACAGATCGCTGATTGCATTCACGCAACAGGCAATAACGGACGGCACGTCGGCCCGGCGGCTTTTAGGGAAACACTCAAGAGAGCGGGGGTCACCCCCAGCTACGGCGCAGCCTGCATTTTCCCAGTCCAAGGGAATCTCATCCTGCTCATGGCTAATCACGAGTACGGGATCAACGCCACCAACTCGGAACAAGTCACAGAGGCCACGCTCAGGGCTCGGGCAGAACTGCATCAGATTGTACGCGGCCTTCGAAAGCTCGGCGGACCCTGGGACGGCGTACAGATTGTCGCCACACCCGAACAGATAGGCGTGCGCGATGGACGGCGTATCCGCGGCCGTTACGTAATGACAAAGGATGATCTGATCGCAGGAGCCCGCCAGGATGACGCCGTGGTGCGCGCGGGTTTTCCGGTAGATATCCACGCGTTAAGCGCGGATGAAAACAAGAAGGCGGGATACGGGAACGCCGGCGTGAAGATGAAGCCGTACGACATTCCCGTGCGCGCACTTATTGCGAGGGACGTGGACGGACTGATGATGGCGGGGCGCTGCATCAGCGGAGATTTCATCGCGCATGCGAGTTACCGAGTCACGGGGAATGCGGTGGCGATGGGTGAAGGGGCAGGCGCGGTTGCATCGATTGCGTCGCAGAGTGGCCGCGCTCCGCACGATGTGGCCTGGAGCGAGGCGGTCCCCGTGCTCGAAAAGACACGCAACCCTAAGGGGTAGCTAAGGGGTAGCTAAGGGGTAGCTAAGGGGTAGCTAAGGGGTAGCTAAGGGGTAGCGGTCTTGCGACTCTACCGTTGCTGTGTTCCTGATGGGTCGCAAGGAGCGAAGTGACGTGAATCACGAAAATCAATGCCGAAGGTTGTATTTTCATGGTGTTGGCGCCGCTGGCTTCCTTGGGCCAAACAGGATTTTAAAATCCCCTGAAAAGGCTGGACCATTGTGGGATGTGGTCGAATGCGCTAAAACTGGCGACCCTTACATTTTCTTACCGCCCGCTAGCGCGGCGCACTCAAAGTCTCGGTTGAGTTCACTACCAAAGTGGATGTGGGTGACACTACAAAGCGCGCGCGTCGAATGCTTGTGCTTAATCTGAGTTGCGCAGTTTGCTCACGCTTCCTTCCGGGGTTTGCCTCTGCTGCCGGCCTAATTCACTCGTCCTACTCGAGACAACTCCCGCCCAGATCTCCCACACAAACCGAAAACCAGAATCTTTGTGGCAGTGAATCAGCGCCTACTTGCCTCCCACCATCGCGGCACTCATTTTGAGCCCCATTTCTTGCATGGCTCGTTGCTGCTTTTGGAAAGCCTTTAGCGCCTCCTGCTGAGTCGGGCTCAGATAAACCGCTGCACCGGCAGCAACCTGCGCCGCCTGCGCATCGAAGCTGGCTAGGACTCGTTCGGTCATTTGCGGGCTTAGGTTTCCGGGAGTAAAGTTCTCAGGCTTGCTCATGTCGGGCGCTGACCTCACCTGTGTTCTTGCCGCATGCATCGCTGACACCAG
>JBILUQ010000431.1:0-2670 GCA_044370935.1 Chthoniobacteraceae bacterium
ACACACTAAATGCCGCCAACGGCAATCCAAGGCTCCGCCCAGCCAAAAGATAATCCTGCTCGCTCCGAATTCGGGCGGACACGAGCAACCCAAGAGCGAGCTGAGCAACAACGTAAGCCACCACCCCCAAAAGAAGCAGATTCATGGAACCAAAAAATTTACTAACTCCAGCGATTGCAAGTATGTTTGCCACATGTGAAGTGAATGCGGGGGCGTGAGCTGGGAATGAACACTAGATCGCCCTCATTACGCGCATCAACTCACGGCCTTCCCGACCAGGATACGCCCGCTCTGGATCCCACTCGTGTACCAACTCAAAAGCCCCCGATCTCATAAACAGAGAATTAAGCTGCCGCTTGGTCACCCCAAAAGGCGGTCCTGCCTCCGGATCGGGCAACCCGGGATCCAAGAAGAAAATTGCAGCAAGCTCGCCTCCCTTTTTAAGGGCGCTCCGAATAGCCGAAACATAGTCCTTGCGCCGCCCCATCGGAATTGCACAAAAACACGTGTGCTCCCACACCCAGTCGAATACTCCGCGGAGTTCGCGGGGCAAGCTGAACAAATCCGCATTTAAAAACACTTCGCGACCGCGTTTTTTGAATCTGCGCGCTCTTGCCAGCGCCGTTGGGGAGATGTCAACCCCGACAACGGCTACTCGTGGCTGCGCAGCGATGGCGCGCACGTCATGACCAAGTCCACAACCCGGCACAAGAACACGTCCACCCATGGGTGCAGCCTCCAAGAAATCCACCAACCCCGGTGAAGGGGCGCCTTTGTCCCACGGCGTTTGCCTGCTTTTGTATGCTCCATCCCAGTCCATGCACCGAGCAGAGACTCACCCGAAGGATGAGGCAAGCCCGTAGATTGAAAACACCACCTACCACTGCACCCGCCAACGCCAAAAGGTTGGACCTCCCTCAATCGGTGAGGTTTTTTAGGTGATATTCCATCGCTCATACACCCGAATACCAGCACGCGATTTGCCATGTCCGTTCGCCTGATTGTCACACGCCAAAGCCTGCAATTCTTGGCTGAAAAAATGGAGCTTCATCAGAGCCAAAAAATCGCCGCACAAAAGGAGGCAAAAGTCGCAAAGGAATGGGGGGACCTGAGCGAGAACGCCGAATACAAAGCGAGTAAAGAAAAGTTCCGCCTCGCGGGGCGTCTTCAGCAACGCATGGTCCGCGACCTCAAAAAGCTTGAGACTTCGGGCTACGAAATTGTAGACCCGATTGACTGGACAAAGGCGCCGTCTCCAGTCACCGAAGTCACCGTTGGCACTATCGCGAGGGTGGCCCAGCGTGGATACACCGAGGACTACCTCATCGTCGGCGCGAAAGACCAGCACCTGCCGATGGAGGGCCACATTGTTCCCGTGCCCTACACCTCGCCACTAGGGCAAGCTTTGCTGGGGGCATCCGCAGACTCGCGTGTGCAAGCCTCCATCGCTGGTGAAATGCGCACCCTCGAAGTCGGACCACTCCGGGCGCCAAACCTCGAGGAGGTCTGCCAGTTTTACCCGGATCTACTGCATTCCCTCTAGCCGCTCAATTCTGATCGCATCGCGAGCGCTAACCGATCCACCCTTTCAGGCGACGGGGAACCCCACGGAATTTTGCCATCGCAGGGAAATGCCATCCGGGGGGACTCACCCTCGATTCTCCGGTTGCACACTCACCGGAGAGTTGTCATACTCTCGCCTGCTGGTGGAAGCGCGCTCCGCATCTGGCCCCGGTCAGGCTTTGCGTGGGTTCCCCCAGCAAATTAGAGAAAGCCGAAGTGGCGGAATGGCAGACGCGCTAGACTCAAAATCTGGTATCCGCAAGGGTGTGTGGGTTCGAGTCCCACCTTCGGCACTCCTCCTTCATCTGACTGATCTGCGCGGCTCTCTGATATTGACATCTCCGGCGAGCACAATAGGATTGTACGATGACCAGAGTACTGTCTCTCCTGATGTTGATTCCTCTGTTGAGCACACAAGTTTGGGCAATTCGCTGGGGGCCTTTCGACCCGGCTCCAGCGCCAGTTCCAGTTCCAACTCCCGCTCCAACTCCCGCTCCAGCTCCAGCTCCAGCTCCAGCTCCAGCTCCAGCTCCAGCTCCGGCTCCGGAACCGGAACCGGAACCGGATCCCGTTCGTTCGCGAAATCTCACCTCCATCAATGGCACTTACGGAGTCGCTATGCGCGGGATGAGGAAAGACCTGCAAAACGTCTCCACCCACGACAACTGGACCACGACGACGACCCCGAAAACATCCGACCCATCGGATCCATTGTCGGGAATTGTGTATTACGAACCGGATCCGGGCTCGGACGACATTGTCAGCACGACCGCTGTGCTGTATCTTACGGTTCCTGCAACTGGCATCTGCAGCGGGAAAGTCATGTTATTCCATAGGGGACTCATGTACTTCGGGACCACGACCGGACTCGTCGAGCGCCGCAGCATGAAAATCACTCTTCTGAGTGAATTATCGCATTTCACTATAATGTCCGGCGCGACTTTCGGTTCTAGAGAGACATTCGTCTCAGGCACGGCTGTAACCAGCGGTGGCAACCAAGATGAGACCAGAACCACCGGTACTCTCCTGGCAACAGGCTCAGGCGGAACTGTGAGCTTCACACCGCCAAATCGGACGCAAACGAACGCGGGACTTGCGCCCGATTCA
>JBILUQ010000432.1:0-2667 GCA_044370935.1 Chthoniobacteraceae bacterium
GAAATACGGGTGAGTGGTCGTCGCAGCGTCCCGGGTGGACCGCCGCGCACGAAGCGGGGCACTTGATGGGTTTGCCGGACCGTTACACGGATAAAGTTGGCCCTCACCCCGGATACGAAACCAACATTATGGGTGTGCACGGAGGAACGGCGACTGCGGCGGACATTGCATCTATCATTAAATTAAATCCATGAATATATCACGAATCCATTACTGTTGTGCGGCCTTGTTTTCCTTTTGGCTTGGAATGGGACAAGGAAGGGCTGACGAGATTAGTCGGCAGTCGCATTTTAGTGTTCATCTCCCGGACGGGTTTAAGATTTTCAAGGAGTCACCGTTAGACGACTTTGACATTTACACGATAGCCAAGGATGAGCGGGTTTATGTCCGGATGTATTTGGGGAATCATCCCGACTTTCCTAAGCGAGTGACCTTGCCGGATTCGGAAGTTGCCGAGTTTGAGTTTGGAAACGTCCGCGCGAAGGCGGAGTGGCGTGCAGGCGTCCTGATGGGGCGTGAGCTTAGGCTCGGGCTCTCTTCAAAGGTAGGCTGGCCGTCGGTGTTGCACGTTTGGACAACAGCGGAAACGCCGGGCGACGTTGCAGTCGCGGACCGGATCTTGTCTTCGCTGAAGGAAATCGTGGAAAAACCACGAAAAGCGCCTCGGTAGAACGACGGATTGATCTCCTGCATCAAGTCCCATTTTAGAGAATGAGGCTTACGCATATAACACTTCTAACGGCTCCCCTCACCCGCAGTTACCTTTTCGCGTGGCTCAATCTGTTCTTGCGCTCGCGGTTTGCGGATCTATTATTACGGATTCTCCAACATCTCTTTTTATGTCTCAGCATCGTAGTCTCAAGGGCGCAAGCACCATCACTGCCAAACGGAACGTTCTGAAACGCTTTGAGCGTGTGGAGTTGTTGAAGAAACGCGGTCAGTACAAACAGGGAGACAAAGTTGTTGGTCTCCGCAAAACTGCACCTGAAGCTTAGAGGCTGTCGTCCACCGGTGGTCAGTTTGTGGAACGGCGGTTTTTCAGCGTCAAACCGCAGTTAGGGGATGTGGTGACTTGAGGTTGGCGAGGTCACCCTTAGTTGTGACCTCCGTGGTAAATTTTGGGATCTCTGAGAATAATTTTCCCCGAGGCTTTTGCCGCTTTGAAACGATTCTTTGGGATTGTGCGAAGCTAAGAAATGTTCATCTCCCTAGTGATTCCAAAAATCTCGAGGCGTTTTCGCAGGGTAGCTCTAGTGATTCCCAGCAGTTTCGCTGCTCGCACTTGATTGCCACCGGTAGCCCGCATCGCGTGAAGTGTAAATTCGCGCTCAAGCCATGGAAGAAGTTGCATGCTGGAGTCCGCTTCTGCTGCCTTGATGAGCGACTCGATGGCCATCTCCTTGCTCACAACTGTGGGCATCCCGCAACTCCTTAAATCACTCGGTTCTGGCCCTCCTGACACAGCCCCGATGGGAATGTCTTTTGGGAGCAGCACATCGGATGTTGCAAAAACACAGGCCCGCTGGATGGTGTTTTCGAGCTCACGCACGTTGCCCGGCCAATTGTGACTCTCAAGTACCTTGATCGCATCCTCTGAAATTTTGAGCCTTGGAAGACGCTGCCGGGTGGCAACTTTATTTAGGAAGTATTCTGCCAACAAACGGACGTCCTCGAGACGCTGACGTAGCGGCGGAAGCTGGATGCGCACCACGTTCAGGCGGTAGAAAAGATCTTCTCGGAATTTTTTTTCAGCCACCTCCTGCTCAAGATTCTTGTTTGTCGCTGCAACAATACGTACATCCGACTTGAGCGTGGCAGTGCCGCCGACGCGCGAGTACTCGCCCTCCTGCAAAACTCGCAGGATTTTGCTTTGTAACTGGAGTGGCATGTCACCGATTTCATCCAAAAAGAGAGTGCCACCATTGCACTGCTCAAAACGCCCGGCACGTTGTCCGATCGCACCCGTGAATGCACCTTTTTCATGGCCGAACAACTCACTCTCGAGGAGTTGCTCTGGTATTGCTGCGCAATTGATCGCAACAAAACTTTTGTTGGTGCGCTGTGAATAATTGTGCACCGCACGCGCTACCAGTTCTTTTCCCGAGCCGCTTTCTCCCGTGATCATGACAGGTGCATCTGACATCGAGACGCGGCCTACCATTTTGAAGACCTGAGCCATTGCTTCAGATTTTCCCACGAGCGAATCCTGATGCTCGTCCACCGTCAGCTGCGGTTTGGCGGAGGTTGCTGCTCGCATTTCAGCCTGCGCGCGCAGGGCTGCATCCATCACTGCCTTTAAAGAAAAGGGGAGGCTTTCTTTGCGGACGAAATCGAACGCCCCCAAACGCATGGACTCGATCACGGACTGAGTGGTGCCAAATGCGCTGGTGAGCACAACGATCGAGTTCGGTGAGCGTTGGCGAATTCTTCCCAAGAGCTCCATTCCTCCGAATGGCGAGAGGTGCGTCTCAGCCATAAGTACATCGGGTTTTTCGCGCATGAAAATGCGGTACGCTTCCTCTGAATCCGAAGTGGTGATGACTTTGGTTTTTGCGGACGAGAGTTGATGCGTAGTCCAATCAAGAAAGTCTGAATCGGGGTCTGCGATCAGGATGAGCTGCTGTCTGGCCATGGGATAGTGCCTCCGGTGGAGTGTGATCGGTCTGA
>JBILUQ010000433.1:0-2661 GCA_044370935.1 Chthoniobacteraceae bacterium
TATGTTTACGCTGTACTGATGGATGTCCTATGAAGCTGTACCTTTTCGCATCATTGAGTGCGGTTTTTTTGATGTCCGCGTGTAAGCGGCCTTCATTGCCGCTTGCTGGGCCTGCTACTGACTCTTCTGCTGCCTCTGCTGTCAGCAAAGCGGTGCAGGAACCTGAGACGCCAAAACCCGCGCAGGTGCCGGATGGTGCGGTAGTGAAGCACCCGGACACCTCTGGGGCGGTGATCGTGCTTTGTTATCACCGGTTTGAGGAAAAGCCGAAGGACGCGCTTGGTATCACGCCCGGTGCCTTTGAGGGGCAATTGAACGCAATTAAGGAATCCGGTTACACGGTGATCGGAATGAAAGACTTCCTAGCTTGGCGTAGAGGAGAGCTAAGCATTCCGGTGAAGAGCTGTATGATCACAATAGACGACGGCTTTCGCTCTTCTTACGAGGTGGCTTGGCCGCTTCTCAAGAAATTCGGGTATCCGTTCACCATGTTTATTTACACCGCTTACGTGAAGGGCGGTGCGCTGGCCGGAGGCGCTTCGCTTTCGTGGGCCGAGCTGAAGCAGATGCGGGACGAGGGGGTTGATATCCAGAGCCACACCATCAACCACCAGAGTCTTAGGGTGAAGACGGGCAAGTTTCAGAGCCAGTTCGCTAGTTACGAGGAGTGGCTCCGAAACGAGTTGGCCGGATCCAAGCGCCTGCTGGAGTCGAATCTGGGGATAAGCGTGAAAGCCGTGGCCTACCCTTACGGCGAGCACAACCAGTTGATCCGCAGCATCGCAATGGAGGCGGGTTACGAGGCGGCATTCTCGGTGTACGGGCAGAAGCTAACTTTCCACAGTCCCGCGGACCAGCTCGGGAGGTACGCCCTCGAGTCAACCAAACCGCGGATTTTTGCCGATGCTCTCGCGATGATCGGCGGCAGTGGGGGGGACGCGGGGCCGCAGGTCAGCCCGGCTCAGGTAATGCATGCGGCTGCCACCTCGATGGTTACGATTCCCTTTGAGGGCGAGGTTGTGAAAGATTTGAAGCCTGCGCTGAAGGCGGATCTTGCGGTTCTCGGCGATGTAGAGGCCGGAACTGTGGAAATGAGGGTGAGCGGGGTGGGGGCGATTCCTGTGAAATATGACGCTGCGACCAAAAAGGCGGAGGGCGTTTTGGTGGAGCCCCTGAAGGAACGGTTTGTCACTGTGATTCTGACTGCTATGGTGAACTCCAAGAAGGTCGAAACCCGCTGGAAGTTTGTGTGCGACGCGGTTCCCGAGTCATCCCCCAAAAATGCGCCCGCTCCGTAGAAAATAAGTCGGAGGGCCACTAGAAGCGTCATTTCTGGCGCGGGCGGGCCTGAGTTGACACAATTACTTATGTTTTCGCTTCTTTCAGACAAGCTTCAGGACGTTTTTAAAAATCTTCGCGGTCAAGGACAGATCACCGAAGAAAATATTCAAGAGGCGCTCAGGGCTGTGCGCATGGCGCTTCTAGAGGCAGATGTGGAGTTCAGTGTTGCGAAGTCGTTTATCGCCAGAGTGAAGGAAAAAGCGCTTGGCGAGAGCGTGCTCAGGTCGGTGACTCCGGGGCAGCAAATCGTGAAGGTATTTCATGACGAATTGACCGCCCTGCTCGGGGGGGACGGCGAGTCGCTTAAGCTACAGGCTCCGGCTCGAATTTTGATTGTCGGCCTGAACGGTGCGGGAAAGACGACTTCCAGCGGCAAGCTTGCGCTCTGGCTTAAGAAGCAGGGCTGGCATCCGCTTCTGATTGCCTGCGACCTTTATCGTCCTGCGGCGGTGGAGCAACTTGCTACTCTCGCAAGGCAGGTGGGTGTGCCAGCCTATTTGCCGGCTGAGGGCAGCAAGGATGTGCTTCAGGAGGCGGAGCGTTCGATTGAGTGGGCTAAAACTCAGCCCGGCAATCTGATGATTTTTGATACGGCCGGCAGGCAGGAAGTGGACGAGACGCTGTTGGAGGAGCTGCATAGGATGAAGGAGTTCTTGCAGCCGCAGGAGGTTTTGCTCGTTGTGGACGCTGCGACCGGCCAGCAGGCTGTCAGTGTTGCACGAAGGTTCCATGATGTCGTGGGAATCACCGGAGTGATCATGACCAAGCTGGACGGAGATGCGCGGGGAGGGGCGGCACTTTCCATGAGAGAAGTGGTCCAGAGGCCGATCAAGTTTTCAGGCACTGGAGAAAAGCTCGAACAGTTTGAGAGCTTTCATCCCGACCGGCTGGCGGGACGGATCCTTGGAATGGGAGACATTGTGAGCCTTGTGGAGCGCGCGGCGGACGCGATTGACGAGAAGGACGCGAAGCGGCTTGAGGAGAGGTTTCGGAAGGCGGAATTTGATTTCACGGATTTTCTGGAGCAATTCAAGATGCTCAAGCGGCTGGGGCCTCTGGAAAATATTCTTGCGATGATTCCTGGAATGAGTAAGATAAAGGACTTTTCCGTTGACGAAAAGCAGTTGAAGCGAACGGAGGCGATTGTATTGTCAATGACGCCCCGTGAGAGAAGCTGTCCCGACATCCTGAATGCGCGCCGCCGCCAGCGGATAGCGAAAGGGAGTGGGGTTTCGGTGACGGATGTGAATGATCTTGTGAATCGTTTTGGGATGATGCGCAAGATGATGAAGAATATGGGGCAGTTTAAAAAAATGCTCA
>JBILUQ010000434.1:0-2659 GCA_044370935.1 Chthoniobacteraceae bacterium
ATGGGCGTGATTGCGTTGCTCGAGGATCTGGATCACGACGGACGCATGGACAAGCGCACCGTGTTTGCCGACGGCCTTTCCTTTCCAAACGGCGTCTTGCCCTGGAAGGACGGACTGATCGTCACCTGTTCGCCGGACCTCCTTTTTCTACGGGACACGGACGGCGACGGACGCGCGGATGAAAGGACGGTTCTGCTCACGGGGTTCGACACGCAGAAAAGCACTCAGCTCAGGGTCAACGGACCCACGGTCGGTCCTGACGGCTGCATCTGGCTCGCAAGCGGGCTGAGCGGGGGCCGCGTCAGCAATCCAGCGCATCCAGAGTTCGAGCCATTGGAGCTAAAGGGCGATCTGCGCTACGACCCGCGCACCGGGCGTTTTGAGGCGGTTGCGGGTCGGAGCCAGTATGGGCATTCCATCGACTCTTGCGGAAGACGGTTTATCTGCATGAACCGCGTCCAAGTGCAGCACGTCGTCATGCCGCTTCATGCACTCCGAAATAATCCGAACTTCGCATTTTCCGATACGGTTCAAAACTGTCCCGAGTCTGCGCAGAATTACCTGCTGAGGGGAGGTGCGGGTGCTGCGCGGATTTTCCCGATCAGTCAGAATATCACCACTGCCGATTCGCATGCGGGAACGTTCAGCGCGGCCTGTGCGGTCTATGTTTGGCAGGGCGGGAATTTGACGCCTGAGTTTTTCGGATCTGTGTTTTCCTGCGACCCGACTGGAAATTTGATTCACGTGGACAGGCTCGAGTCGAGGGGCGCGTCGTTTGCGGCGGTGCCGCTTCTCAACGGAACCGAGTTTCTTGCGTCACGCGACGACTGGTTCAGACCGGTATTCCTCACGAGCGGACCGGATGGCGCTTTGTACGTTTGCGACATGACGCGCAAGGTAATCGAGCATCCCGATTATCTTCCCGAGGAAGTGCGCAAACACACCGATTTTGAAAGCGGCCGCAGTTTGGGTCGGATCTGGCGCGTGGTCCGCAAGAAAGGCGCGTCCGCCCCTGCGTCCATCTCCGCGCAGCAAACCACGGAGCAATGGATTGCGCGTCTGGGCAGCATGAACGCCTGGGAACGTCAGACGGCGTTTCGCAAATTGGTGGAACAACCGCCGGTCTCCTTTGCGGAACCGCTCATGGCCGCATTTGAGCGCGGATTGCGGGCTGACACGGTTGTCTCGCTGATGCGGCTCGCCAAGTACACAGATTCGCTCCAGGAACCGCTGCTTTTGCGCGCGCTGCGGCATCGTGATCCGGAGGTGCGCGAGGTGGCGCTTGCGATGCTGCCTGCGGCATTGGGTGCGGAGTTGAAAATCGCGGTGCAGTCGCTGGCGAGGGACATTGATCCGAAGGTGCGTTTCAATTGTGCACTGGCACTTGGCGGGCTTGGAGCGGACATCGAAGATGCGCTGTTAGAAATCGCACGCAGAGACGGGGGTGATAAGTGGACCCGGGCGGCGGTGTTGGGAAGCGCTGGTGGATTGGAGTTAAAGCTGCTTGAGATGTTGCTTGAATCAAACTCAACGGTGCCGCAGGCGTTCATCGCGAACCTTTCCAGGCTCATTGCGAAAACGACCGAAGCGTCAAAGCGATCCGCCGTCTTGAATGCATTGCTCGAGCGTGCCGCGGCCTCTGCGCCGGTTTGTCTTGCGATTGCGGCTGGCTTCTCCGACGTGTTGCCGGCGATTGTTCCTGGGGCGTTGTTGGCGAAGACGGTCGACGCGGCGAAGCAGGCTGCGCGTCAGCCAGGATCCGTGAGGCTGTTGGCGATCGAGTTGCTGGGAGGCACCAACTTTGAGGCGGCTGGGGAGAGTCTGCTGGCCTTGTTGTCCGAGACGGACGCGGAAACACAGGCGGCAAGCGTCGCTGCGCTCGCGCGATTCGGCGATAGGCAGACCGCGAACGCACTCCTTGAAGCGAAGCGTTGGAATGCACTGGCGCCTGCTCTTCGCGACAGCGTTTTGAATGCGCTGGTTTCGCGCCCGGCGCTCGCCGAAGTGCTGCTAGATCACATTGAGGCGAAAACCATTCTTGCGAGCAGCATTGATTCGCGCCGACGACAGGTGCTGCTGGCGAGTCGCGACAACCGTTTGAAGGAACGAGCGACCAAGCTCTTTTCCCAAGCCGCGTCTGGGGACCGAATGAAGGCGTTTGAGTCGGCAAAGGACGTGCTCGCGCTCTCGCCGCATCCCGACGAAGGGCGGCAGGTGTTCCGCAGGGCCTGCGCATCATGCCATCGTATGGATCGCGAAGGATATGCCGTCGGACCTGATCTCTTCGATATCCGCCGGCAGACAAAGGAAAACATTTTGCTGCACATCGTAGTGCCTGAATTTGAGATCGCGCCCGGGTTCATGTCATACCTTGTGGAGGCGCAAGACGGCCGCACGCTTCTGGGGGTGATGAGTTCCGAGACGCCGGAAAGTATCACGCTCCGCCAGCCTGGCGGACAGGAGGACACGATTCTGCGTGCACAAATCAAGAGCCTGCAGGTGAGTCCTCTTTCACTGATGCCACAGGGATTTGAATCCGTACTGAAAAGACAGGAGCTCGCGGATTTGCTCGCCTACCTGCGCGGCGAGGGGTAGGCGGTTTAGATCATGCAGAGGTTTAGCGACAGGCGCGCCGTACAATTTAGGAAGCTCGAGTTTG
>JBILUQ010000468.1:0-2648 GCA_044370935.1 Chthoniobacteraceae bacterium
CCGCTGTTTCAGCGTGCCGCGATTTTCTCCAAATCGCCCATGCTTTGGCGATGGTACAACTGCACGGAACGGGATGCTGGGCGCTGCCGTGGGAGCTGGGCATGCGTGCGCCAGCATTTGTTGCATCGAATGCGGTGCCTTGGCTGTTGGATAGTAGTTCGATGATCTCGTCCGCGGATCTTGTGTGGCACTCGCCTGGTTTGTGCTCAAAAAGATTGCGGATGATTTGTAGCGCCGCGCCGGTTGTTTGGTTCAAAGCACTGATTTTGAGAAGCTCCCTGCATGCTTCGGCAATCCTGTAGCTTTGTGGGTTGGTCGTGATAAAGCGGGTGAGAGACTCTTCCGCTTCGATGGGCTGGCCACTTTGTAGCAATGCCCTTGCGAGCCGTAGTTGGCCTTCATCATGCACGTTCGCCGCCAGCGGTGGAATGGCTTGAAGTGCCGCAATGCCCTCGGTTATTTGCCCAACGGACAACAACGCGTCGCCCAAGAGCAGCCTGGCATCGTTAACTTTTTCACCAAGCGGATTGTGGGTGATGTAGGAACGAAGCGCGTTGATGGCAACTGGGGGATCGTTCAACCAAAGGAGGGCCTTCGCTCGGTAGAATTCGACTAACTCTCGATTTTCGATCTTAGTTTTGTCCGCTATATACTGATCCGCAGCTGCAACTGCTTTCATAGCGTCCTTTGCGGCGATGTTTGCAGCGACAATGATGTACTGCGCAGTGTCGCATAGTGGATGCTTAGGATAAGACGCTGTGATCGTTTTCGCAGTTGCGATTGCGCCGGCATAATCACTGGTTTCAAGCTGCGTGCATGCACAGAGCGTCTTGGCACGTGCAGTCAGCTCTGTATCGTTGGATTTTTGGCCTACGGCCTCAAACACGCTTATCGCTTCGGTGGGTGAGCTGGTTTTGGAGATCGCTATGCCTTTCAGAAGCGCTGTTTGAAGCCTTTGTTTGGGGTCTTTGAATTGTGCCTCAAGTTTCGCAGCGATGTTTGCCGCTTCTTCCCATCGCTCCATTTGTAGCATGCAGCCCAGTAGCATTTTTTGGTGTGGTTCAATAACTCCATCTCGATGCGAAATCGGGAGTTCGGTAAAGTATTTCAGCAAAGTAAAAGCCTCTCGGGATGAAGATGCAGACGCGAACGATGTTGCGGCGGTGAGGACGGCTTCCGCCAGTAGCGCGTTCTGCCCGGTCGCAACTTGGACTTCTGCCTTTAGAGTCGCCTCTAGTTTGGTAAGCTGCGTTAAGGTTTTGTTGTCTTCTCGTGTTCTTGCGGCGAGTATCTGCGAGCTGGTTTCGTCGAGTTTCGTGCGAAGAGATTGGATGCTGTACTCAGGATTTCGGGTGCGCAGGATGCAGTGGAGTGCCTTCTCGGGTTGGTTTGTCTGGGAGAAACGAATGGCGGTTTGTAAAAGCAGCAAATCGCAGCTTGCAGCCAGATAACACGACGCCATCGTGTTTGAGTAGGCGGCAAGTGTTTCTGCTGATTTCTCCGGAAGATTTAATCTCAGGCAGGCTGTGGCCTTAATGGCTGCGCACATGCATCGAGTGGCTGCGTCATTCGGGGCATAGCCGGCCAAGTGCTCAAGGGTCTCCTTGTTGAGGTTCTCTTCGAGAAGCGATTCCGCGATAATCAAAAATGCGCGGTCATGAATCTGCCGGCTCGCAGGGTGGTCGAGTTTGGGTTTGGAGAGGAGCGTTGATAGAGAGGCGCGCGCTGAAGGATACTTCTTCAATCGGTACAGGCACTCACCTTTTATGAATAACAGTTCACAGTTGAGATATTGCGGTAAATGTTGATTCGTTTGGAGCTTATCAATCAGTGAAACGGATTCCGCGTAATTCGTGTTTTTGAGAAGGCAGTCGAGGAGCTCTAACCGGTGTGTCGCTTGTCGTGGGTCCGGTTTCTCGGTTACGCTGAATTCTGCCTCAAGCTGCTGGTAATAAACGATGGCTCGGGGCCAGTTTTTTGTATTGCGTTCCGCTCTGGCTGCGGCGAGGCATTCCCTGGCAGTGAGGTCCTCGTGTGGCGGGTTTGTGGATGACGGTTTTGCGGAACCCGCGTTCGGCCAAATGAACTGAACTAGGAACAATGCCACGCATAAGCTGGATGTTTTTCTGCGTTTTTGTTCAGTGAGCACATTGTGGTGTGGGATCCCTTCTGAACCCGGAAGGTTCCCCGCTCTGTGTCGCCCGAGTTTCTTCTTTGTGGATTGCTCCGCGCCCATAAAATAATGCCCCCGACCCCGGTCGATGGGTTCTGATTTTGCCCGCAAACCGGATTCGAAGGCCACAATCCACCTGCGTGGATGTGCTCGGCCTGGCCTCCCGCTTTCCTGGTTGATTCGTCGAGCTTACACTTTTTGTTTTTCAGAAATAGGATATGAATCCCCCATGGTAAGGACGACTTTCATCTCATCCCTGATGTTTCTCGGCATCATCACCTCTGGTCTTACGAAGGAGGCCGCTGCTCAAAGCAAGGCTGCTTCGAATAGCGCTGCGAACCAGAGTTCAGTGTCCCCGGGGCGCGAGGCGAAGGTCAGGGTTGTGAAGATCTCGATGGCTGATGGAATGCGATTTGAGCCGCCGCGTTTGAGCGCGAAGCCAGGTGAATCGCTTTTATTGAAGCTCGAAAATCTC
>JBILUQ010000136.1:0-9833 GCA_044370935.1 Chthoniobacteraceae bacterium
TTTTTTCCAGCCAAGCTACAAACTCAGCGTATTGGCCGCGCGTGATTTCCGTTTTGTCGATCGAGAAGGATTCAAGCGTCACGTAGTTTCCAGCGCCGACGATGTAGCGACCCGCAGGAATCAAAATCTGCTCGGGTAAAGCGCGCTTTTCTTTGGATTGCACCGCAATGATTCCGGCCGCCGTCCCGAGCGCCGCAGCGAGTGTCCCCATTGCGAGGAGGGTTAGTTTCTTGCGCGGTCGGTTTGGCGTTGATTCGGACGTTGGAACCGAGTCCCACTCCATTTCGACCGCTTGAATTTCATTCAGAAATTCGTCCCAGGAGCGGACCGGCGCTTGATGGCTTTCCTGCGTGCGTGCCAATAAAACGCGAAGGTTTTTTGGGCAGTTTTGTGGCAGCACGGCCAAGAGCATTGATCCCAATGCTTGAATGTCGTCGGAGGCATTACGTGCTTCGTTTGGATCTGCAACCACGATATTGATCAGTCGTGAGTGGCCGTCTGCCGTGAGAAGTACGTGGGAAGGGGCAAGAGTGATGTGAGGCGCTTTCAGCGCTGACAAATGGTGGAGTCCAGATGCAATAAACCGTGCCGTTCTGATGATAAGATCAGCAGTCATTTTCTGTGAACGTGCCCGAATGGAATCGAGCGTTTGAGCCTCGAGCCTTTCCGAAGTGTAGAAGACTCGTCCATCTTTCTCGCCAGCCTCGTAAACTGTCAGGATTGCGGGGTGCTGAATACGCGACTTTGCGCCTGCGTCTGCGAGAAAAGCGGCGCGCAGAAGCTGGTCGTCTGCTTGCTCGGGCGCCAGCACGGAGAGGAAAACTGGTCGGTTAAGCGTTGTTTGGACGGCGGCGAACAGAGTTCCCCAGGCATGAATTCCGTCCCGCCTTAAAATTTTGTAATCACCGAAAGACATGCCCGTCTCGAGATCTGGTCCCCGGTTTGCCAGGGTGGCGGAGTTGTAGCGGTCGGTTTCGATTGGTACATTAAGTTTGTAGAAAGCCGTTCGGACTGCATTTTTATCAAGCGGTAGGGTAAGAACGAGGGAGTCTGACAGGTGATCCGCATACCCGCTTAGATCGTACTGGGTGATGTAGATGGTGTTCAGTTGTGGCGAGAAGGCCCTGATCGTGTCACGGAGTTGAAAGCCATCGAGATCTGTCATGAAAGCTTCACTCAGAAGCAGTTCGATCCCGCCAAGTGTTTGTGCATGCTGGACTGCAGTGGTTGCGTCAGGGGCGCAGTAAAGTTGGATGTGCGGTATGCTCGGAAGGACCGCTTGAACAGCGGGCAGCAAGCTCGAGTCCGGATCGACTAATAGGACCCTCATGGATTGTTTTCTTTGGGCAGGATGCGGGGCGGAGGATATTGCTGTCCGAGGCGGGCGGGATCGGAGCGGACATCCTGCAGCTTTTCCTTGTAGTAGACGCTGGCTACGTACCCGAAGTACGCACGTTGCTCGCCTGGTCGTCGGCTGTTTCCTTGACGGTATTCTACCTGAAGAATCTTAGCTGAGTGATCGCTCCAATCCGTCGCGTTTGAAGCCCATTTCCACTCAATGTCTGCATTGGTGCGTTCGACGTTTTTGCCTTGGGTTTGATCATAAAATTGGACCTCAATGGCAACGTCTTTGGCTTCGACTTCAAGGCCATTCGCTTTGACAACTGGGATTGACAACACAAGTTGCTTTTTTGACGGCGCACTCTTTGCGGAGTCGTGAATCGAGAATTTTCCAAATTTCAGCATCGCTGTTGATTTGATCGCTGTTGGGGATGCGGATTGGTGTTCAGAGGTTGATTGTGTGCGTTTAGCTGAGACTACGTCTTCTTTGATCAATTCGAGCTGCGCTAGTTTCGCCTCTGCCGTTGCGAAATAGACGCCGGCCTGCTGGCCAAACTCATGAATTTTTTTCCACAGGCTCAGGGCTTTTTGCGATTCCCCGAGTTTTTCATACTGAGTTGCAATCTCTGCCATCGCGAAGGGCTGTTGGGGGATCTGCGCCTCAACCTCGGTCAACGTTCTGAGCGCAATGTCGTTTCTTTGGGTTGCAACTGCGGCTCGCGCAGATTCCAACATCTCCTGCCAAGGAGCCCTGACGCTTGGATCACGCAATCGTGGCTGCGCGATGAGCCCAGCAGCCCGCAGCTGGATCGTGTCGGTGTGCTGGCTTTGAAAGTAACGGCGGAGAGGCGACTGAAAAATCAGAGCCACAGTATCGATTGCGATCAGCGTACACAGGCACGCCAGTAGCCAGCGCCCGCTCTTGCTGGGGGGCAACGGCAACGGTGCTGGTGGGGTGATGATCGCCATGAGCTCTTGTTGTGGGCGGTGATTATGTTTGAGCAGACCCCGTCGCTAAAGCAGGAATTGGGCTAGGGGCGGACTTTATTGGTGTTGAATTGCTGGGAGGGAATGCAAACGGCCTCAGTCTGACTGAGGGGGCAGGGGGGGGGAGGATGCGCGGTTCCCGTCGCGGTATCTAAAATATAAGTTTCTTATATAAATCGGAAGGGGAAGTAGGTTTTGTACAATTCCTACAGAATCTTTTCGATAGATTGCAAAATAGCTAAGGCTTAGGAGGCAGCCGAGAAGGCTACACTCCCAGAAGCCGAAGGGGATAACACTTTTCTTCGCCCGCTCGGACGCAATTCCTTGGAGCAGAAACCGGAGGCCAAATATGGCACTGCCGGAGAGGCCGATGATCTTCCATGTGTTGATTTCCAGTGGGTTAAACTCGAATCCGAGAAGCTTGTTAGCGAGGATGGTGTTTGAGATGTTGATGGGAACGCTCATTGTTGGCTTTCAGGTATGATAAGTTCTTTGGATGGGAGTTGAGAAAAAAACGTGGCAGGTGCGGCATTTGCTGTGTTGACTGGTTGAAATCTCAGTTTTATGACGCTAAATAAGTTTATTCGGAAAGCTAACTCTTACCTCCGCGAGGCAAGAAAGCATCGCAAGTGGGTGATTCTGGGCATGGCCGCAATATCGCTCGCGATCAGTTACGTGTTGGCTAACGGGCTCGTCATCGGAAATAACGGGATAATCCCCCCGTCAGAGATGATCAACAAGATGGAAGGAAATTCCATCGATAAGCGATTTTTGAAGCGGAATGCGAATCCTCTCAAGGCCCATCCCAGCACCGCGTTGGTTGGGATTAACACTTCATCATTGGACCAAGGGCAGATTGCCTCGCTTCTTGAGACTGCGGAAAAAGAGGAAGAGGAGCGTAAAGCTGCGGGTAAGACTCAGGCGGTCCCCTACGTGGAGGCCCTCAAGTTGATGACCTCGGGAATCTTTCCGCTTCCACGGAAGGTTTACCCCTATGCAATTGAGAGATTGTTTGAGCTGGGGGCAAAAGTCGTCGCAATCGACGTGCTTTTCGTCGCGACACGTGAGGGAGATGAGGATTTCGCGGCAGTCCTAAAAAAGCACGCAGGTAAAGTTGTTTTAGCCTCCAGTAAGAACATACAGACCGACGATGATGGGAACAGCACTGTCCAGATCCTACGCCCCAACGAAACTCTGATCGGCGGATTGGGGGAAGACGGGGTTGGGTACGCGTTTTTTAAACCGGATTCCGATGGCGTAGTGCGCCGGGTTGACCGCATGACATCGCAGATGAAAGAGAGTGGGTTCGAGCATCTGGCCGGCGCGGATGATTGGACACGCTTTTCTCCTGCTGCGGTTGCAAAGCTAACTGGAGAACCTGTTGTGCAGAGCCATGAGTTCATCAATTATCGTGGCGCCGCGGGAACTCACATGGTTTTCCCGATCGAAGAACTCTTTGTCGACCGTTTCGTGCAGAGCGATCCTCGGTATCAGGGAGGGCAGGTTTTTAAGGACAAAATCGTGTTCATCGGGCCTATCTCTGAAACTTTTCATGACGAGCACCCCACGCCGCTTGGAACTCAACCCGGGGTTGAGATTCACCAGCACTATGCAGATTCCTTGCTCGATAAGCTGAGCATTCATGAGTTTCCTCAAAACAAAGAAATGCTCCTGTGGGCCGGCATGATTTTGCTCGCAGCAGTCCTTGCGGTTTCCATCGAGAGTGTATTAACCCGCGTGGCCTGCGGAGTCGCAGCTGCGGGAGGATACTGGTACGGTGCTTACTACTGCTTTGCCGACCTACGGATTGTGATTCCAACGGTCTTGCCACTGTTCTCGTTCGTGTCGGTGGGTGGCTTCATCACTCTCTTTGACTTCGCCGTGGAGCAGCTCGAAAGGGCTCACGTTAAGGGGGTGCTTGATAAATACGTATCCAGCAACGTGGCGAATTTGGTCGTCAATCAAGGTGATTCATTTGAGCAGGCGTTGCGCGGTGTGACAAAGCCGGTCAGTGTTCTCTTTTCGGATATTCGTGGATTCACAACCCTCTCTGAATCTCGTTCGCCAGAGACCTTGGTTTCTCAGCTCAATGAATATTTCCTGCAGATGGTCGACAAGGTGTTGATCGAAGGCGGGACTCTCCAAAAGTTCATCGGCGACGCGATCATGGCTGTGTGGGGAGACACGCATTCGATGGGACTAACTCAGGACTGCTCGCATGCGATGAGGGCTGCACTTAAGATGCGCACTGCTTTGGCAGAGCTTAACGCAGGTTGGGCCGGCAGGGATGACAGGCTTGAGCTAAGTATTGGAGTGGGGATCAATCACGGAACGGTGGTCGTTGGGGAGTTGGGGCATCCGCAGCGCATGGAGTTCACGGTTTTGGGCGACGGGGTGAATCTGGCTGCTCGCTTGGAAAGCGCCACCAAGCAGTTCGGATGTGACATCCTCGTTGGTGAAACCGCATACGCTCTGACGAAGGATGCATTCGTTTTTCGGCGGGTGGATCGGGCGGTTTTCAAAGGAAAGACGCAGCCGATTCATGTGTTCACACCGCTGGGAGAGGTCGGGATGCCGGTTCCAGGGTGGTTGACCGGCTATCACGATGCATTGGACCTCTTCTATGATCAAAAATTTGAACAGGCCAAGCAGAAGTTTGGTGAGGTGAATGCTGAAATGGGTGGCGATGATTACCTGTGCCAGATGTACAAGAAGCGCTGTGATCACTTCATTGGGGAGCCTCCTGCTGCCGATTGGGATGGGCGTTGGGTTTTGTCCGAAAAATAGGCTTTTTCATTGCATGCAATCAAAACTCCTGCAAATGAAGGGCTTAATTAACCGTCGGGTGCGTTTTAGATCAGGTGCGACTCTGATTGTCGGCATGCAGTGCGCTACTTTATGGGCTCAATCCCCCAATCAAGCGGCGAATGTCACCAACGCGATGATTCGGCAAACGGAATCGATGAAGGCGGCCGATGCCCTCAAAAGCCAAGTGCCCGCGCAGAAACCCGAGGAGGAGGTGGCTCCCGAAACGTATCCCGGCGAGTCTGAAGACTTGGGGCCTCAGGTTTTGCTTAAGCAAAAAAAGAAGAGGGATCCGTTGTTCGAATTCTCGTCCGACACGATGTTCATGTGGACCAGCAACGCCTTGACTGCGGGCTTGGATGATCCGAACAATCCCCCGAAGCGGACGCCGATTGTATCTGAAACACTTTCGCTCGCCTTTGCACCCAAAGCATGGGATGTGGGCGCCGGAAAATTATCGCTGAGGACCGGGTATCGGCATACTTTGTGGATCTACGACATAAAATCAGCCAACAGCACTCAACTCAATTTAAACAACTTTCAAGCCAGTACCGTCTTTTCAAACCTTCGTTATGTTTTCGCAGAAAACTGGGCTGTATCCCTCGGGGTGGATTACACTCGGGTTCTCAATCAGGAATTGAGTCCAGTGCTTCCGAACTGGAAAATTAAAAATTTCTGGGAGGATCACTGGAGAGAAGTTTACACTGACATAAACCCTAACTGGTCGTTGGAGAGATCCATCAGTCTCGGTGAGAAGGCGGGATTGTCATTGAGTTATTCCGGCGGTTTTCATTTCTCAAAAAGCGGTGGTGGCGCGGGCCTTAGGGACCTCGACAAGCTGGACAATGCGTTGTCCGTTGGAATTGCGTATATGCCGTGGCAGCAGTTGATGCTGCAGCCGAACATCAGATTGCTTAACTCTTATTTCACTAGGAATTTGAGCGCCAGTAATCCTGGAGAGCATCGGCGTACCAACTCTTTGGCGCCCGGGTTCAGCATGATGTGGATGCCGAAGCCAGCAGTCTCGATCAGGCTCTGCGCGGCCGCTGATTTTTTCCGCTCAAACGATACGGATCAACCCAGTTACAACAAACACGACTTCAGCGTCGGCGTGACCGCAAACTTCAGATTTTAGTTCCCGCGGGAGTTTTTATGCGTGGTCTCCAGATATGGTGGGTGCTGTTCACTTTTGGGTATCTGGAGTTTCAGTGTTTTGCGGACTGGGTTCATTACAGGGGCGCGTATTCAAACGGCGTGGTCGGTGAGGGCGCGTGGCCCTCGTCTAAAGGAGCGGTCCGCGAAGTTTGGCGTGCTCAAGTTGGGATCGGTTCTTCTTCGTCGGTGGTTGCTGATGGATGGCTTTTTAGCGTTGGCCATTCCGGAGGCAGCGAGGTTGTGCGTTGTTTGAGCGCTGAAAATGGCAGGGAGCGTTGGAAATATTCGTACCCGGTCGCATTAGACCCAAACTTATTCGAGGGTGGGTCACGGGCGACTCCGACTCTAGGCAAGTCTGGGCTTTACGTTCTCAGTCATGAGGGACACTTGCATTGCCTCGACGCAGCCACCGGAGCCGTGCGCTGGAAGCGGCATCTTGTCACGGATTTCGGCGCGGTAAAACCCGAGTGGGGCTTCAGCGGGGCGCCGCTCGTGTGCGGGGCGCGCGTCATCATCGACGCCGGTGGGATTGGAGCTTCCACGATTGCCTTAGACGCAGACTCTGGCGAACTCCGCTGGAAGAGTGGCGCCGATAAAACTTCGTATGCGGGACCTTTGGAGGTGAATTTGGATGACCATCCAACGCTCGTGTGCTTCAAAGCCGGTGCCCTGATTGGACTCGAGCCGGCAACGGGCCGCGAGTTATGGCGCCACCCATGGAAGACCGACTACAATGTCCATGCGGCCTCCCCACTTCCTGTCGGGGGAAATCGTTTGATGATTTCTTCCGGATACAATGCGGGAGCCTGCATGGTGCAAATCACTGGAGACAAGGTTTCAGAGGTGTGGCGGAATAAAAATTTGAGGTGTCACATCAACTCGCCAACGATTTGGGGGGACTTCATCTTCGGGATTGATGGGAATACGGGTGGAGGCAACCTGGTTTGCCTCAGTGCGCGAACCGGCGAGCGGCAATGGGAGGAAAAGAGCGTGAAGGGTGGGGCGCTCATTGCCGTGGCAGGTGAACTGATTTGTGTCTCGGAGAAGGGTGACCTCATTGTGGCGGAGGCACGAGGCGATGGATTCAAGCAGATCTTCAGGAAATCGGTCCTGAAGCAGCGTACATGGGCGCAGCCTGTGCTCGTGGCCGGGCGCCTCTACCTCCGAGACAACGCAGGAAATCTCGTGTGCCTCGCACAGTGATCTGAATCCCGTTCAAGGAGGTGGCGGTACGAAGCTCAGCCGATCCTGAAACGGATGCTACGGACCGCGTTTTTTCCGAACTTTGTTTGGAGTTTTTCTAGGACCTTTTTTTTCCAAACTCGTTCCAACTCGAAATGGATAGTCGGTTGGAGGACCCGAACCACGAGTACACCGGCGTTAAGCCCCGCCGGAGTCGAGTGCGCTGCGAGGAAATCTCCGACGACTTCCTTCCAAGCAGCGCTGATTTCCTCCTCTCTGATCCGGCTCTGAAGGCCCAGCTTTCGGAGTGTCTGTTGGACAAGGGCTTGGAGGGACGGGGGGGAGTCCTTTTCTTTCGGGAGGGGGCGATCTGGCAATCCCCTCCACTCCTCGAGAACCCTTGCTTTGATTCTAGGATTCAAGGGGGTGGGTCGCGCTATTCGCCGTCGTCGCCGATCGCCTCTACCGGACAGCCTTCCATCGCTTCTTTGCACATGGCTTCCTCCTCTGGCGACTCGGGCTGCTTGTAGACGTAGGAATGGCCACCGTCGTCGTCGCGCTTGAAATTCGCAGGAGCAGTTTCCCTGCAGAGGTCACAGTCAATGCATTGGTCATCCACGTAAAAAAGCCCTGTGACGTTTTGAGCGTATCGATTTGAAGAGTCGGCCATAGTGTAGTTTTTCTAGCGATTTTTCCTAAAGATTTCCTGGTAAGCCTTCTTGGGAAAGTGCGACAGGAGTAGTGGCGCAAGAGGTCTCGCATCCAGCGAGGGATGGTACAGAGGCATGGACTAAATTCCAGCTATTTGGTGGGGGCGTACCTCACGAGTATCGGGCAAGTAGATGTGCCTAGCGGGGGCCCCCAGTGTCAGTCGGCGGAAAGGGGCTGCTCAAAGGTTTCTTCAAGCAACACGGTTGGCTCTGCGCCAAATCCAAACGCGGCGCCCACAATTCGTGCGAGCATGAACATCAATACGGTATTCATGGAGTCGTGCTTCATTGCCCCGAGGTGCTCAGGCGCAGGATTTGGTAATAAGTGAAAGGGGGGATGCGGAGGGTTAGGGTGCCTTCGCTGACGGTGGCGTGAGCGGTATCGAGCGGCAGCCACGATGTGTTGCCAGGGGCCGTCTCGTCGTAGCGGATAGATTCCATCACAAGATAGTGGCCGCTTTTCAGGTGCGGCACTTGCAGTGTGAGGGTGAAGTCGGTGCGCGTGACCGGGGTCAGATGGTCGGTCGCGAGGCCGTGGTGGTAGTTGACGAGGTCGATAGTGAGTTCGCCGGGGTTTGTCTGGCTCTGGTTGGCGTAGATCCCGATATGTTCGGGCGCATTGGTGGCGGTCACCAAGGGACGATGATCGCTGGATCGAGCCAGAGCTTCGCGAAGCGCCGCGGAATTGGATGCGGCCTCATGGTAGGCGAGGCCGAGTTTGGTTCCCACGAGGGTGACCTGTCCTGGGAAACGTTTGGCGAGAGCGCAGGTGATGTCTTCATTGCGCGGCAGGAGCAACGCCTTCGGTCCGTTGAAAGCGCCCGTCTCTCCCGTGATGAGGAGTTTGCCGCCATGCTTGAGGTGCAATTCGAGCGTAGCGAGGTGCTCGGCCGTTATCACCAACACGGAGGGAAGGATAACGAGTTTGAAGCGGGCGAGATCCTTCAGCGTGACATCATCAAAGGGGACGACATCCCACTGGGGGAAGTCACGAGCGGAGGCAAGGTATTGCGCCCAGCCGAGAAACTCGGAGGCGTGGCGCTTTGTGACTTCTTGGCTCCAAGACCACGGTGGCTGCGCCGCGATCTGGCTCCAGGAACTGGACGCGAGACCGATGTCAGCAAGATATTTCCGCTTCGAAATGACGGGCGCGATTTGATCGATGAAGGTGTGAAGATTGCCGGCGGAATGGATCGAACCGGGCGAGTAACCGCCGTCAAAGGTCAGCGAAAAGGCGGGGATGCCACGATTCGCGATCAGATCAAAGTAGATCACTTTGTGCAGTGTCTCGCCGTGGCGTTTTGTGAATCCCGCGCCATCCCAGCCGCTGTATTGCGGCTCCACATACGGGTCCACGATGGCATGGCCTGTGAAGCCTATCTTGGACGCTATGCGCGGGCCAATGCCCAGCCGCGCTTGCGGATAATATCCGAGCGGCTTCACGAATGCCGTGAAGGTCTTGAACACGGGCCACTCGAAGTTTGCCATGTCCACGCAATCGCGCTGGAGGAAGAGAGCGCTCAGCATGGGGATGACGTTGGCGACCATGGGCACATCGCGGCCCAGCTCACGCGCCGCCTGTTTGTTCAGACGATAGACCTCCTTCATGCTGGCAAGCTTTTCTTCCACGGCTGCGATCTGAAAGGCTCGCCA
>JBILUQ010000435.1:0-2641 GCA_044370935.1 Chthoniobacteraceae bacterium
TGGTCACGTGCTTGGGATCACCCCTGAGTTTGTGTGCGCGACCTCCAGGGCGATTACCGCCGCGCTTAAAAACTATTACGGGATCGACTCCGAGCAGCCTGCGACGGTGAACCCCTACGAGCTCGATGAAAGCGACCCTGACAGCGACGCGCCGATTATCCGGATGGTGACTTCGCTGCTTAGCGAAGCCTACACTCTCAGGGCGAGTGATATCCATCTTGAGCCGATGGAAAGCTACTTTCGTGTCAGGTTCCGGATCGACGGAGTGCTTCAAGAAATGCAAAGCCCGCCCAAACGGCTGCAATCGGCGATTATTTCGCGTTTGAAGATTTTGACCGGATCGATGTCGATCGCCGAAAAGCGCATTCCGCAGGACGGCCGTATTCAAATCACGGTTGGCCCGCGGCAGATTGATTTGCGTGTCTCGACCGTTCCAAGCACTCAGGGCGAGAGCATTGTGATGCGTATTTTGGACAAGTCTGCGCTGCAACTGGGGCTTCCCCAGCTGGGCTTTTTGTCGGATGATCAGGCCACATTCGAGCAGCTCATCACGCTTCCGGACGGCATCCTGCTGGTGACCGGCCCTACCGGTTCGGGCAAGACAACCACGCTTTACGCCTGTTTGAATTACATCAACCGTCCGGACAAGAAGCTCATCACCGTCGAAGATCCGGTGGAGTATCAGATGGCTGGGATCAACCAGGTTCAGGTGAATGTCGACATCGGAATGACCTTCCCCGCCGCACTCCGTTCGATGCTGCGTCAGGCGCCGAACATTATCATGATTGGGGAAATTCGTGATGCGGATACCGCGAATATCGCGATCAATGCGTCGCTCACTGGACATCTAGTTTTCTCGACCCTGCACACCAATGACGCCCCCGGAGCCGTCGCTCGTTTGGTGGACATTGGCGTGCAGCCTTTCCTTGTCTCCTCCGCTGTGCGTGCGGTGCTTGCCCAGCGGTTGATTCGCCGCATCTGCCCAAAGTGCAAGGAGCCCGCCGAATTGCTTCCCTCGGATATGCGCTCACTTGGCGTCGATGCGGTCCAGCTGGCGCATGCGCAAATCTCCAAGGGCAGGGGATGCGAGGCCTGCCGGAACGGCGGTTACAAGGGACGCGCGGGAATCTTCGAGTTCTTCCAGGTTGATGACGAGATACGCCACATGATCAACGAAGGTGGGACCACGCTTCAGCTTCGCAAGCGTGCCCGCGAAATGGGCATGAGAACGATGCGCGAGGACGGGATCCGCAAAGTGCTTTCCGGAATGACCACCGCCGAGGAGGTCATCGGAGTCACCATGGGAGACAAAGAGTAACCCGCCAACCCCCAGACCATGAATCATACTCAAGTCCTCGATCTTTTAGTGGAGCACGGGTTGATCGGCGATGATGTCGTCGACGACGTGGTTGCCGAGGTGACCCAGTCGGGCCTTCCGCTCGCGAAGGTCCTCGAAAAACAGGGTGTCATGCCTGAGGCCCAGTTTTACGAGACCATCGCTAGCATGTTTGGTGTGGAGACCGTGAACCTCGAGGACTTCGAGCCGCCGGATTCGCTCTTGGAAATGCTCCCGGCCAACATTGCCGCCGCGCACCGAGCTGTGCCCGTGGAATGGGACGGCATGGCGCTGAAAGTCGCCCTGGAAGACCCTTTCCAGCATCAGGCGATCGAGGATATCCGCTTTGCTATCGGTATGGAAGCGCGCCTGGTGATCGCTCCCGTGGACCAGGTGCATGATTACCTGCGCAAACACTACAGCCGTGGTTCGGGGGAGATGAAAAGCGTGCTCCACGAGCTGGAGATGGACGCGGAAGCTGCTGAAATGTCTGCGGAAGCCGCGGCGGCCTCCGTGCCGATCATCAAGTACGTGGACTTGGTGATGAAGCAGGCGATTCAGGATCGGGCTTCGGACATTCACTTCGAGCCGTTCGAGCATGACTTTAAAATCCGGTACCGGGTAGACGGAGCCCTGTACGAGATGGCTCCGCCGCCGCGGCATCTAGCTTCCCCGGTGATCTCGCGTGTGAAGGTGATGTCCAATTTGAACATCGCCGAAAGGCGCCTGCCGCAGGACGGAAGGATTCAGAGGGAGGTCGCCGGGCGTCAGGTGGATATGCGTGTGTCCACGCTGCCCACTCAGTTTGGGGAAAGCGTCGTGCTCCGCGTCTTGGACCGCTCGAGTGTGAACCTGAGTCTGGAGGCAATCGGGATGCCTCCCAAGATTTACGATTACCTGATGAAGACCATCGAGTTGCCAAACGGTATCTTTATCGTCACGGGCCCGACCGGATCGGGAAAAACCACCACCCTCTACGCCTGTCTGGACAAAATGAACACCGTGGATGCCAAGGTGCTCACGGCGGAAGACCCGGTTGAATTCGACATCGACGGGATTGTTCAGGTGCCGGTCCACGAGGCGATCGGACTCACTTTTGCCAAGGTGCTCAAGGCGTTCCTGCGTCAGGATCCGGACCGAATTATGGTCGGGGAAACTCGAGACATGGAGACCGCCCAGATTGCAATCCAGGCCTCGCTCACCGGACACTTGGTTTTGACGACCCTGCACACCAACGATGCGCCCGGAGCGGTCACCCGTCTGATCGACATGGGAGTCGAACCATTCATGATCTCTGCGTCTTTG
>JBILUQ010000436.1:0-2639 GCA_044370935.1 Chthoniobacteraceae bacterium
GGTTCACCCTATTGGAGTTGATGGTGGCGATCTCCATTCTGGTGATGCTTTGCGGGTTGGTAATGCAGTTGATGGGTTCTGCCACTCGCCTAACCAGCACATCGAAACAAGCCTCCGATTGCGATTCGGAGGCACGCTTCGCATTGGCTCAAATCGCCCATGATTTGGGACATCGCATCCGCCGCTCGGATGTCGATGCATTTGTGGACAAAAGCAAAGGGAATGACCGATTTTTCTTTTTCAGCGAGACTCCCGGCTGGGCGCCCAACCTTGGAGAACAAGATAAGCTAAGCACTGCTTCTCTGGTTGGGTACCGAGTATATCATCCGCCGGGCACCTCCATCTACCAACTACAGCGACTGGCCAAGGGGTTACCATGGACCTCGAGTAAAGAGCGAAGCCTCCCATTTGTCGCTCTTGACTCGATACAAAGACCGATTCCGAGCACAACCTTAGCCGGACCCAGCGGCGACGGCACCGGGGGAACTTTTCCCACCGTTTTGACCAACAAGCAATCTGAAGAGGATTTCTATCAGGTTCTCGCGGAGAACGTAATCCGTTTTGAGGTGACCCTGATCAGGAAACCTGACCCAATGAACCCTTCGTCACCAAACACTTCACCTGTGATTCCTAACGATGAGACAGTCATCGAACTCGCCTCTTATGGGTTCTCCCGGTTATCCGCTGTGGTCATCTCACTAGCGATCGTGGACTCACAAAACATGGCTAAACTTTCAGCCGATGACCTCGAGCCCGAGGCCATGAACTCCTTTGCCGATAGTAATCCGAGGAATTATCCGCTCCTGCCTGTAGACCTATGGAATCAGACTTTCTCCCAACAGTCATCAGGATGGGCGCGCCCTCTTAAGTCAGGCATTCGTTTTTACCAACGCACTATCTCTCTTTGAGACTCCCTTTGCAGGCTTAGTGTCGGCGCAAGCAACCTGCGCAAGCAAGAGGGGAGCGCCGCGCTAAAGAGCAGCGGCGCTTTGTCTAAAACCAAAGTGCGCATTCCCTTAAAAAGAGTTCTTTCGATACGCTCCCATATCAGGCGCATCCGGATTCACTTCCGGGCCAAAGTAACGCAGAACCACTAGCGGTTCCGTTTCGCTCAGATTCTCAAAAGTGACGCCCGCCTTAGCCCCTGACTCCGTGCAGAAGTATTCGTCCTCAGTCAACTCTGTGAAACGAATCAGCTTGGGGCTGTTCAAAGTCTGCCCATTGATCTTGCCAACGCCCTGAACGCAAATCAAACCATACGCGCCGTTGTCTCGGATCGTGCACTTTGTTTTTGGTTCGACCGTGAGCTCTTTCGCCGTGAAGAGCTGCTCGCCCTTGATGCGTCCATACACGATCCAGCGGTCAACGAATCCCTCCTTGCGCGTGTCAGCCACAGGTACCGGTTCAAGGTAATGGTTGTCCTTGAAGTTTTCATCACAGTTCCCTTCCCAGTCCAACTGATCCACAATGAAATCGATGTCGTTGTGCTTCTCCTTGGGCATGTCTTTGACCAGAAGCTCCCACGGCACGTACCGGCCCTCCACCAAATTCTGATACATGCCGAACACATCACTGCCCCACTGCGGTTCGTAGGTGCATAACGAACCAGGCGCATGTAACACGCACGGCGGGATCAACCAACCCGTGCCAGGCTTCAAACGGTAAGCACGAGAGAGATCTAAAATCCCGTTATCACCCTTGTTCCAATCAGCGATGCAGCGCCGGACCTGTTCCTTGGTCGTGCCGGGCTCAAGCCCCATGAAGGTGTAAGGGAAGTTGTTCCCGACATTGTTGTGCTGTGGGGGAAAGTAGTAGGATTCGGGCTTGCCCTCCTGGCCTACCAACTTTGCCTGCGCGGCGCTCTGGTGCATGTGATGCGGAATCGGTCCCATGTTGTCGAAGAACTTCGAGTAAACAGGCCATTTGTTGTACTTGCTCCAAATCGACTCACCAATGAGTGTCGAACCGCACTCGGCAACCGCCTGCTGTAGTGTAAACCGCTCCTTGCCCGCGACTACATAAGACAATCCTTCATCCTCCGTTCGGTTGTCGTTGGCGGCCGGAGTCGTTGAGGCAAACCAGCGCTCATCAATGCCACCGCGATGGAGTCCAAATGCATACAGATCATCTGGATGCAGCTTCAGGCGCTTTCCAGGCTGCAAGAACGAACGAGGCACCCAGCAGGGTGCAAGGCGCAGAAGGCCGCCAGTGGCCTGCAACTGCGCCTCTACCAGAGGACGCACATTGGAGTTAATGGTATGAAGAGAAGTGACGTGGTTCATGGGTTTGACGTTTTTCAGTGAACGAATACGAGCCGCAGTTTTTTTCAGGCGTAGCGAAAAGAATCAATTCTTTTCACGATTGCGCGACTTAAACAGTTCCCGACTTGACCAATTTGGCACAAGCCTCTCCTCTGTACCTCTCTATGAAATGGACACGCCCCCTATCCTTGTTTGTTCTCGCCCTTAGCTCCATCGCGGCAACTGCAGAACCAATCCCCGCCGACTTTCGGACCAACGGGTTTCTTCTCGGCACCCAATCCTACACCTTCAAAAACTTCACTTTTGAGGAAGCGTGCGCGAAGACTGCTTCAACCGGAGTTCACACCACAGAACTCTTCCCGGGGCAAAAAATTTCAG
>JBILUQ010000137.1:0-9809 GCA_044370935.1 Chthoniobacteraceae bacterium
AACGCCTGCGCCTGCGGTTGCGGGCAGCTTTGCGACGGCCGGGGCATCGAGCGGCGCGGCAAAAGCGAATGCGCAGTCGAGTCGGAGCAGCTCTTCGGAGTGCAGATCTTCGGT
Organism: Chthoniobacteraceae bacterium; assembly: GCA_044370935.1. Taxonomy (GTDB): domain Bacteria; phylum Verrucomicrobiota; class Verrucomicrobiia; order Chthoniobacterales; family Chthoniobacteraceae; genus Chth-196. The sequence continues at coordinate 115 of JBILUQ010000137.1, forward strand.
GAGTCCCGGTGGGTCCATGACGGCGTCGGAGATGCGGTAGTCGATCGATGCCAGACCGGTGGACTGCTGCATGCCGATCATCGTGATTTGGACTGGGGCGGGTTTGCGGGCAAAGGTCATCAGCCGGGTGCCTTCCGTGTGGCAGGAAAGGTCGACGAGAATGTCGAATTGATGTTTCCGTAGCTCCTGAGCGAGCTCGCTGTCCGAGAGGTTACTGGCGTTGATCCAACCGTGACAGGCATTACGGATGCGTTCGGTGACGCGGTCATTCCACTGGGTCGACGCGATTGCCCACACCTCAAACTGGGCGGCATCGTGAAACTTCAAAATCGGCTCAAGGAAATACGCAACCGAGTGATCCCTGAAATCCCCTGAAACGTATCCGATCTTCAATCGGCGGCGAGGTTCGCGGCTGTTGGGGTGTGGCTTGCGCTCGGCAAGGAGGGGCGCCTCGAATTTGCGCGCGAAGCTTTGCTGCTGTTCAAAAACTTCCGCCGATGAGATGCCCGGGAGGTAGTTGAGTCCGTGGATGTAATTGGAGGCGATGAGATCCGATTCGGGACTGAGTTCGCAGGCTTTCTGAAAGGCGCGGGAGCTTTGTTCCGCGAGGCCAAGCCGTGAAAGGATGATGCCCAAATTCATGTAACCCGCAGCGAGTCCGGGGTTGTGTTGAAGGCAGGATTCGATCGTCCTGAGCGCATCCATGAAGCGGTGGCACTTGAGGTAGTATGTCGAAAGATTGATTTGCAGTGCGGGGTCCTGCGAAATTCTGGTCGCCGGTTCAGCGAGCCTGAGGGCTTCTTCGAAAAGGCCGCGGCTGTAGAGCAGAAAGCCAAGTTGGAGGTGAAGCTCCCATCTCGACGGTCGTAGCGCTATCGCGCGGCGTATGCTTTGTTCGGCATCGATTGCCTCACCACACTCCAGCTGGAGCGAGGAAAGAATCTCCAGTGCCTGCGCGCAGCCTTCGCCGTGGTCGCTCGCTTTTTTTAAAAGCCGCAAGGCATCCTCGCGGTCCTCGAGGCGCTTGTAAACGGACGCAATCCGCAGAAGGTCTGCAGCCGTGCCTTCGCAAAGCGTTTCCGCGTTTCGCAGCTGTTGCCGGGCGTCTTCGGCGTGCCCGAGTTTTTGAAGAACATCCGCGGCGATCAATCTCTTGGCCCAGCCCGTTTCTGTATCGTTCCCGACCGTGGCATCGAGCAGGGCATCGAGTACCGCAGCGCGCGGATCAGACTCCGATTGCACCCGCTCCACGAGCGCGCGTGTGAGCTCCGTCGGTTCGTGCGCGCGCGAGGCCGCCAAAAGAGAGTCGGCGACGGACAGAAGCGTTTTCTGCTTTGGATGCGGTGTCGCCTGCGGTGTCGCCTGCGGTGTCGCCTGCGGTTCGGTGGCGGGAGCTTCGACGAGTGCTTCACTCGGCATTTCGGCGAGGAGTTCATTGACGGGTGCCCCGGCGTTTTTGCGCGCTTCGATTTCCAGAATGCACTGGGCTGCCCGTGTCTTGTATTGAGCGTGCTCGGGGTGGGTTCGGAGTAGTTGAAGTAGGAGGGGCAAGGCCTCGCCGTACTGCTTTGATGCAGCGAGTGTCGCTGAAAGGTTGTTTAAAAGCTCCTGCCAGTCGGGCTTCAGCGTCAGGGCACGCTTGTATGCGGTGATCGCGGCCTGGAGGCTGTTTGAGAACACCAGCGCATTTCCAAGGTTGTAGAGCGCGACCGCCGAGTCGGGGTTGAATCGTACGGCGGCGCCAAGACACTCGAGGGCTTCCTCTGTGCGTCCCAGCTTGCGAAGCACGGATCCCGCCTGGCACAGACTCGGTTCCGAGTGGGGGCAAAGCGCGATGGAGTGGCGGTAGTGTTTGAGTGCCTCGGCAAATCTGCCCTGCGCTTGCAGGCAAGAGCCGAGCGCGTGATGCAACCCGGGGTGATGGATGTGTGCAGAAGCCGCCTTTGTCAAAAAAGCGGTCGCCTCCTCGCTGCGTTCCGCCGCAATTAGCGCATCGGCAATGATCCCGCACCGGGCGGCGCTTAAATTCGGCAACCCAGCCAGCTGCACAGCCAGTGCGCCCGCATCATGATGACGCCCCGAACCGTGCAGTCTGCCCAGCAGTTCGAATGCCTGGTCTGGATCATCGGGTTGTGCGCTTGGAAGCATCCGTTTGTTTTGTCGGCTCGGGAGCGGCCGCCGCCTATTCCGTGGGCTCCGGCATGAACAACACAGCAACCATGCCCGGAATAAAAATCACCGAAACCGCAAGAAGCGTTCCGCGGAAATCGCCGACGCTTGAAAAAAGGCCGAAATAGACGGTTCCCGCCGCAGCGGCGATGCGGCCGATGTTGTAGCAGAACCCGGCGCCGGTCGTGCGCTGAAGGGTTGGGAAAAGGGGAGGCAGATACATCGTGAACAATCCGAAAACGCCGGAGAAAAAGCCTATCGTAACATACCACTTCCAGAGCGTGGCAAAGGACGAAGATTCCGGAATGTGAGCTGCCGCGCAGGAAAGGCCGAGGCCCGCGAACATCCAGAAAATAGATTTCCTGTACCCGAACCGCTGGGCGAGCCAGCCGCAGAAGAAGTTTCCGACGACGGAGAGGCCGATCACCCCTGCGAAAACCATCGAAAGCGCCTTCTCCCGATCCCCCGCGGCCCAGCTCGCAAGCTCCGGAAGATTACGGATGTGTTGGTTGTGCCAGAACATGAAGGCCCACCAACCGGTGAGGCCCGATGCGCACACAACCATCGAGAGCAAAGTGATCCTCCTCAGGGGCGCCCTGAAAAGCGCCGTGATGCTCCCCCTTTCTGCATCGTCCCCATGCGACTTTGCCGCAGTCCATTCCTCGGGCTCCGGCACATGGCGGCGGATCCACCAAACGAGCACTGCGGGAAGCACTCCAACCAAGAAGACGCACCTCGGAAAAATATCCCAGCCTTCGGGCAGGACCGGATTGAGGGCGGCGCGGAGAGTGTCGGAAAAGTTCGAGAAAAGCCAAACCACAGCGCAAGCCAGAATCACCCCCAGATTCACACCCGACTGGAGCACCGCCGCGATCCACGGCCGCCAGCGCTTGGGCCAGGTTTCCGAGAGAAGGGAGGAGCCAACCGCCCATTCGCCTCCGATGCCGAGCGCCGAAAGGAACCGGCAGATCATGAGCTGCCACCAAGTATCCGCCAGAAAGGACGCCCCTGTGAAGATCGCGTAGAAGAGAACGGTCAGTGCCAGTGTGCGGGTACGGCCGATGCGGTCGCCGATGCGGCCGAAGAATCCTCCGCCCAGAGCCCATCCGATCAGGAAGGCCGCCTGGATCCATGACGAGCGGGACTTAACCAGTGGGTCGGAATTAGCCGTGGCGTGGACGAGCTGCATGACGAAGGGGGCCGCCACCAGCGTGTACAGGTGCATTTCGAGCCCGTCGAAAAACCATCCGAGCCACGAGGCTAGGCCGGTGCGCCATTGAGTGGGGGAGATTTCTTTCAGCGACCGCGCTTCTTTTCCAGGGGGAGTTGTCATGGGAGTTGGGGATGCTTCTCAGAGAAGCCTGCATTTTGCAAGGCGTCGCTCGGTGCGTTTTGGACCCGCATGAAAACGCTTGCTGGACGATCGGGGGCCGATTGCTCAAAAAGGAGTGGTCTCGCTGCGGCCGTTGCCCGCAGGTTGGCAATCTATCTACTACATGAAGACTCCTGTTCGAATTGCTGTGACTGGCGCCGCCGGTCAGATTGGTTACTCGTTGTTGTTCAGAATTGCGTCCGGCTCGATGCTTGGCCTCGACCAGCCGGTGGAGCTCCATCTCATCGAGGTTCCCGGTGCGCTCGGCGCGCTCGAGGGCGTGGTGATGGAGCTCGAGGACTGCGCCTTTCCTCTGCTCAAAAAAGTGGTCCCCACCGCGGATTTGGACGCAGGGTTTTCGGGAGTCAACTGGGCGCTGCTGGTGGGCTCGGTTCCCCGCAAGGCGGACATGGAGCGCAAGGATCTGCTTGGAATTAATGGCAAAATCTTCACGGGCCAGGGTCAGGCCATTGAACGCAACGCCGCGTCGAATGTGCGGGTGCTGGTGGTGGGCAACCCGTGCAACACCAACTGCCTCATCGCAATGAACAACGCGCGGGAGATCCCCGCGGACCGCTGGTTTGCCATGACTCGACTGGACGAAAACCGCGCCAAGTCCCAGCTCGCGCGCAAAGCGGGCGTCGAGGTTTCAAAGGTCACCAATCTGGCGATTTGGGGCAACCACTCCGCCACCCAGTACCCCGACTTTTTCAATGCAAAAATCGATGGGCGTGCGGCTACCGACGTGATCACGGATCACGAATGGTTGAAAACCGATTTCATCCGCACCGTCCAGCAGCGCGGGGCCGCGATCATCAAGGCCCGTGGCGCCTCGTCCGCTGCGTCCGCTGCCAACGCGGTGGTTGACACCGTTCGATCCATTGAAACGCCCACGCCGGCGGGCGACTGGCATAGCGTAGCAATCTGTTCGCAAGGCGATTACGGCATTGAAAAGGGGCTCATTACCTCCTTCCCCATGCGCACCCTGCCCGGAGGCGGACTTGAAGTGGTGAAAAACGTCGAAATCGGCGAGTTTTCACGTTCTCGGATTGACGCGACCGTTCAAGAGCTGAAAGAAGAACGTGATCTGGTGCGTGACTTACTCGGGTAACCGAGTTTTGATCGCCTCCAAGGCGGGGCTCAGATGCTGAAAAGTCTTTAAGGAACGAAAGTTTCAAAGAACTTTTTATCAGCCTTAAAGCAGACCTTTCCTTTAACCTACAACCTATTGTTAACTGTTACCGTATGTCGGAAAAATCAATCGAAGAAAAAGTCAAAGATATCATCGTCGAGCAACTTGGCGTGAATCCAGAACAAGTCACCGCCTCTGCCGCCTTCATCGGTGATCTGGGTGCAGATTCCCTCGACACCGTCGAGCTCGTCATGGCGTTCGAAGACGAATTCGGCGTGGAAGTCCCGGATGAAGACGCTGAAAAGCTCCTCACCGTTAGCGACGTCGTAAAGTACATCGAAGAAAAAACAGCTTAATTTCCGCCGCTCCCACGGGAGTTACTTTGAATGCCTCGCGCTCTGCGCAAGGCAAGCGCAGAAAGAAGACACCGAGCGTGTCTTCTTTTTGTTGTTAGGAAGTGTCCCGCGAGCTCTGGATTTCCGGCCCCCCGTTTCTCGGATTCAATTTCATCCTCTAGTCATTTCGAATCCATTCGACCCCTCTGCTCTCATGTCAAAAGCGCTCAAATTGCATTTTCCCTTCGGCTTGATCGGCATGCGCCAGTTTACTCGCTTTGAGCTCCAGCTCGCCCCCGACAGTCCCCCGTTTTCCCTCCTGCGCGCTGAGGGGGATGACTCCATCGAGTTCGTGGTCTTGGACTGCGTAGGCGTGGTCGATGGTTACGAGGTGGTTCTGAGCGACGAGGAATCCGAGGCGCTTGGCATCAGTTCTCCCGAAGACGCGATGGTTTTGAACATCGTCACCATCCACTCCATGGACCCGACTTTTGTGACGGTGAACCTGGCCGGCCCACTCGTAGTAAATCGCTCCACCCTGGTCGGGCACCAAATCATCCTCAGCGGCTCGAGTGCCCATTCCACCGAACACACCCTCGTTGATCAGCGGGGTGGATCTTCAAGCTGACCCGAAAATGCTGATACTCAGCCGACGTGAGGGTGAAAGCGTGATGATTGGCGACCACATTGAGGTGCGGGTCTCCCGGATCGAGCATGATGTTGTCCGCTTGGGAATCGTCGCGCCGAGGGATCTCCCCGTTTTCCGTGAGGAGATCTACCGCAAGATTCGCGAGGCAAACCGGGAGGCCGCACGCCGCGGTACCGCCGCGCTGCCGCAGATATCCCTCCCAAAGCGACCCGAGTAAGGGGGGCGGGGGGCTAGCAGAGGAAGGCGGGATGGGCTCCGGGTGGGCGGAGAACAGGGGGCGCTTTGAGCGCGCGGGGCGGGGCGGGTCCGAAGGAGGGGAGAGGCCTTGCAGAAACGCGAAAAAAACGCGCTGGGAGCACTGTGGACAAAAACGCTTGTGATCCGGCCTGTCATTTAATACCCTTAATACCCGACCGGATTACTGTGCTTTATGTCGATTTTGGCAAATAATGTTCAGGGTGATGAGCTTGCGCAGATTTCTGCGCGGCTTGAGAACGCCCCGCTCCTGGATGTCCTCCGTTGGGCGCACGATCGTTTCGGCGAGCAGGCTGCCGTCGGCACGTCTTTCCAGGGTGCGGGCTTGGTTCTTTTGCACCACGCTTTCAGTGCGGGGCTGCAGTTGCCGGTTTTCACCCTGGATACCGGCCTGCTCTTCCCCGAGACCCTTGAACTGAAGGCGCAACTGGAGGCCTTCTGGGGGGTGCGCATTGAAAGCGTACTACCGGAGGTCACCCTCGAGCAGCAGGCGCTTGAACAGCGGGACGATGCGCTGTGGGCTCACAAGCCGGACTTGTGCTGCTCGATCCGCAAGGTGGAGCCACTCCAGCGCCGGTTGCGGACGCTTTCCGTGTGGATCACCGGCGTGCGTCGTGAACAAAGCGCCACGCGCGAAGGCGCTCAGATCCTGGAGCGCTATCTGTTCGACCCGATTCGCGAGACCTACATCCTGAAGCTCAACCCGATGGCATACTGGAGCCGTGATGCTGTGTGGGACTATATCAAGGCCAACAACATTCCTTACAACCCGCTGCATGACAGGGGATACCGCTCGATCGGCTGCATGCCTTGCACCAGCGCGAGTGGGTCGGGCGATTCCGAGCGGTCTGGCCGCTGGACGGGTTTCAACAAAACCGAATGTGGCATTCACACTTTTATGGGGGCGAAAACCTAGGGGGAGTCCACCTCCACCTGCCCGCAACAGCCGCTCTCTTCCGCCAATTTCAGCATCACTTTTACTTCCATGAGCACACAAGAATACAGATTGCCCGACTACTCGGAGCACCCAGCCTACGCCAAGAAATATCCAGCGCCGGCGCCCGGAGGGCTGCCTGCGTTTTTCCCGGAAAAGATCTCACGCGACGACGCTGCTCATCTTGACGCATTGGAAGCACAGAGCGTTTTTCTGATCCGCGAAGCGTATCATCATTTTAAAAACATCTGCATGCCGTGGAGCATGGGGAAGGATTCGAATGTCCTGATTTGGCTCTCGTTGAAAGCGTTTTGCGGTCACATTCCATATCCGCTGCTGCACATCGACACGACTTACGAGTTTCCCGAGATGCTCGACTATCGCGAGTGGGCCGTGCGCAATTACGGCTTGGACTTGATCGTAAAGATCAACGAAGAGGCACGCGCCGGGACCGGGGAATACGCGGAACGCGGACCGATCGGATACGATACGGCCGATCCTGTGACCGTCACGCACGAGCTGAAGACTGCGGCGCTGCAGCAGGTCATGGCCAAGCATCAGTGGAGCGCGCTGGTGACGGGAATTCGCCGCGACGAAGACGCCACCCGCGCCAAGGAGCGTTACTTTTCACCTCGAAACAAAGACTTCGAATGGGACTACAAGGATCAGCCGCCTGAGTTCTGGAACCAGTTCACCACTTCGTGTGCAGCGGGGGAGCATGTGCGCGTTCAAGCGCTGCTCGACTGGAGTGAGCGTGACATCTGGCTCTACATCCAGCGCGAGGGGATTCCGATTCCAAGCATGTACTTCGCGCGGACCGCACCCGACGGCAAGCGCTACCGTTTCCGTTCCCTGGGCTGCTGGCCGATCACTGGGGCGGTCGAAAGCGAAGCAGACACGATCGACAAGATCATCGACGAGCTCGCGACCACCAAGACCAGCGAGCGGGCAGGCCGCGCGCAGGATCATCATGAGCGAAACGCGATGCAGAAGCTCCGCGCAAAAGGATTCATGTAAGGGGGATCCTTCGATCCCAACCGCGTCTTTCTCCGTGTTTAAAGCCAAGCGTCTTTAACCCTTCTTTTCTGAAAATGTCTTCCTCATCTCTCTCTCAAGCAACCTCAGTCCGCATCGCCCCCGGGCAAACCAGCCGGCTGCGCGTCGTCTTTGTCGGACATGTCGACCACGGCAAGTCCACGCTGATTGGCCGGATTTTCTTCGACACGAATTCACTGCCGGAAGGCAAGGTTGATCAAATCCGCAAGGCCTGCGAGGCGGAGGGGATGGAATTTGAATACGCCTTCCTTCTCGACGCTCTTCTTGAGGAGCAGGAGCAGAACATCACGATCGACACCACGCAGATTCAGTTCCGCACCGAAAAGCGTCCTTACGTGATCATTGATGCGCCGGGCCACAAGGAGTTCCTCAAAAACATGATCACCGGCGCCGCCAGTGCGGACGCCGCCGTGCTTTTGATCGCCGCAAACGAGGGCGTGCAGGAGCAGAGCCGCCGTCACGGGTATTTGCTCAGTTTACTCGGGATTCAGCAGGTCGTGGTAGCGGTCAACAAAATGGATTTGGTCGATTTCTCGCAGGAGGTTTTTGAGCGGGTGCAGAAGGAGTACAAAGCGTTTCTTAGCCAGATTGGAGTCGAGGCGCGCGCGTTTGTTCCCATCTCGGCTCGCAACGGGGTCAACGTCGCGAGTCGGACGGTGGACGCAAGTGCCAAAAACCCGATGCCGTGGTACGAGGGCCCGACGGTCCTCTCCATGCTGGACACCTTCGATCCTCCGGCGCCGCTCGTGCAGATGCCCCTGCGGTTCCCTGTTCAGGATGTTTACCGCTTTGACCAGCGCCGCATCATTGCCGGACGCATCGAGTCGGGCACGCTGCGGGTGGGCGACACCTTGGTTTTTTCACCCAACAACAAGACCAGCGTCGTCGCTTCGATCGAGAACTGGAGCGGTTCCGCGAAGTCCGAGGCGATGGCTGGTGAGTCGGTTGCGATCACTCTCGCGGAGCAGATTTTTGTTCAGCGTGGACATGTCGCTGCTCGGGAGGATGCCGCGCCGATCGAGTCGAATCGGTTCAAGGCGCGCCTGTTTTGGATGGGCAAACGCAATCTCGAACAGCGCCGCCCGTATCGTCTCAAGTTGGCGACGCAGGAACTCGATGCGGAGATTGTGTCCATCGAGCAAATCATCGATGCGTCGACGCTTGAGTCGGTGGATTCCGCCTCGCGCGATTACATTGCGAAGAATGACGTCGCGGAAGTCACCATCCAGACGAGGGGCGCGCTGGTCATGGACAACCATGATCGCAACCCGTTCATGGGGCGGTTTGTGATTGTCGACGACCGCCAGGTTGCGGGCGGCGGCATCATCCATGGCGGCATCTATGCCGACCGCGCGAAGATCAAGAGCGCAAACATTTACTGGTCCGAAGGCGTTGTTTTGCCCAAAAACCGTGCCCTTCGCAACGGCCATCGTGGCAGCGTTGTGTGGTTGACGGGACTCAGCGGTGCTGGAAAGTCGGCCCTTGCTCGCGAGGTCGAGCGGGAGCTCTTCAACGCTGGGCGCCAAGTCTATGTGTTGGATGGCGACAACATCCGCCACGGGCTGAATTCAAATCTGGGATTTGCGCCGGAAGATCGCGTTGAAAATATCCGCAGGGTGGCGGAGGTGGCGTGCCTGATGGCGGATGCCGGCTTGATCGTGATCACCGCGTTCATCTCGCCCTACAGGCAGGATCGCCGCCGCGCCCGTGAGATTGTGCTCGAGGGCGGGCATGACTTCGTCGAGGCCTTCGTGGACGCACCCATCGAGGTGTGCGAGAAGCGCGATGTGAAG
>JBILUQ010000438.1:0-2633 GCA_044370935.1 Chthoniobacteraceae bacterium
GGGAATGTAAACGAGACGTTCCTTCTCTCCTTTGAAATCAGCGTCATTGTCAACAGCGATGAGGTCGCCAAATTCATTGAACGCGGGCTCCTGCGGATTGCGAAGCCCGTGTGCGTAGATTTCGAAGTTCGATCCGTCCGGTTCGATGCGCAGAATGCACCCTTCGTTGGGTACAAAATAATGGCGGCCCTCTCTGGAGTGCACGTTCACACCCTTGTCTCCGATGCTCCAGTAAATCCGGCCGTCTGGACCCACTGAAAGGCCGTGCATGTCGTGCCCTCCGTAAGCGATGTGAAGGCCAAATCCATGAACGACGATTTCACGCACGTCGGCTACCCCATCGTCATCGGTGTCTTTGAACCGCCAAAGATCTGGCGCAATGGTGGCGTAGACCCAGCCCTGATGGTAGAGCACGCCGGCTGCGATTCCTGTAACCTCTGTGTTAAAACCCTTGGCAAATACTGTTATTTTATCCGCGGTCCCATCTCCGTCCGTGTCTCGCAATTGGTAGATCCGCTCGCTGAAAAAAGTCAGGTCCTTCCAATCAATCGAACCGTCCTTGTTGTGGTCTTTAAGTCCTCCGCGTGGCACGCGCAGGTTTCCTGGCGCGAGCGCAGAGCGCAAGAAAGCGGCCTTCTCTTCAACGCTCGTGAGCGCGACATCATTCGGAATCCACGCTGAGTGTTCGCGAATATCCAAGTCAGCGGCTTTGCGGCGAGTTGTGGACGTTACATAAACGCGCCCCTGCGGATCCACCGAACATGCGACCGGGTCGGGCACGTTCAGTGAGCCTGACCACTTGGTGAATGTGAGGCCGTGTGCTGCGCCTTCCTGCTGAGGAGCAGTTGGAGCGGTGCTCTGCGCAGTCGCCGTCTGGTAAAAAGCCCCGACCGCGAGAAACAGTAGCTGAGATAAGCCGACTGCAAATGACTGAGGAATGCGTAGCTGCGAGTGCAAGGGGGTCACCATATTTTTGGACGATCATCAGACTGCAAGCGGGCGTGGGCTTCAAGGCGGATCGACCGGCAGAATTTAAAGAATCGCGTCGCGCAAACAAGTGTTCGGGCCTGTTTGATGCTTGAGTAATCGTGTTCGATCGTCCTTTCTGAGACTCTGCAGCTTTTGCGGATCTTTCCGGCAGCACTATTATGGCATTAAAGGCGACAATCAACAAAGCCACCCTCGAAATCTCGGATTTGGACCGGCAGGTCTATCAAACACACAGCCTCGTCATTGCTCAGCATCCCTCGGAGACCAACGAGCGCATGATGGTGCGTCTTCTTGCGTTCGCGTTAAATGTACCGTCGGATGAAGTGCGCGGCCCCCTTGAGCTGGCGAAGGACATGTGGGAGCCTGACGAACCGGCCTTATGGCAGAAGGATCTGACCGGGAAAATTTTTCATTGGATTGAAGTTGGGCAACCGGAGGAAAAACGGATCACGCGTGCGTGCGGTCGCTCCGAGAAGGTGAGCGTTTATAGTTTCGGAACGCATACCTGGTGGGGTGGAATTAAGAACAGACTCACACGGTGTGAAAATCTGAGCGTATGGCAGATCCCCCCTGCAGATGCCGAGGCGATGGCGGCACTGACAGCGCGCACGATGATCTTGCAGGTAACGGTTCAAGATGGGGCCGTTTACATCGGGGATGGAACACGCTCGATCGAGGTTACTCCCGAGCGTCTTTTCGGCAGCTGAGCAAAGGCCGTTTGTTGCTGGGCTAGAAGCTTTTCCGGAATCCAGCGGTACACATGCGGGGTGCACCGACGCCGGTGGAACCGCTTGCATCCAGCCGCGTTTGAATCTCTCTATCGAATGCGTTCTCGACGGAGGCGAATACGTCCAGACGTTCACCGATGCGTTTTGTGACCCGAGCGTCTAGGGTGATGTAGGAGCCCAAACGGTATTGGTTTGAGTCGTCATCAAACTGCCCTCCGACATAGCGCAGGGTTGCGGTCCAATTCCATGACTTGTGATCGCCTTGGACTCGAATGTTTCCCTGGTGGACCGGGATTTGAGGGAGTCTGCGACCTTCAAGACTGGACTGAAGCGTGCACCGCTCCACCCGGGATCGTGTTGCCAGCCAGCCAGCGTTTAGGGTGAGGCCGCACGGGAGATTTTGCTCCACGCCAAATTCGAATCCGAAAACTGAAGCGCGTTCGATGTTCTCTCGTCGAGCTCCGATGCCGCCGGTTGAGATTGTCCCCCAGTCGGGGAATGTTCCGGGACCACGTATTAGAGTAAGATTCGCGATAGCGTCGGTCATTTGATTCGCGAAGGCGCGGGCGCGAAAACTTGTCTTTTCGATGGGGCGCCATTGCAAACCCCATTCGGTTCCGAGGTTTTTCTCTGGTTTTAACCCTGCGTTGGCGATGGTGATCAAGTTTCCAACGCGGTACGGGCGGTAGAGCTCGTTTAGTGTCGGATTCCGAGCGCCGAAATACACGGATGCCGTACAATCGAGCGTATTCGATGGAGCCCATTTCGAAGCAAGGCTGAGCTGTGGAGTGATTTGGGTTCGATCCTTAAAAATGCGCTTTAAGGTGGAGCTGGCATCGGCGATTTTCCATTCGCGTATGGAGCCAGAGAAGTCGCGCTGCAGGTCCAGTCGTGCGCCCGTTGAGACTTCCCATT
>JBILUQ010000204.1:0-7451 GCA_044370935.1 Chthoniobacteraceae bacterium
TTTCGTCAATCTGGATCCACTGACGGAGCGCTGCCGCCTTGCGTATGATATTGCGCGTCAGGCGCGCGACTACAATGTAAGTAAGGTTGTGCTCCTCGAGAAATTCGAGAAGTTCCTCTGAGAAAACCCCCGAATCAGCCCGCACTGTGCGCAGTTTTCACCCTTCTGGCAGTAGGGCGAGGGCTTCCCTCAGAAAATGGGAGACTCCTCGACTGGCGCTGGTGTTGCCTGCCCGCAGCTAGGCATGAAGAACGCACTGAGCCTCGCCCAAAACGGCCAGCAGGGGGGTGATGGCTTTTACGACCGGGGCGCTGCGGGTTGTAGCCTTTTGCCGCACCTTGCTGGCGGCCACTGCGCTGGAAGATGGTGGAATCAAGATCGAGGCTGAAGCCCTCCTGAGGCGGGGCAAAGTGAGGTAAGAGCCAGCGCCAAAGGGGACGCCAGAACGACTCGACGGCGGCTTGGGAAAAGCGTGAAAAGAAGTTGCGAATCGTGTCGGTGCCCGGAAACCGGTCAAAGCCCAGCATGGCATGCAGGGCTTTGTCTGCACGTAGCCAATCGGAGTGGGCAAAGCGACTGGCGCCGACGATTACCGAGAAGAAAAACGCCGTCAGGGTGTGGGCGGGAGGAATGGCGTTAGGGCTGTTTAGTTTGAGCGGCATGAATTCTTGAATCGCGTCGGTCAGACGCAATTTGCCGAAGAATTCCACCAAGCTGATGAGGCCGCCGAATGGGGTGATGGGCTTTGAAGTGCCGCGAAAATGAACTTGGCGAGAGCCGAAAAGGGAGAGAACTTTTGAGGGCATTGTTTTGTGCGGGAGCTGAGGTTGCATTTTGTGTTGCAAGTCCTTTCAGTCACAGTATTTCGCACGAGACAATGCCTTTTCTAATTTCGGAGTTCAGATTTAAACAGCACTGTGCTGAGCCTGATCGGATGACTCGGAAAAACAACTGACTGAAAGTGTCGTCTCTGCGTGCTTTTTGCGAGTCAAGGTTGTCAACGACCAACGAGCAAGTCCGCCGTTAGTAGGCGAATAGTATGGCTCGCGCAGTAGTCTTTATGTGAATGTGACTGTTGGATAAAATTCTGGAGCCGCCATTGCACGAGGCACTGGCGCTGAAATGCCTCGTAGCTTCTGAGCTTTATGGAAGCGCAAACTCACTTTTATGGGGAAATGAGCGTCATCGAGAGGCTGCCCTGCAGCAACGATCGTTTCCGTTGCCAGCTACATCTGGACACGGGCTTCGATGCGCCCATTTGGCAACTCAAATCCTCAATAGTCGCGTGCTAAGAATTCACGCCACACAAGCTATGAACTAAAATTAGATCAGTGAGGTTGTCTAATACGCTCGGCGATATCGCGGATATCAAGGCAAGCGCGGTAGCGAACAGGCTGTGGCAATTGAGAGTTTTCTCCTAAAGCATTTTTGGCGCTCGATCTCTGATGCTTAATCACGGTAGATGTGTTTTTGTTCAGCACTTTTTGAGTTATTTGCCATATGTTCCGAGACCGAATTATTGATGCTTTGCGCGATCCTCTCCGCCCCGCGGTCTCGGTGGAGTTCTTCCCCCCTAAAGACGCTGCCTCGGCCGAGACCTTGCTGCGGACGGCGCGCGCCCTGCATCCACTGGGCATCGATTTCGCTTCCATCACCTATGGGGCTGGCGGCACCTCTCGCGACACCACATTGTCCTACGGTGGCGAGTTGGTGCGGATGGGTTTTCCCCTTGTCGGCCACCTCACATGCGTGGGGCATTCCAAGGACGAGTTGCGGACCTTGATCCGCCAGTATGATGACGCGGGGTTTTCGGGTATTCTTGCCCTTCGCGGTGATCCGCCAAAAGGTCAGACGTCGTTCACCCCACACCCAGACGGGTTTTCCTATGCCAAGGAACTTGTAGAGCTCATCACAACTTCGCGGTCGAAGCGGTTCGCCGTCGGGGTTGCCGGGTTTCCTGAGAAGCATCCAGAGGCGGTGGATGAGCAGGCTGACATCCGATATCTCGCGCAAAAAGTCGCGGCGGGTGCGGATTTCATCACCACCCAGCTTTTCCTCGATAACGCGGATTACTTCCGTTTTGTGGAAATGGCTCGGGCCGCCGGAGTCGGGGTGCCAATTTTGCCGGGAATCATGCCGGTTTTGTCGCTAAAGCAGGCGCGCAATTTTTGTGGGTTTTGCAAGGCTCGGATTCCTGAGGCGCTTGTCTCTGAGCTGGAAGCTTGCGGGCCCGACGAGGAAGCGCAGCGCAAAGTGGGAGTAGCATGGGCCGTGAATCAGATCCGCGAGCTCATCGCTCGCGGCGCTCCGGGATATCACCTGTACATTCTCAATCGCGCCGAATCGGGGTGTGAAGTGCTTGCTGCTGTGCGCTCCTGAGCTGCCCGAGGCAGTCAGCGAGGACGGAATGTTTCTCTTGGAAGGACGCCTGCTTTTGTAGGTCCGCGCGTCCGCCCGGGAAATCTGAGTGCCACAACGCGGCCGCTTTAATTTTTGGCGGCAACGGGTCGGGCGAGTCGTAACTCGTAGGTGCGCGTGACGGGCTGCGCCAGCTTGTGAAGTTTCGCCTCATACTCCGCGCCGATAGCCTCGAGTTCGCGTGCGCCAGCGATTTTCGCTGCGATTTCCTTTTCAATCCGCGCGCGGTCATCGCCCTTAGCGTTGTTGAGTTGGTTGCGCATGCCCTTGATCTTCGACCATGTGTCGCGCAAGGGTCTGACTGCCTTGTCGTTTCGCTCCCGGTTTAGAAGCGCGACTTCCATCGCTTGTGCGTACTCGGGGGTCTCGGGATTATCCTGAAGCTCGACCTTCGCTGCCAGTGTTGTGTGGGGCACCGGCTTCCCGATCGTCTTTCCATCAATCACGAGCTCGTATAGGCCGGTGGCGAGTCCGGAGACCTTGAGCACCTCGGATCCGAGGCGATGCCCCGCATGTGTGAGGGATTTTCCAACGGCAGCTGCCTGGTTGCTTTCCCATTTGAGGGAGTCAGCAGAGCTTGCGCCTGGGACTACCCATGGCAGCGCAGTCGCGAGGTGTTTGAAGCTCAGTCCCTTTCCATCGGGAAGCTCCTTCAATTCCGTCACCTTGCCGGTGCTTGTCGCAGTCCATTTGTCGCCATTTTTCACTACGGTGATTGCGCCCACGCTCTTGCGGTCAGGGTTGAACTGCGAGAGCAGATTGAAGGCCATCATGAATTGACCCGCCTCACCCGGGTGAATGGCATCGGGGATCAGCGTGAAGTCAGGGTTCGAGCGGCGTTCCGTGAACATCATGTCATTGAGCGGCCCCCACTGGTCAACGCAGGGCAGTGAACGCTGCCCTGCTGTCTCACGAAGCCATCCAGAGAAATAACCGAGCACGGAATTGTACTGGGGTGAGAATGGTCGGTCCTTGAATCGGAACGTGGGGTCGTTCAGTCGCACCTCCAGCTGATGATGGTCGAACGGGGTTGGCGTCATTACGATCGCCTTTGCTCCCATGGCCTTTACGTTATCAAGCAGCGACGTCATGTCCTGCTGATAGGTGGCAAGAATCTCCGCATTTAAATCCTTGTACTGACCGTCATTCATTCCGAGCAAGACGGTGACAAACTTTGGGTGCATGGCTGCGACATCATCTTCAAACCTGCGCTTCGCATCTGCTGCTTTGTCGCCGCTCACTCCCGCGTTATGAAAGTGTATGGTGCGGTCCGGGTATCTTGTGAGGAAGAAGTCCTCCACGTACTGCGTGTACATGCATTGGTGGGTGATCGAATCGCCCAGAAACACGACGGTATCGCCGTCCTGCGGGGTAAAACTATCGACGGTTTTCGCGGACTGCGACCAGCAGGGAAGCGCTGGGAGTAACAGGGCGCATGTTAAGATGATGGATTTGAGTGGGGGATTCATATGTGTTCCTGAGGATATCTGAACTGCCGGCGGTTTTGCTTGGCCTCTGATCCGTCCTAAGCCTGAACGGAAGTTTGATTATTTCGAAACTTTTTCATTCCTTAGGTGTTTGTGAAATTTGATCGATAAAGTTTTTTATCTAACTCCACAATGACTCCCCGAAAATTAAACTGGCTGCGGCTTGGCGAATGTTTTTGGGTTGTATGATTAGGACGCAAGTCGTTTGCAGGATGCCCCCAACAGAACTTGGATCAGTAAATGGAAGGTGAAAGACTAAAAATAGCGATCATCGGGGGAGGTCCCGGCGGTTTGATGGTTTCTCATTTGTTGGATAAGCGTGCTTCGCCTGCTGTGGAGGCAACCATTTACGAGGCGACCGGTCGGTTGGGAGGGAAAATTGTGACTTCGCGCGCCCAGTGTGATCCCCGCATTGCCTTTGAATTGGGGGCTGCCGAGTTTTACGATTACAGCCAGCTTGGCCCGGACCCGCTTCGCGAGCTGATTGCGGAATTGGGGCTTCGTACGGCCCCGATGAGCGCCGGGGGAGCTGTGTTTCGTGACCGGGTCGTGCGCGACCTTGAGGACGTGCGCCGCGAGTTTGGCCAGCCGACATGGAAGGCGCTTCGGGATTTCACCAAATGGGCCAGGGAGGAAATCAGTCCTGCCGATTATTACGAATCCGATTGGCGCAAGGACAACGAGGACCCGCTGGCCAGAAAACGGTTCGACCAGTATCTCGAGGAGGTGAGCGATCCCATTGCCCGAGAATATATCCAAACCCTGACTCACAGCGACGTGGCGTGCGAAACGCATCAAACGTCGGCGAGCTACGGGTTGCAAAACTACCTCATGGATGAGCCCGATTACATGCAGCTGTACTCGATTGTCGGGGGCAACGAATTGTTGACGCGCGAGCTGGCTGCGCGGGTTTCCGCAAGAGTGTTGTTGGAGCATGCGGTGGTCGGCGTGGAGCAGGCCACCTGCGGCCGTTACGAAGTCATATCTCGGAACAACGGCGCGCAGCACTCGGAGCTTTTTGATTTCGTCGTGGTCGCGTTGCCTAACGACTGCATTCCGAGTATCGAATGGAAGGGTCAGGCCCTGTATGAGGCGATGAAAAAGCACCATCGTTTCTATGATCACCCCGCGCATTACCTCCGGGTGACGGCCGTGTTTGACCGTCCGTTCTGGCGCGAAGTCATGCAGGGCGACTTTTTCATGATCGATGCTTTTGGCGGATGCTGTCTCTATGATGAGAGCGCGCGTTTTGAAAACGGAGACCACGGAGTGCTCGGCTGGCTTATCGCCGGTGACGCAGCGCTTCGGCTGGGGAATCTTGATGATGACCTGTTGATCAAACAAGTCGTGGACGCACTCCCGGCCGTTTTGCGTGCAAATTCAAGTCGTCTGCTTGAAGCGTGCGTGAAGCGGTGGGCCAAATGCGTGAACGGATTGCCAGGCGGATTTCCAGCGCGCGAACCCGATTCCCGACACCGCCCGGATCCGAATGCACATCCGTGTCTACTCGTTGTGGGTGATTATTTATTTGATTCCACGATCAACGGTGTTTTGGATTCGGCTGACACGGTCGTTGATTGGGTGATGGAGCTCGCTCAGAAGCTCAAAAAAGACTCTGCGGATTTCGATGACTCGCGAACCGCAATGGACACGCATGGGGACGCAATTTTTTCGAAATGAATGGGACGCCACAGAATTCGGAGCGACTGTTCGTGGTGCTGCGTGGCCCCGGACCGGCTGACAATTCAATAGGGACGCTTGATTTTCTAGAGCCCTTTGGCGATCACCTGCGGATTCAGGAGAAAGATCGTGAATGGCGCCCTACCGGCAGTGAGTCCGAGTTGAGCAGGATCCTCGTCGTTCCTCCTTTTTCGAAGGACGATCCCAAGCGAAGGGAGGCTGCAGTGGAGTGGATGGAGGCCGGCTCTGGCGGTGGATCGGACGCTCAAATTTCAGTGAAGGCCGGTGATGCGTCCGTGTTATGGCGGCAGGAACGGGCTGTTGTCGCTTACGGTGGAGGGCAGTTGGCGGAGGTGCTGGAGGCGGTCGTCGAATTCTCCTTCATCGAAAGACTGCTCTCCGGCCTGGAGCGCGAGGTTTCCCTGGGCTGGCCCGGCGTCGAGCAGGACACCCCGCTTGCCTACAAGATCGAAGCGGCTGACCTCGACCGTGATCGGGAAATCGGGCTCCGGGCCAGAAGTGTGCTGCAACTCCGGATGCGCCATGTCCGCGCCGAGCCGTTGGTGGCCCGGGCGCCGGTTCGATTTGGGCGGCTGGCTGCCGAGCTCGGGGAGGAATTACGCGAGCAAGCCCGCTTCGAACAGCGCCTGGAGGTGTTGGACGGCCAGATTGAGGTGCAGGAGTACGTGTATGAGCTCGCAAGCCAAAGGTTGGGCGAGTACAGGCACGCGCGCGAGGGTTTCATCATCGAGGTGGTTATCGTGGCGCTTCTGGCGGCGGAGGTGGTTTTGCTTCTGTTGGACCTCTGGTTCTCCCACCGGCAGTGACTCTGTTTTTATTTGCGATTGTGGCGCTTAGAGAATTAAGGTGCTTTTTATTCAAAGCTCCTTTCCGTGGGTCAGTGCGGAAGGGGGTGTGCGGAAGGGGGTGTGCGGAAGGGGGTGGTTGGCGGGCTCGCTCTGGAGAAGGCGGCCGAGTGACGGAATCGTCTAACTTCCTAGAGTGAGGGGCTTGATTAGTCGAAATTGTCGACCGAAGGCATTAAAAGAGGGTTGCCTTCCGATGCGGCGTCTATACCATCCCACGCCCCATGCCAAAGTCCATTGCACGTCGAAAGACCAAAAAAGCCGTGGCGAAGCGGTTTAAGTTAACCGCTACGGGAAAGTTGCTGCGCCGTAAACCAGGCCTGCGCCACCTCGCTTCTTCCAAGAACGCGAAGCGGAAGCGGAATCTGGGCAAAGCAACCCTCGTCCATGAAACCATGGTCCCCCGGCTCAAAGAATGCATGCCCTTCGCCTAAGGCGAGGCAAGCTCTTTGAAGCCATAATCCTAAGCGTCTGTCCGGTTTCTCCAGCCCTTCAATGCGGGTTGGCCGCCGGACACCTCAGCGGGTGAGATGCCGGATTGCTAAAGTAAACAACAACTCGCTGAACGCAGAACTCAAAAACATAACATATGCCAAGAGCCACTAACGGTCCGGCCAGTCGGGACCGCAGGAAAAAGATGCTGGATCAAGCGAAAGGCTTCCGCGGACGCCGTTCCAAGCTGTTCCGGTACGCTAAGAATGCCGTCATGAAAGCCAAGTACTGGGCTTACCGTGACCGCAAAACCCGGAAACGCAACTTCCGCATGCTCTGGCAGCAGCGGATCAACGCCGCGGCCCGTGCCAACGGGTTGACTTACAGCCGCTTTATTGAAGGCTTGAAGGCTGCCGGTATCGATCTGGACCGCAAGGTTCTCTCCGATATCGCCGTGAAGGATGAGTCTGCGTTCAAGGCCCTCGTTGCAAAGGCGAAGACCGCGCTGGCTTCCAAGCCCGGCGTTCCCAAGGCCGCCTAAGTCGGCCGACAAAGAATCCATTTTTCA
>JBILUQ010000138.1:0-9766 GCA_044370935.1 Chthoniobacteraceae bacterium
ACGGTTGCCTTAATTGGTTGCCACCTCCTGAGCTTCCTCTCCGGAACTCAATACTGTTTTGAGAAAGCGTCGCCTCAACTTTGTCCCTAAATGTAAAATCAGGATCTTTGAGCACGAGAGTGAATGCATAATTGCTCGAACCTTCCGTTCGGAAATCAGTCTGATATTTGGTCGAGT
Organism: Chthoniobacteraceae bacterium; assembly: GCA_044370935.1. Classification (GTDB taxonomy): domain Bacteria; phylum Verrucomicrobiota; class Verrucomicrobiia; order Chthoniobacterales; family Chthoniobacteraceae; genus Chth-196. The sequence continues at coordinate 178 of JBILUQ010000138.1, forward strand.
CAAGGTTTTGTAAAAAAGTTATCAAATTCCGGGTCCGTAACGCGTTGTTTGTATCAAGACGTTTGAGTTGAGATCTGCCAATCACTGCATTGATTTCGGTGCTCCTGACATTGTAACTCGGAAGTGCAAATATAAAGTCTGGGTTGAGGTCGGGGTGCTTGGATTTAAATTCGGCACGAAGTGTTGGGTCGTCCGATTCTCTTACCATTCCGTGCGAGCGAAGCATTCGAACCGTTTGATAAAGCTCGGGGTCGTCCGTGCAAACCATGCCGCCCTCGATAGTCGAAAGATGGTGCGCGTAATAAAACGAGAAGTTTGAGAGCCAGCCAAAGGACCCGAGTTTCTGCCCTTTGAAAGTAGCTCCATGGGACTCGCAGACATCCTCGATTAGTGGAATTTCGCGTTCGGCTAGTTCATTTAGAAGACGCTGGTCCAATCCATTGTAGCCCAAGACGTGGGTTAAGAACACCGCGCGGGTGCGCGGGGACAGCTTCTTGATCACCTGGTCTATATCCATTCCAAGTGTCTGGGGGTCAATGTCTACAAAGATTGGAGTGAGGCCGCTCTGCAGGACCGAGGCGATATCGGAAACCCACGTGAGAGTTGGCACAATCACCTCGCCCTCTCCTCGCAGATGACGAAGAGCGGCCATGCTTAGAAGGTTCGCCGAGGCGCCTGAATTCACAAAAACGCTGTGCTTTACACCTAGCCACTCTGACCATTCTTGCTCAAATGCACGAACGTTTGATGACTGCGTAAGGATCGGATCGATTTTTTCAAGGAGTGAAATAACGGAATCCAAGTCTTGCCGGCTGATGTTATTTTGCATCAAGGGCCACGGCCCAAAGGTCTTGGGGAAGGTCTCGCCGTCGGGATTCATGGGCTTTGGGGTAGAAGAATCATTAATCTTTGTTAACTAGTTTCGCTTGGGTTGCGGGACGCACAACGCCAGCACCGAACTGCTTCAAGACTCTTAACGAATAACTTGAGGCCGCGCTCAAAACAACTTTGTTGTCTTGAAAAAGGTTTTTCGTGCGCGACAGAAACCTACTTGATCCTAAGTAGGTTCGGAGCTTAATGTACCCGCCGTTAGTCTCAGGCAGGCCCGCTTGTTAGTCGCGTGCCGCTATCTGGCTCCCTCAAGCAGCAAACACAGTCTCACGCAGATCTCTCGAGCAAAAGCATGAACGATGACCTAATTAAAATTGCGAAGTCTGTAAGGAGACGAATTTTCGACTTCAAGACTAGTTCTGGATCGGGGCACCTTGCGAGTTCGCTTTCCGTTGTTGAGATTCTTGTGTCGATGTATTGCGATCCGCACACAATTTTTGATCCAGATCAAGACATCCTAATTTTCAGCAAGGCTCACGCTTCACCCGCGCTTTATCCAATTCTAGTGGACCGGGGTATGATTGACGCTTCGGAGCTCGAGAAGTACTGCAGAAAAGGAGGGTCTCTACGACTCCACTCTGATTCAACAATTCCAGGCTGCTACTACGTCGGCGGCTCGCTCGGAAATGGGATCGGTTACGCCGCCGGATTGGCATATGAAAATCCTCGAAATGTATTTGTAATCCTTGGCGATGGAGAGCTTTACGAGGGTTCTGTGTGGGAGAGTTTGACTTTCATTGCGCACCATCACATGAAAAACATGAAGCTGATTGTGGACCGAAATCAGCTCTGTATTTTGGGCGCGACTGAGGAGCTACTGAGGCTTGAGCCGCTCAAGGATAAGTTTTCGGCTTTTGGATTTAACGTTGCGGAAGTGGACGGGCACGACTTCGACAGTCTCCGTACAGTATTCGGAAGAATGCCAGACCGCCCTGAGGTTGTGATTGCCAATACGGTGAAGGGCAAGGGAGTAAGTTACATGGAGGGTAAGTGGGAATACCATACAATCATTCCGAAGGATCCAGAGTTGATTAGAATTGGGAAGGGAGAATTATCATGAGTACGGCGCAACGAGACGTGTTTTTGACCGAGCTTTTGGGGCATGCGCGCAGAGACCCCCGCATTATTGTTTTGTCTGCGGACATGGGGGCGCCCTCCCTCGACGTGTGGAGAAAGGAGTTGCCCAACCAAGTCATACAAACTGGAATCGCAGAGCAGAACACGATCAATTTCGGCGCCGGTTTAGCGTCAAGGGGATACAAGGTGTACGTCTACACGATGGGCAGTTGGGCTGCGCGCTGTTTCGAGCAGATGCGGTATTCCTGCGCGATGGCAAGCAATCCGATAACCTTCATGGCGAACGGTGTGGCGCTCGGGTATGCGCCATCGGGACCAGCGCATGAGCCAACCGAGGACATTGCCTACATGCGGTCGCTCTGCGGGGTGGAGGTTCACTCTCCTGCCAATAACCATATGGTGAAAGCGCTGGTTGATCTTTCTTTAACGATCCCAAAGTTTCGATACGTGCGGCTTGAGAGGGGACACGAAAAAGAGATGGAGGCTTTTCACGTCGATGCGACGCCGGCGCTCGTGCAGCGAGGAATGGCGGCAATTCATGCTGGGCAGAAAGTTTGCATCACCGCCAGCGGTTACATGATTGGGCGGGCCCTCAAACTCAAAGCTCGCCTGTCCGAACAAAACGGTATCGACGCAGGGCTAGTTGATCTATGGCAAATCAAGCCGATCGATGGAGCCGTATTCTCAGAGACGTTTGGCTCTTATTCGCACATTATAACGATCGAGGAGCAAACGTTATCCGGCGGCTTTGGATCGGCCGTGTGTGAGATGTCAAACGACTTGAGTCTAAATCATAAGATTCTCCGGCTCGGCCTCCCAGAGCAGTACATTTTTGACAATGGGACTCGCGAGGAACTGTTGGATATGCATGGTCTTTCTTTGGATCGGATCCATGAGAAGGCTGCAGGTTTTTGCGTGCGCTGATTTCTGTTATGGATGTTCTATTTATTTCCCCGGGTGACGCTTCCGAGATCTATCAGGATCTCGCCACCGACTACTCTTCCATCGAACCGCCGACTTGGGCACTGCTGCTTGCTGAGTCTTGCCGTTCGAAAGGGTTCGAAGTCGGCCTGATAGACGTTAACGCGGAAAAAATTCAACATAAGATAGTCATTGAACGTATATTGAGTGCAAGCCCTCGTCTGCTTTGTTTCGTGGTCTACGGTCAAAATGTGAACGCGGGAACCGTGGCAATGAGCGGTGCGGTTAAGCTCTCGAAGGACTTAAAGGCGGCTGGCGTCTCGATTCCGATAGCCTTCCTCGGATCCTACATGCAGGCTCTGCCATTAAAGGCGCTCGAGGACGAGGAAAGTATCGACATTGTTTTCACAAACGAGGGCGTTTATGCGTTGCATAATCTGCTTGGTGAGTCGGTCATCAACCCAAAGGACTTGGGGCACGTCAAGGGACTTGGATATCGCAAAGACGGAGTTGGCATTCTCACTCCACCTGAGGCGCTAGTGCCTCAAGAGAAGTTAGATCACGATTTGCCTGGATACGCTTGGGATCTCCTCCCGTACAAAGACACACCGTTTGATCTCTACCGGTCGCCGATGTGGCATGCGAAGTACGACCACGCGAAGCGCACGCCTTATGCCACTTTATACACCTCGCTAGGGTGCAAGTTTGGATGCGATTTTTGCATGATCAACATCCTGAACCGCACCGACAATGATCCGATTGGGGTCGCGAGCAACTATCGAATCATGCGTTGTTGGTCCAAAGATTTTGTCGTCCGGCAGATCGATAAGCTGGCAGCCATGGGGGTGACAACCATTAGGATTACCGATGAGATGTTCCTGCTAAATCCCGGGCACTACGTTCCGATTTGTGAGGAATTGGCTCATAAGGATTACGCCCACCGGCTTCTGATGTGGGCTTATTCCCGAGTGGATACGGTAGCCAAAAATCCCTCAGTCCTCAAGTTGCTGCGGAGTGCTGGTTTTCATTGGCTATGCTTGGGGATTGAGAGTGGAGATAGGAGCGTGCGTCTGGAGGTTTCAAAGGGCAAGTTTGACAATATTGATGTCAAAAAAGTGATTGATTCCGTTCACGAAGCTGGAATTGAAGTATTGGCAAACTATTTGTTTGGGTTACCTCACGAAGATCTATCTTCAATGGAAAAAACTCTGAACCTAAGCTTGGAGCTCTGTACTTCAGGTTGGAACGCATACGCGGTTATGCCGTTTCCAGGCAGTAAGCTGTACAAGGACGCGCTCGATAACGGGTATGAGCTTCCGAAAGATTATGCGGGCTACTCGTTTCACTCGTACACAACGGTGCCAATGCCAACTCAGCATCTCACCCCTGCTGAGATACTCAGGTTTCGCGACGAGGCATTTACCAGGTATCACACGGATCCAACCGTCTTGAATCGTATAAGCACCAAATTCGGGGCAGAACCTGCTGAAAACGTGCTGGCTATGTCTAAGATCAAGCTTAAACGCAAAATTCTCGGAGACGATCGCTGACTAGCGTCATGACAGCTGACAGTCAGTGTACCTCCAAACCGGATCATCAAAAAATTTGGCACGGGGGAAAAGGACCGACTCTCAGACTTTTCTGGAAAAGGGTTGGCAAGGAGTGCCACAATGTTAAGCTCTCAACCCGACATTTAATGGTAGCCGTAGCTCAATGGTAGAGCTCCAGATTGTGATTCTGGCTGTTGCGGGTTCGAGTCCCGTCGGTTACCCCATCTCTGTAAGTCATCACCTAGGTTGAAATCGGTGAGTGGGTTGTTGGAAATTCATTAGACATTTTTGCCGATCGATACGAGGCGGAACTTGTCATTCAATTTTATCCGTTCAAATCCTCCTTTTTGCTTCAAAATGACACCCCTTGAGTTCTCTGATTACGGTGACGAGTTGTTTAAGCAACTGGCCGCCAGCCTGAATCACTCCCGTGTCTGGCGACTTTTGATCGAGCAACCCATCGGACAGTCGCACCTCGCGTCCATCCGACTCGCCGTTGCGACCTACATCTCTGAGTGCCTTGGGAGTTCTTGTCCAATTTTAGATGAAGCCGAGCTGCTTTCTGAAGTTAGGGCTCGAAAGGATTCTACCGTCAATATCACTCCTAACGGTCTCGTGGTGCCAAAGCGCGACTTCATTATGCCGTTTAACGCGATGCAAAAGTCTGTTGCCGTGTTTTTTAGCAGCCTAGGAATCAATGATCTGGTTGAGTCTATCCACATTCCCATAAGCCTTAGAATTGCTGATGGAGCGGTGAATGAGGCTCGCGACGCCCGTCCCTACGCCACCAACAAAATGCACAGTGATGTGTGGGCGGGTGAACCTCTTGACGCCGTGGTCGTTCATATTCCGCTGTTTGGCGATGCGGAAAATGTTGGAGTTGAATTCTCTGAAATGGACCGAGGCATGGAAATGCAATTGATGAGAGTCCTGCCTGATTATACAGCCGGGACCGCTGAAGCTGGGAGGCTCAACGCCTATGATGCCGTGATGAAGCTTGGACATGCGTACTTCGCGGATGCCCGTCTCTTGCATGGAACGCTAAGGCGCGCCCCAAACTTGCGTATCTCAATTGATTTCAGATTCCGCATGCGGTCGGCAGGGCTTTACCGCGAGGCCGCTGAGAAAATTTTGGCAGCTGGCCGGATGGAAAACTACGTGACCTTTGGCGAGTTTCTCAAAATAGGGTCGGAAACTCTGATGATTTTTGAGGAGAGCTGTGAGGAGGCTCGGACTAGGTACAAGTCAGCCACTACCCAAACTCGTTACGCCACCACTCAGCGTGTAATTAACCTGTTTGAAACACCTAGGGGTTGAAGCTCTCGATTGCGGCTTTGTTTAGGTTTAAAAATTAGAACAACGACCGACATGCGATTCACTATTGCGATTTCTGCCCGAAACGGGATGCCCTACCTCAGCGACTGCTTGAACAGCGTGTTAAAAGCTTCGGAGGGTTTGGATGTCGAAGTTTTTTATGAAGACGCGGTCTCCTCTGACGGGAGTGCCGATTGTGCCCGCCAGATCCTTGGGGAGTCTTGTGTCAATGTTCAAAATGACGACGGGTTTGGCGACGCCTTGAATCGTGTATTCCGAAAGTCTACAGGCGACATTTTCTCCTGCTTGGGTGCTGATGATATGCTCGCTCCTCAGAGCTTGGGGCACGTCGAGCGAGCGTTTGCGGCTAATCCTGATGCTCAGTGGGCTGTCGGGCTTTACCAAATCATCGGGCCTGACGGCATGCCGACACGGCATCTTCACACGACCTACAAAAATTTCGCGATACAGCATTTTTCGAGGTCGTGGTTGTTTGCCGAAAACATAGTCCCGCACGTTTCTTTTTTTATAAGGCGCGAATTTCGGGCAAGAATTGGCGATATTCTCAACGAGAAAGAGACCATCTCCAACGACTACGATTATTTCCTGCGGTGCGTGAACGTCTGTCCGCCTTTGATCATTCCCGAGGTGCTCGGCATTTGGCGCTACCATGCGACATCTCAGAGTGGAAGCAACATGAAGCGAATGAGTTGGGATGCTTGGACGGCCTGCCGAAAAAACACTTCTAATCCGTTTTTGATTTCCCTGAACGCCCTGTGTTCCCTGCGAAATGCTCTGCTCTTTCATCTGGTCGGCTAGCAATCGATTTGATCTATCGTGTCGACAGCTTGATTATCCGCAGGTCGGTCATGTGATGTGTCGCGGACGCCTCTTCCCACCGTACCTGCGCGAGTGCGGCAGTAGAGTCGCCCTCTCATAAAATCGGGCGGCTTGTGAATCTGACGGGCTGTGAATCGGACTGGCTGTGATGCTGTTTCCAAAGGTTGTCATTCCTAAAGTTGATGTTTAGAGTTCACACATATGATCGCTGGATCCACTGAAATTCGCCCGGGGATGACTATGATGGAGTTGGTTTCTGAGTATCCGGGTGCTCAGAGAGCTTTGTTTAAAGGCTTTCATATTGGAGGGTGTTCAAGCTGTGGTTTTCGTCCTGAGGAAACTTTGGCCTCGGTATGTGAGCGCAACGGCGGGCTTTCGGTGGAAGAGGTTGCTTCGTATTTGAGCAAAGCGCGGGAGTCCGATGCCGCGATGGAAATTTCACCGAAGGAAGCCAGTGAACTTCTCGGGTCTGGGGGGGCTGTGCTGGTGGACATCCGCACTCGCGAGGAATTTGATGCGGTTCACATTGGGGGATCAGTGTTGTTTACAGAGGAACTCATGCACGAGATTTCAGGATGGGACCGTTCGAAGCAGGTGGTCTTTGTCTGCCATCACGGAATCAGAAGCATGGATGCGGCTGCCTATTTTGCAGGGCACGGAATGGAAAACGTCCGGAGTATGAGGGGTGGAATTGATGCTTGGAGCTGCGAGGTGGACGCGTCTCTTCCGCGCTACGAGTTGGAATAGGTTTTCCCGTCAGGCATCATGCCTTCTTACAGATGATTAAAATGCGGGAGTAGAAATGGATAATAATAGCGAATTTCAGGCACGGATTCAGGATGCTCTTTCCGCCAAACGCAATTTAGGCGAGATGAGCGACGCGGATTCGGTTGGCACGGCGGGTTCAGCCGATTGCGGCGATATGTTGAGGATGTGGTTGAAGTTTCGGGAAGATGAACACGGACGGAGGGTGATTGATCGTGCAACCTTTCAGACGTTCGGTTGTGAGACTGCAATTGCGGTTGCCAGCGTTGCCACCGAGTTGCTCGCGGGAAAAACGGCGCAGGAAGCGATGGATCTTTCGGGTGAAGACCTGGCAGCTCCACTTGGGGCGTTGCCGCCGATGAAAATCCACTGCGCACAGCTTGTCGAAGGCGCTCTCCGAAATGCTCTGGAGGCCGGCGCATCCGTTCCCCTTAAGAAAACAGATTCACGCTCAACTGCCGCTGCTATCATCGAACTTAACGCGTCTGTCGGTGTGGCCGCAGCGTCTCCCACCTTGCTTGAAAATCTGCGTTCTGGTGTGAATTCAAGCGGGAAGGTGAAGGTCATTCTGAAGTCTAGTTTGCAACAAGGAGGCCTCTAAAAAACACCCGAGATTCGAGACAAGAAGTTTAGGCCGGTAAAAGCGAGAATGATCATGCACGAAAACACAGAGAAGGTTCTACTAAGGGATTGCGAGGCGATCCGCATTCCAAGCGGTGAGGTTATCAAACTTGCAAAAGGCGTTTCGGTGATGATTACGCAGGCGCTCGGTGGGAGTTACACGGTGGCAACATCGGAGGGCCTCGCGCGGATCACCCATGAAAATGCGGATGCATTAGGAGTTGAATCGCCCATTGCTGCCCCTGGGGTCGCGCAAGCTGCCGCTGGCACGCCTGTCAAAGAAGCGTCGGTCTGGGAGCAGCTCAAAACCTGCTATGATCCCGAAATACCCGTTAACATTGTGGACCTAGGGTTGGTTTATGATTGTGCGGTCGAGCAGCAGGACGGTGAGAGTGCAAAGGTTCAGGTCAAGATGACTTTAACTGCGCCAGGCTGTGGAATGGGACCGGTGATCGCGCGTGAGGCGGAGCAGAAGATTCTTTCAATTCCCGGGGTAAGCGATGCCTCGGTTGAAGTGGTATGGGATCCGCCATGGAATCAGGCGATGATCAGCGAGGTGGGTAAAATGAAGCTCGGGTTGATTTAGAGCATGTTCCGTAGGTTTCTTTCAGAGGGCAGTCAACTGGTGACCCGCTTCTTAAGGTCAGGTTTGGCTTGCAACTTTTAGATTCTATGAGGGTGTCATTTCCTCTTTCGCTTACTGGCGTTGTTTTGTCGATGGCGGGTTCAAACCTTGTCGCCAATCCAGGGACGCTCGCTCGAGCCGATCAACCGGCCGTTGCCGTAAAGCAGGCTGCGGTTCCTCCGGAATTCGTCGCCATCACAGATGATCCTACGCTACCTAGGGTGCTGTTGATGGGCGACTCGGTTTCGATAGCGTACGCGCTTGAGGTTCGGAAGGCTCTTAAAGGAAAAGCGAATGTGCATCGGGTGCCTGCAAACTGTGGGTCCACAAAGACCGCGCTCGGTTCATACGGGCTTGTGCGTTGGATCGCCGACGAACATGCGAAATGGGATGTCATCCATTTTAATCACGGGCTGCACGACCTTTCGTACCGATTTGCAGACGATGCGGACAAGGATAAGGATGGAAACTATGCGACTCCATTCAACGGAGGGCATCCCAATGTTTCGCTCTCTGAGTACGGAGAAAATCTCAAGGTGGTTGTTGCCCGCTTAAAGCGCACTGGTGCGAAGTTGATTTTTGCCAGTACCACGCCCGTTCCTGAATGTGATGCTGGAAAATACGTCAAGGACTCCGAGCTGCCTTACAACGAGGTTGCGCACCGAGTGATGGCTGCGGAGGATGTACTTTGGAATGACTTGTGGGCGCACGTTAAGCCAGATCAAGAAAGACTACAGGGGAAACGGAACGTGCATTTCATGCCCACAGGCTCTGCGTTCATGGCGATGAAAGTTGCCGAATCCATCGCCGCAGTGTTGCCAAATCCGGCACACGCGAAGGAAGCAAAGACTGTGAGCGCTTTGACGGAGAAGGTCACAAGCGTCGAGCTTTCAATTAGCGACGCGGACTGGCTCCAGTCCAAGGGTTCGCTCATTTTTCATGATGCATTCGAGCGCGAGGAGGACGGAAACGGGATGCATGGGAT
>JBILUQ010000139.1:0-9700 GCA_044370935.1 Chthoniobacteraceae bacterium
AGTTTCTCGGTGGTTGTGAACTGCTGTAGTTTCAACAGAAGGCTCTCCACGGGAAGGCCTATCACATTCGTCATGAGTCCGCTGATTTCGCGGATCATGACTCCGTCATCGGTTTGGGCTGCGTATGAGCCCGCCTTATCGAGGGGGTGAATTCGTTCCAGATATGCGCGTCGTTCGGCGCGCGAGCGGTCGTGAAAATGCACGCGTGTCGATTCAATGAACAGAACTTCGCGCCCGGACGCGGCGTGGCAGATGCACACGCCGGATAGAACTTCGTGAGTTTGTCCGTTCAGGATCTCCAGCATCTCCTCGGCTTCATTCCAGCTTTTTGGCTTGCCGAAAACGTGTCCTTTAAATGCAACTACGGTGTCAGCGCCGAGCACGATGCGATCCGGCATGCCGACAGCCACTGCACGGGCTTTAATTTGGGCGTTCCTCTGCACGAGGTCGCCAGGCAAGATGGTCGGATCTGAAATTTCTTCGGCGTCCGGCAGTGCAATTTCGAAAGGGATTGCATGCGCCCTGAGGAGGTCGCTGCGGCGGGGGGAGCTTGATGCTAGAACTAGGACGGGCAGCTGCTTCTGCATTACCTTTTTGGACGTGAATGCACGGAGGAGATTCCTCAGCCCTGGCCGAGCTGGGCCGCGTATTGCTCCGGCGTTTTTAAGTGCGAAAGATCGGCTTCCGCGTCGAGGCGGAGTTTGAAAATCCACCCCTCGCCATGCGGTGCGGTGTTGATCAGGTCCGGCGCATTCGACAATGCCTCGTTGACTGCTTCGACTGTTCCTGCGGCAGGGCTGTAAATATCGCTGGCTGCCTTCACGGATTCGACTACGCAGACTTGTTGTCCGGCCAAGACGTGGGTTCCTACGGCAGGCAACTCGACATAGACAACATCGGTGAGTTCGTGTTGTGCATGATCTGTGATTCCCACAACGGCGGTATCGCCATCGCGTCGCAGCCATTCGTGGGAGGTGGCGTAAAGGGAGTCTGAGGGCACATTCATGGTATTTTGGAGAATGGTTGACGCTGGCTACTACGGTTTGTGTTTGAGAAGGGAGCGCGGAGAAACAGTGGCCGGAAATTGCCTGCCCCGAATGTCGACCGTGACTTTCTGGCCGATCGCAGCGAGCTGGGAGGGTAGGTACGCGAGGGCGATGCCAATGCCGAATGTGGGCGAAAGAGATCCGCTGCAGGTTTCACCTACGCGCTCGCCATTGAGCAAAACAGGATAGTGCGCCCTAGGCGGAGGCGTTGGGCCGTCCATTCTTAAGCCGACAAGCTTTGTGGGAATGCCTCTGTCTTTCTGGGCGAGAAGGGAATCGCGTCCAACAAACCGTTCCTTTTGCAGGCTTACAAATGCCCCCAGACCGGCCTCGAGAGGCGTGTGGTCGGTTGAAAGGTCCGAGCCGTTCAGTGGGAATCCAGCTTCGAGTCGGAGCGTGTCGCGCGCACCAAGCCCGCATGGAATCACTCCCTCTGGCTCTCCGGTTTTGAGAATGAGATCCCACCAGAAGGGCGCGCTTTGGGACGAGCAAAAGCATTCGAAGCCGTCCTCCCCTGTGTAGCCTGTCCGGGCAACGAGCAGGGGACCGTTTGCCACAGGAAGCGAAACGATCGTGTTGCGCTCGGGGAGCAGTGAAGTGGGTGCCTGCCCGTGTTGGTTGGTTTGCGGAAAAAGCCGCTCCATGATCGCCGCGCTCTTTGGGCCTTGAAGCGCGAGACCCGCCCAGAGGGCGCTTTGATTTTCAACTTGGACGGACTGTGCAAAATTGGAGGCTAGTGACCTAATCCAGGCAAAATCCTCGTCAATTTTTGATGCATTGACGATCAGCAGATAGTGCTCCCTCTCGATGCGGTAGCACAAGAGGTCATCAATCACACCACCGCTTTCATTGAGCATGAGCGTGTACTGTCCTCCGCCTACGGGAAGTTTCCGCACGTCGTTGGTGAGGAGCGTATTCAGGAAAGATTCTGAGCCCGGTCCCGAGACAAACACCTCACCCATGTGGGAAATGTCAAACAGCCCAGCAGTCTCGCGCACCGCTTTGTGTTCCTGCAGGATTCCCTGGTACTGAACCGGCATATGCCAGCCGCCGAATTCCATCATTCTGGCCCCCAGCGATTCGTGGGTTGCCGCAAGAGGAGTGCGTTTGGATGTGGAGCTCATTGGGTGAGGCGGGAAAGGTCAGCGCAGTGTCCTGTAACATTCGCCGAGCTCGGAGTCGTTGTAAATCCTAAGTCTGTTCGCGGGGTCTTGACGTCACGTAGGAATGGCTTTTTATTGAGCCCTCAACTTCAGAGATTAACCCACCCCATGCGTAGCTTCTGGCGTCTGCCCTGCCTTCTATCTCCAATTTTGACAGTACTGATGCTTTTTACGGGCTGCCAGAACATGGATCCTCGGCTCCGGAAGGATACTGTGTACTTGGGGGGGTTCTCCGAAAGAGATGACGCCCGTGGTAATTTTGACAATTACAGCTACTGGGATGGGGAGGGGAAGTCAGGGTCGCGCAACATCGTGATCCGCCTGAGTGAGCAGCGCTCATATTTCTATATCGGCGGTGAGCTGGCGGGAGTTTCAACTATCTCCACCGGGCGCGAAGGGTTTGGAACGCCGACAGGCTCTTTCAAGATCCAGCAGAAGGACAAGAACTACGCCTCTGGTAAGTACGGCGACTACGTCGACGCACAAGGGCACATCGTTAAGAAGGACATTGATCGCACGAAGGATCCAATGCCGCCCGGTGCCCGGTTTGACGGGGCAAAGATGCCGTATTTCATGCGGATCAAGGACGGGATCGGGATGCATGAAGGTTTTCTTCCGGGATACGCGGCCTCGCACGGCTGTATCCGCATGCCCCGTTTTATGGCGGAGGCTTTTTTCCGGAACGTGGAAGTCGGTACGCCCGTCGCGATCGAGCACTAATCGCAGCACCCATACGCCATGTCCGGCCGGCGGATGATCAGGCGCGTTCCCTCCCTGATTTTGGGCCAGATCAGAAGGACGTAAATTTTTTTGGGTTTCATCTGTGGAAGACCCCTTCACGAGAGCGGCCTGAGTGCTGTAGTCTCACTGGTCTATGTCTAAAACAGAGAAACACGAATTCCAGGCCGAGATCGCCCAACTTTTAGAAATCGTCATCCACTCGCTGTACACGGACAAAGAGATTTTTGTCCGGGAACTCATCTCCAACGCTGCGGATGCGAATGAAAAGCTGCAGTTTTTGCAGCAGACAGCGGACACATCGATTTTGGATCCGCAGAAAAGTCTGGGTATTAGCGTGACCACAGACGACGGTGCTAAAACCATCACCATCGCGGATACAGGCATCGGCATGACCCAGGCTGAATTGGTTGAAAATCTCGGCACCATCGCCCATTCCGGATCGAAAGCGTTCCTTGAGCAGATGAAAAAGCATCAAAATGATGCGCATTTGATCGGACAGTTTGGAGTCGGCTTTTACTCCGCATTCATGGTCGCAAGTCAGGTGACGGTTTACACCCGCTCCTATCGTCCCGATGAACAGGGGTGGATTTGGAAGAGCGACGGGAAAACCGGCTATGAACTCGAGGCGGCTCCGGATTTGGAGCGCGGCACCCGCATTGTCCTGCAGCTTTCCGAAGACGATAAGGATTTTTCAAACGGCTACAGGATCGAACAGATCATCAAGCGATACTCGAACTTTGTATCCTTCCCGATCGAGTTGAACGGGAAAGTGGTGAACACGATACAGCCGCTTTGGACCAAAAATCGCTCTGAGATCAGCAATGATGATTATGCTGAGTTTTACAAATACATAGCGCACGACATGGATGCGCCGAGGTACAGGCTGCACTTCAATGCGGACGCTCCATTGGCGATTCGGGCTGTGTTGTTTGTTCCCGAGCGCAATGCGGAGTTGATGACTATGTCACGCCAGGAGGGCGAGGTGCATCTTTACTGTAAGCGTGTGTTGATCACACCCAAGGCGAAGGCGTTGTTGCCGGACTGGCTTCGTTTCTTGAAGGGCGTTGTTGATAGCGAGGACCTGCCACTGAACATCTCCCGTGAAACCATGCAGGACAGCGCCTTGATGAGAAAGCTCAACGAGGTTCTCACCAAGCGCGTGCTCAAGTGGCTCGAGGAGGAGGCAACGCAGGATGCGGATGCCTTCGCCAAATTCTTTGCCCAGCACGGGCATTGTCTGAAGGAGGGTGTTGCAACGGATTGGAGTCACCGTGAGGCGATCGCGAAGCTGCTTCGTTTCAGTTCGTCTCTCACGGAGGCCGGAAAGGTGACGTCCCTGGCGGACTACATTTCACGCATGCCCGAGGCCCAGAAGGAAATTTATTTCCTTAGCGCCTCGGATCGCGAGGCTGCGCTTGCGAGTCCGGATTACGAAGTGTTTCGCGAGAAGGGCTGGGAGGTGCTTTTCCTTGAAGATCCACGCGATGAGTTTGTGCTCGAGCATCTGCACGCGTTCGACGGTAAAAACCTCGTGTCTGCAGCGAAGGCGGATGTTAAGATTGAGCGTCCATCGGACAAGCCGCCGGGGTTGGGAGAGGATGCAGTGAAGGCGCTGTCGGAGTTTTTGAAAGAAGCTTTTGCCGAGCGAGTGGGCGAGGTGCGGGCGAGCGAGCGCTTGGTTGGCAGTCCCGCGGCTGTTCGCGAACCGGAGGGGGCGATGAATGCCAGCATGCGTCGGATGATGAAGATGATGGGCAAGGAGGAGCTTTCTCAGGCCGAGCCAAAGCCTGATTTTGAGATCAATCCCGACCATCCGATTATCCAAAAGCTGGACGGATTGCGTCGCTCGGACGCGGCGTTGGCGAAGCAGGTGGGGGTTCAGTTGCTGGAAAACGCAATGGTGGCCGCCGGATTGACCGAAGATCCGCGTGCGATGTTGGGGCGCCTCAACCAGCTGCTCGAAAAATTGCTTCCTTCAAACTGAGGTGGGCTGCGAGCGCCTTCGTGGTAGCTCGCAAAGCAAGTCTGTTCGGCGAGCGGGCGCGGAGATATTCCGCGCCTGCTTTGCTCACGCGTGGTGCGGTAAAGGGCAGTTTAGCGGGCTCAAAGGTGAGCGTTTGATGCGAGGCGAGGACACCGAGATGTCACTAGGCTACGGGATCGAGTGGCCCATGGCCGCCGTCCAAAGCGCGTACCAATCCTCGCGGTCCAGTTTGATTTGTGCCGCAGCCGCGGCCGCGTGGATACGCTCAGTTTTGCTGGTGCCGATCACTGTCAGTGGCTGGCTTGGATGCGCCATGATCCAGGCGTAGGCGAGTTGATCCACTGAAGCGTTGTCGTATTTTGCTGAAAGCTGATTACACGCCGTGTGAATGCGCTGGCTGGGAGCATGAGATGGATCCATGAGCAGCGCTCTCGCCAGCGGGCTCCACGCCATTGGCTGATATCGGTGCTGCTGTGCATGGTCGAAGGTGCCGTCGTAAATCGGATCCATGTGAAGGAGGCTGAATTCAACCTGGTTTGTGACCAGTGGCCGATCCATGCGTGAATTCAATGCCTCAAACTGAGCGGCGCTGTAGTTTGAAACGCCGACGTTGCGGATTTTTCCAGCGGCAAGCAACTGGTTGAGACCCTTTGCTGTCTCGTCGATGGAAGTGAGCCAATCCGGGCGGTGAATCAACAGGAGATCAATATGATCCGTATTTAAAAACCGAAGGGATTTTTCAGCGCTTTTGATGATTCTCGCAGCGGTTGAGTTGTAGAAAGGAGTTTTGCGCTCGGGATGAAATTCATTGGGAACGTAGATTCCACATTTGGTCACGATTTGCAGGTGTTGACGGAGGGATTTGTCCAATCCAAGTGCGGCGCCGATTGCTTCTTCAACGCGGTAAGCTCCGTAAATTTCGGCCGTGTCGATGGTGGTGATGCCCACTTCAAGGCAGTTTTTAAAGACCGAGAGCAGTCCTTCTTTGGTTCGCGTGCGATCGTCATCCAGTATTCGCCAAGTGCCGAAGGCAACCTTCGAAAAATTGTCTCCTTTCGGTGTGAGCTGGGTGGTAAGCGACATGGGTCGGGCGGTGTTTTAGTTTGAGATGGAGAGCAGGGCGGCTGCCTCTTTGCGCGCCCACCAGTCGGCATCCAAGATGGAGCCCAAGCTTGGGGCCGATTCCGTGTCATGCGATTGCATGACTTTTTCCACAGTTCTCCAGATAGCTGGAAATGTGCAATGTCCGTCTAGGAAAGCGGCGACCGCGATTTCATTCGCGGCGTTTAAAACAGCGGGTAGCGTGCCGCCCTTTTCCCCGGCCCAGCGGGCCAGGTTGATTGCTGGGAAGTCTTCGGTGCGCGGAGATTCGAACTCGAGTTTTCCGAGTTTTGCAAAGTCCAGAGGCTGCAGCCGGTTGGGAACGCGGTCCGGCCAGGTGACCGCGTACTGGATTGGAAAGCACATGTCGGTGTTGGAGAGTTGTGCGAGCACGGAACTGTCCACGAATTCGACCATGGAATGGATGATGCTTTGAGGATGGACGACAACATCCACTTTCGTGATGGGGAGATCGAAAAGCCACCGGGCTTCAATCATTTCAAGGCCCTTGTTGAAAAGAGTTGCCGAATCAATGGAGATTTTACGGCCCATGTCCCAGGTGGGATGCTTGAGTGCCTGGGAAGGGGTGACGTGGGGAAGCGATTCTCGCGGAAGAGTTCGGAAGGGGCCGCCGCTTGCGGTAAGCAGCAGCCGCGACACTTCGCTTGTGGAGCGGCCTTCGAGGCACTGAAAAATAGCATTGTGCTCGCTGTCGACCGGCAGGACTCGCACCCCTTTTCGCCGTGCGGCTTCCATCACAACGGATCCGGCCATCACCAGGATTTCCTTTGAAGCGACCGCGATGTCTTTACCCGCCTCAATGGCCGCGAGTGCCGGTCGCAATCCCGCAGTACCGACGATTGCGATGATGACGAGGTCGGCTTTATCCATCGAGGCAAGGGCGCATAGGCCGGCTTCGCCCTCCTCGATTTCACTGGGCATTCTGGCGGATGCAGGGGCCTCAAAATTTGAGAGTCCGAGTTGCGCTCGAGCCTCCGCTGCTGCGTTCTTGTCGAAAAGCGCCGCAGCAAGTGGGCGCCATTCCCGTAACTGTTCGAGGAATGGACCGACGCTTTTACCCGCGGCGAGGCCGACGATCTCCATGCGCTCAGGGATATCCCTTGCAACCTTGAGTGCGGACTGACCGATGGAGCCGGTGCTGCCAAGGATGACCACACGGCGGCGGCGCGGCGTCACTGGCGGCGTAGCTGGCGGCATGGCTGAATCTGAGGCTTCGCTCATTAGGACAGAAAGGATGCGTATTTGAGATACAGATACAGAAGAGGTCCGGTGAACAGAAGAGAGTCCACAAGGTCGAGTGCGCCGCCTATCCCGGGAATGAAGTCGCCGGAATCCTTGACTCCAGTGGCCCGTTTAACAACTGATTCGGCGAGATCGCCAACCACTGCGACGATGGCCAGGCACAGGCCGAGTAGGATCGCGCGTTCGCTTGAAAAAAGCAGTGAGAGTTGCTCAGGCATCAGTCTGAACAACAGCCACGAGGCGAAGGCGGGAAGCAAGAGTGCGCCTGCAAAGCCTTCCCATGTCTTTTTCGGTGAAACGTGCGGGATCATCGGATGTTTTCCAATCAATGATCCCAGAAGGTATGCACCGCAGTCCGAAAATTTCGTCACGGCGGCGAGGTAAAGGAGGTAAAAGTGTCCGGTGAGGAGGCCATGCGAGTCCCTCGGCGTGAGATAGATCAGAGCCGAGATGAATGATGCTAAAAACGGAATGTACAGAAGGCCAAGCAGCGTGAAGCTCGTTTCCGAAATAGAGGGTGTGTGGGAATGCCTCGTGAATACCTGCATGGTGAAAACCAGCAGTGCCGAGAAGGCCAGACCCGAAGACGCAAAGGTGATCGCCGCATCTGAGCCAGAGGCACGGGCAATCGCAAGCGCCCCGATGGTTATGAGAATTCCCAGCAGCAGTCCGGTTTTTGCGAAGGTTGCTACCCCGCCGGTTCTCAACATCTTGTAGAACTCGTTTAGCCCGCAGACGGATAACATGCCGATCAATGCCCAAAAACCCCATTCGAAGGCCCAGTAAATGGTGGCGGCGCAGATCCCCCAGAGGCTGAGGGTGCTGGTCAGGCGGGCAAGGAAGGTCTGAAAGGCAGATCCCATGAAGAGGCTGAAGACTTCACAAGCGAGCGTCTGAAAGCAAGGCATCCCGTGGCGGTCTTCGAAATAGAAGCCGCCTCGCGACGGCTCGTACAGAGGCAGGTGGGCCTGCCGAATCAGCGTGCTCCCGCCGGCCTATTTCTTAGGGGAGGGCTTGTCCGGGGCTTTCGATCGGTCTCGGGAGGATTTAGAGGTGTTGTTCCTATTTAAAAGCGCTTCTTTTTCAGCGGCTGACAGAGACTCTACGGTTTCAACCCACTGCTGCGCCGCCGCCGGGTTGGTTCGCTGCCAATTCCCAACGGTCACGTTTAGGAGACGTGTGCGGGATTCGCCTGCAGGCAGGGTGGATGCCCAGAGTGTTGCGCCTTCTGGGTCTCGAGCGGCGTTTCGCCCGGCGAAAGAGGTCACAGCCGCGATTTTGGCAGTGCCGGCCGGCAGTGTGTCGAGCCAGGCAGCGGCGGCTTCTACGTCACGGACCGCCCATTCTTTGGCGATGCCGGCGTAGGCCGCGTCTTTGGCAGTTCCGTCGGCAAGGGCGTTCGCCCACGCCATCGCCTGATCCGGAGACTGTTTGAGTAGACCGGCTGCGACGCTGGCGGCCGCGTGGGAGAGGCTACTGGTTGGATTTTCTGCGATCAATTTTTGGGCGGCCGCGAGGTCCGTGGCGGCCAGCTGTGTAGCCACCGTGTCCAAGGCGGTGTCGCGAGTGGCTCCCTCAGGCAGCGAACGTGCGATTGAAACGGCCTCGTTCATGTCGGACCCCGCCATGGTTTTAAGTGAACGAGCCACGAGAGATGTCCGGTCTTTTTCGTCCGCGATTTGGTTGGCAAAATCGAGGGCGCGCTGAGGGTCGTATCTGGCCACTCGGTCGAGAACAAGTTCGCGTGCCTTTTGTTTCTGAGGACCATCTTCGAGTCCTGAAAACCAAGTTAGGGCGCCCGATGGATTAATTTTTGTCCAGGATGAAAAAAAGGAATCGCTCACCAGTTTTTCAGCGCCGCTTGCCCACGCCTTTGCGGCCCCGATAGGATCGACCTCTGCCCAGCGTCGTTCAAGGGCGCGTTGGGCGATATGGTTGTTTTCTTTTCGGGCGCGCAAAAGAGCCGCTTCAAAATCGTTACGGCCTAATTCACCAACCGCTTCATAAATGAGAAGGTAGCGCTGGAGGTCGCTTTTTTCTTCGTTCGCGGCTGAGATCGCGTTAACCGCCTCAGCCGCAGACCTCGAACCACCAGCCCTCGACGAGGCTCCGAGCAGTTTGGATAGTTCGGCCTCAATAGCATCGTCGCCAAAGCTGTCTTCGAATGCAGGACCAGTGGAGGCTGCTTGGGTAACCGCGCTTGATGGCGTGTCGTTTTGGTAAACCTGACGCGGGTTTTTTGAGAGTTCTGCTGAAAGTGCCGAGCGTATTTCCTGCCCCACCGGTATGCCTGCTAGTACAGCGGCGAGGCCCGCAGCAGTCCATAGAGTAGATGATTGAAGACGGGTGGGCTTCACGGAGAAGGGGGAACGATGGAAGACTACGTGATGGTCAGCGTAAGG
>JBILUQ010000439.1:0-2599 GCA_044370935.1 Chthoniobacteraceae bacterium
TCGCTCGGATAACCAATCGCTTTTGTATGCAGCGTTATGTCGACATCGATCCGCTCAAAATCTGAAGGCTTAATCGCTTTCATTCTTCAGCCTGCTAAGGGCTTCGGGAACTTTTCAAGGATCCGAAATCACAGGCACCATAAGAGCCAGAACCGAAAGACAACGCCTTTCGGCCCCCGGTGCGTGAACATGCAATCGACATGAACACCGGTTTGCAGACGGCCGACAGCCCAATCACGGGCGTGCTACCAAGGGGGTGTTAAAGTCACGAAACCGGCTGGCGCACGGACTCCTCATTGACTCGCGTTGGCATCGCATTGTATACAATCAGCCGTGCCCCCCCACCTCCATTTTAGCCGCCGGCAACTCCTGCGAAGCAGCACCGCCCTCATCGCTCTGCCCTTCCTTCAATCACTCGGCTTCCGCCCCTTTGCGACTGCGGCTCCCTTGGCTCCCCGCCCAAAACGCATCGTTTTTCTCGGCTTCGGATGGGGCGTTACGCGCGAGACCTGGTACCCCGACGCGCAGCGCTCAGGCCCGGATTACACGCTGCCGGAGGGACTCATGCCGCTTGCACGACACAAGGCGGATTTCACCATCGTCCAAGGGTGCTCGAACAAGTTCAGCAATGAGGCGCACTGGGGCAGCACATTCTGGCTCACCGGCGCCAACCGTTATTCGGAGCCCGGCCGGAGCTTCTGCAACAGCATCTCGGTGGACCAGGTGGCGGCCGCGCATCTAGGGAGGGAAACACGCTTCAGCTCCATTCAACTCGGCACCCCCGACGCAAACAACCAGGGCCACGGCCCGGGCCTATCACTGGCGTGGGATGAACACGGAAAACCGCTCGCCGGCTACGACAACCCGGTCCTCGCCTTTCATAAACTTTTTTCGGCGGAGGACACTCCTCTGGAATACCGCCAGAAAATGCTTCTCCAAAAACGAAGCGTGCTGGACGCGCTCGGACAAGATCTGTCCCGCGTCAAACGGGGCCTGTCCCGAGAGGACACCGACAAGCTCGATGAATACGCGCAAAGCATTCGAGACATCGAATCCCGCCTGAGCAAGGACGAGCAATGGCTGGGAATTCCAAAAGCGCCCGCCCCAATCAAGGAACCTGTCGCCAGCCTTTCAGGTCGCGAAGAAATCAAAGCGATGTACGACCTAATCGTCGCAGCGCTGCACGCAGACACAACGCGGGTGCTCACTTACCGGCAGCCGGTGGATAGCCTGCTCAGGAGCATTGACGTGCCCTACACCGGACACGACCTCAGTCATTACGAGCGCTCGCAAGGCGACCGGATGGAGTTCTCACAAAAAAAGGACGTGGCGCAAAGCACTCTGCTCGCTGGCCTCATCGACAAGCTAAAGGCTGCAAAGGAACCCGATGGCTCAAGTCTTTTCGATCACACTGTTCTCGTCTTTGGCAGCAACATCAGCTCCGTCCACTTTCTCAACAACTGCCCAACCGTCATCGCCGGCCGAGGCGCCGGAATCCATCTCGGCCGTCACTTCGTGCTGCCTAAAGATACTCCTCTGTGCAACGTATGGCTCACACTCCTGAACGGCATTGGAATTCCCACTGCCCGTCATGGCGACAGCACAGAAGCCATCAGGCACCTCATCGCGTAACCGTCCAATACGCCACCCGGATGAAGCAACCCCGCTCCTTCCCTCTTCGCGCGCTTAGTCGTTTTTGGCCCCTTCTCGCCCTCGCATCATTTATCCTCGATTCGGCATCGTCGGCCGCGGAATCGAAGCCTGCGAAATTGGACGAGCAGCAGCGGTCTTTTCTGAACGAGCACTGCCTGAAATGTCACGACGCCGAAACGCAAAAAGGGAAGCTGCGACTCGACAATATTCCGTTTGCGCTCGACTCGGTGGAACTCGCCGATCGTTGGCAGAAGATCCTCAATCAAATCAACTCCGGCGAAATGCCGCCCGAGGACGCCCGGCAACCGGCCGGCGGCGCGAAGACGGACTTTCTTGAAGCGCTCTCCAAGACGATGGTCGCTGCTCGCAGGTCTCTCGCTGATTCGAGCGGCAAATCTGTCGTCCGCAGGTTAAACCGGCGCGAATACAAAAACACCCTGCGCGAACTCCTCGGCGTGGACATCGACGTCCGTGATCTTCCGCTGGACGGCGGCGCCGGCACCTTTGACACGGTGGGAGCCTCGCTTTTCATGTCGAGCGATCAAATCGAGCAATACCTCGCCTTGGGACGGCGCGCATTGGATGACGCATTCTGCAAAGATGCCGCGAAAGAAAAGCACTTCAAGATTCACACAGAGCTCGAACGCGTGGCAGATGTCCAGTTGCACAACGCGGTGAAAGTGCTGACCAAGAGGGTTGAGCCTTATCAGAACTGGACCGCAGCCGTCGATGCGGCGAGCCTCGCGCCCGAAAACGAGGGAAAGGCTCTTGAGATCAGAATGCTTGAGGACGTGGCCAAGGATCCGCGCCGGTTTTACCGTCACTGGTCCAAAATGAAGGGTGCACCGGCTCCCACGGATTTCGGGTTCAAGGATGCAGCGGAAGGCGAAAGCGTGAAAGCGCAGTATGACGACGAAACTGGAAACATCGCCAAATACTTTGAACT
>JBILUQ010000440.1:0-2598 GCA_044370935.1 Chthoniobacteraceae bacterium
AGGGACACTGAACCCCAAGCTTGTTGGGCCGTATACGGCTGCGGTTATGTTACCCACACCGCCAACGCTCACCGTTGTTTGGCCTGTGACAAAGTTAGTTCCGCCCACATAAACCCACTGCCCAACCCCACCAAGCTTGGGCGAGATGGACGAAATCGTCGGTGTGGCTGCTTGACCCCCGACTGCTGGCTGTTCGGTGCCCGCAGGTTTCTGGGCCCCTGCCTCTGAACCCGTAGCGGGCTGCTGCCTGACCGCGGGAGCAGAGGAGGCATTAACAATACTCAAAAGCGCGTCAGTGCTGGAAGTGACCCCACTGGCGTTGGTCACACTGACTTTGTAGGTCCCTGCATTGGCGGGTTGGGCCGGACTGATCAACAGCGATTTGCCCGTTGCTCCTGTGATGCTGACTCCATTCCTGAACCACTGATAAGACACCCCGCTCTCATTTGACAGAGCAACGCTAAAAGCCGCCGCCGAACCGGCCTTTACACTCAGAGAAACAGGTTGCTGTATGATTACGGGGACTGTGACAGGCCCTACAGGATCCTGCCCCGCGCTGGTTACAATGCCATTAGGCGTCTTAAAAGCAGTCGTAGGTGTGACTACTAACACCCCACTTTTGGGCTGTTCGGTGCCAGTCGGCTTCTGCGCGCCTGCTTCTGAAGTGGTGGTCAGAGGCTGTGCTGCACAGAGACCAAGGTGAGTCGTGAGAAGGAGGGTGAAAAGGGATGCTTTGAAGACCTTCATTCTCATACATAACGTGAATTTGCACCAGCTTGCAATCCGCATTTCATTAGATGCGCATAAAATTTTGACCGTGAACAAGGGACGCCCCTGCCGCTGTCACATTTGCCCTGCAAATCGTGATACGTGCGCAGCCCTTTAGTGTGGAACACTGCCCAGAAAATCAGCAGGCCTCCCAATTGGGATAGATCGGTATCAACGGGAGCGAAACTCGTCAGAGAGCACGATCTGCTCGATCAACCCCGCCATCCCACCGCCATTTCCTTTTCCCTCGCTAAACAAACGCTCAAGCGTCGCGGCATCCGCAAAACTCACCCGCCGTCCCAGCGCGTATGCGTACAGATTCTCTAGCAGCCCGCGCAAGAAATCGTCGCCGCGCGCCGCGAGCAAATCGCGAAGCTGGAAAAAACCGTCGAACTGCGGTCCGTCGTGGAAGGCGCCCGAGGCATCCACGGGAAAGGTTTTTTCCACAACCTTTCCGTGCGGCCCGTCTTTGACCACCCAACCCGTCTTGTAATGCGGCTCCTCCGTGCGCCAGCGCCCAGCCGCATCAAAGTTCTCAAAACCAAACCCAATCGGATCAATCTTGCGGTGGCACTGCGCGCATTGCGGCTCCTCCTGATGCGCACGGATGCGGTCACGGATCGGCATGGCCTTCTTTTCAAGACGCGATAGCTGCGGCACATTCGGCGGCGCTGGCGGCGGCGGCGCGTGCAGCAACTTCCTGAGCACCCACGCGCCCCGTTCCACAGGGCTTGTACGCTCGCCATTGCTGCCCATCGCCAGAACCGCCGCCATGCTCGGCAGGCCGCCGCGCGGCGAACCCTCGGGCAGGATCACTTTTTGAAAATGCTCTCCCTTTACCGTCGGCAGCCCGTAGTAATCCGCCAGCAGCGAATTCACGACCACAAAGTCGCTCTTGAGCAACAACCGCGCATCGAGGTTCTCACGGAGCAAATGTAGAAACGTGTGGTACACCTCGCCCCGCCCAGCAGCCCGCGTACTTTCGTCGAACTCTGGGAAAAGCTGGTGGCTGAACCGGAAGAAATCGAGCCGTTCCAGATCCAGCCATTGATGCGTGAATCCAGATGCAAATGCGAAAGCACGGGGATCCGCCAGCATCCGCTTGAGCTGCCCCGCAAGCAACGCCGGATCTTTCAAACGCCGCGCCTTCGCCGCCTCTAGCAACGCATCGTCGGGGGCGCTGCTCCAGACAAAGTACGAAAGCCGCGAAGCCAGCTCCAACTCCGAGAGCGTCCTGCGCGCCGCTTCCTCTTGCACTGGTTCGTTCAAATAAAGGAACCCCGGGGAGGCGAGCACCACCGCCATGGGCTCCGCCAAAGCTTGCACCCACGATTTTCCGGCCCGCACCTCCAACGCGTGCAGCTCCGTCAAACGATCCACGAACGCAGGCTCCGGCTCCACCCCGCGAAACGCGCGAGCCGTGAAATGACGCAGCACGTTCCGGAGCACCTCCGGATGCGCCTCCTCGGGCGGCTTTTCCAAACCGAAAAGCCGCCGCCAACGCTCCGGATCGGCGGGTTCGGGCAGCGGCCCCTCCCACTCGACCCAGTCAACCCACAGGGCTGGGTCCAGCCCCACGCCGTTGGTCGCCTTCGCCAGCGACTGCCGAAAGCTGTCCGCCGCCCGGTCCCCGTGCCGCTTTTCCCTGAACGTAAACGTACGGTTCCCGTCCCGCGCAATCTCCACGGGAATCTCGATCAGCTGCGGCTTCTGGATAGAGCCGGTGATTTGAAAGAGACGCAGCGCCTCAAAATTATCCGCGTCCGGCGCGATCCCCATTTCCAGAAAACGCCGCGCGAACGGCACCTTTTCTGCCGCCCCAACCATCAG
>JBILUQ010000445.1:0-2594 GCA_044370935.1 Chthoniobacteraceae bacterium
TTGGTGCCGCAGCGGCCCCGGTGGCCGACACGGGTTTTGCGCGCAGCCAGAAGCCTGTCGGCCTGTGCGGCGCTAATGCAGAGAACACGGCTTCGCAGATCCTTCCCAAGCCTCCCATGTTCACGTTGGTAATGCGGACGCCACTGGGGCAACAGCGCCTTGAGCCTTTTGCCACAGGGCTGCTCGGCCACCTTCCAAATCCGCCACAGCACCTCCTCCACCTTGCTGTCGTATTTTGGGGGACGTCCTTTGCGCACGCGAGGATCGCCCCCCCAACCGGTTTTGGCTCCCAGCAGCTTGATGGCGTGCTTGCGGCTGTAGCCCCATTGTTCGCAGAGCTCGTCAATGAGGCGCGAACGCCCCTCACGACCACGCCCCGTGTAGCGCTGACGCAGGCGCGGCAGCAGTTCTTCAGCTATCTTTCGACTCATCGGCATCCCTTTCGGTTGCCGGTGTCATCCTTTTTGAGTCAACGACCTTTTCCTGTCCCTCCCAGCCAACCCTTCCGGGTGTCAAAACTTTTGAGTCAACAGGGTTTGGCGGTCGATTGACGCCTTTGCTTTTTCTCGCAGAGCTTGGAGGATATGGTCAGCTAGGGGATCTTGCCGGCTCAGCGGGTGCTCGCCACCGGAAGCGGCTTTGATACGGCTGTTTTGCACTGAGTTTGTTTTCAGATCCAAAGGCTGGGCGAGAGGTCTGATGCGTTTGTCATAGGGATGATTGCAAGGTAAGTGCAGGAGAAAAGTTTCGTTGAATTTTCCCCGATTCTCCCTCTAGATCATGAGTATCATAAAGATATGCGGAACATGGAGGCATGAGATTTCTTTTCGTAGTTAATACCCCTGAGTTTTTTTTATCGCATCGACTCCCGCTTGCGATAGCTGCCCGTCATGCTGGATTTGTGGTGCACGTGGCAACCGGGCCTGGCTTGCTTTGCAAAAAAATTGAGGAAATGGGCTTTCCTCACTATTCGATTCCGCTCTCCCGCAGCGGGCAAAATCCTTTGATGGAGTTGCGTGCGCTGAGGGCACTTCTCTTGATTGTGCGTAGTTTTAATCCGGATTTAGTGCACTTGGTGACTATCAAACCTGTGTTGTATGGCGGCTTGATTTGTCGCGTAGCAAAAGTGCCAGCGGTGGTGGCAGCCGTATCAGGGTTAGGGTCGGTTTTTGTTTCCGAAGGTACACGACCGCGATGCTTGCGGTGGGCGGTAAAGCTTTTGTATCGGGCAGCTCTTAGGCATCGCAACATTAGAGTGATTTTCCAGAATCCAGAAGATCAACGAGAATTGATTAAATTCGGAGCCGCGCGTCCCGAGCAAACCGTGCAAATTCGTGGTTCAGGGATCGCGCTGAGTGATTACGTAATGTACCCAGAGCCAGACGGAATTCCGGTGGTGACGTTTGTCGCGCGTCTTTTGAAAGAGAAAGGGGTTTTAGATTTTGTTGAGGCGTCGCGGATTTTAAAAAAGCGGCGTGTTGATGTCCGGTTCTGGCTTGTTGGAGGGCTGGATCTTGGAAACCCATCCTCAGTCAGTGATGAGGACGTTGCGGGGTGGGTCAGTGCCGGGCTGTTGGAAGCAAAGGGGTACCGTGAGGATATTCCGTTCGTTTTTGCGCAATCGAATTTGGTGGTTTTGCCATCCTATAGGGAAGGATTGCCCAAGGTTCTCGCGGAGGCAGCAGCATGTGGGCGAGCGGTGATTACAACGAATGTACCAGGTTGTCGGGATGCAATCGACCCAGGGAAGACAGGTGTGTTGGTGCCGGCTCGTGATCCTAGCGCGCTGGCTGATGCTATCGAGGGCTTGCTAAAGGACTCTGCTTTGAGGCAGCAGATGGGCGCTGCCGGGCGAGCGCTAGCGGAACGGGATTTCTCAATTGATTGGATAGTGGAGGCACATTTGAAGGTATACCGGGGATTGCTTGGCTTGGAGGTTGCGCATGCTTCGTAAAGTCCTAGTGACGGGCGGAACTGGATTCGTAGGGTTAGCTGTCCTGAGGCGGTTGAGTGATGAAAGGGGAATTGCTTTGATAGCACCGGTTCGCAGAAAAGAGGCGGCACTTCCTGTTGGAGTGACCCCGGTTTTTATCGAGGAGCTGTCGGGAAAGACGGACTGGCTGAAGTCTTTGCATGGCGTTGATATAGTGGTTCATTGCGCTGCTCGGGTGCATGTTATGAAAGAAAAAGCTGGTCATGCGCTGGAGCTTTACAATGAGGTAAATGAGGCGGGAACTGTTGCGCTTGCTCGCCAATCCGCGGTTGCTGGAGTGAAAAGGTTTATTTTTTTGAGTTCGATCAAAGTTAATGGTGAAAAGACAGCCTTGGGCCACCCGTTCAATGCAGAAAGTGAGATCGCACCGGCGGACCCTTACGCGATATCAAAGTCATTTGCAGAACGGTCTCTTCGACGTATTGCCGCCCAGTCAGGCATGGAGGTGGTCATTATTCGTCCCCCTTTGATTTACGGTCCTGGCGTCAAAGCAAACTTTAAAACAATGATGCGGTGGATTGATTGCGGGATGCCCTTGCCTTTTGCTGGATTTGATAAAAACCGGCGAAGTTTAGTTGCGATTGAAAATCTAATTGATTTG
>JBILUQ010000470.1:0-2585 GCA_044370935.1 Chthoniobacteraceae bacterium
AGCATGGAAAAATGGGTGCGGATCATGCAGGCCACCATGTGGATTCATGTCGCCAACGGCGTGCTCCCGGCCTACCTGCGCCTGATCAAAGAACACGGCGCCGTGGAGCTGCCTCACTCCAGGAGTATGCGCGTCGTTCGCGCCGGCGCCGGACACCGCACCCCGCTTTCCGAAGAACAACTCCAAAGAGCGTTGCGCGCCGAGCTGGCAGGCAAAACCAACCATCCCTACCGGAGCGCCGTTTGCAAATACGCGGAGCAGATCCGATCTGCGTCGGACATTCTGATGCAGCTCCTGCCGAACCACCGCGGACTTCGGCATTCGCGCGGTTTCCGGTCCGGTGACAGGCTCGACTTGCGGGCGGCGGCGCAATTCGAGGCTGATCCGAGGCTTTACGAAAAGCTGTGGATGCAGCGCCGGCGCCGCACGCTGCCGGACCCCGCTTTTTTATTCCTGCTGGATCGTTCGGAATCGATGAAACAGGAGGGCAAATCCGCCGCGGCCTTTGATTCTTCGGTAATGATCCGGGAAGCGTGCACGCGTTGCGGGATCCCGTTTTCCATCGTGCTCTTCAACGATGATGCGGTCTGCATTCATGGTTGGGAGAAGAAATCCGACGCGCATGCCGAAGCGGCGCTTTCGCTTGTGTTGAAGCCGGATGGCGGAACCAACCTGCTCAACGCACTGCGGTTTGCAATGCGATCCATGGAGGCCCGAAAAGAGAGGGATCGCATCGTGTTTTTACTGACCGACGGAATGGTTCCGGAAGATGTCGGCCTCGAAGTCAAAAAAGAGGCAGCCCGTTTTGCTGACGATGGAATTCGAATCGTCGCGATTGGAATCGGGCAGGAAACACAGGACATCCGTTCGCTGTTTCCGGAGGCTTCGGTGGTGCAGGATGCCGGCGCTTTGCCCGGCGTGCTTGCGGATGGACTGACACGCACGCTCATTGATCCCGGCGGCTCTTGAGCGCCGTCTTGGAATAACCATTGCGATGCCCGTGACAGCGCTCATCGACCAGAAGGCGTGCCTCCTGCCGATCCGTTCGGCCGTTTTGAGCGCATTGGATCTGATGCAGTTGCTTATGGAATACAAGCTGCGGCCACTTCCGCCCGGGGCACGCTGGAATGCATTTCAGCTTGGAAAAACGGAAACCGAGATCCGTGCGATTCTGAGTTCGGGGGCTTTCTTTGAAATCATCCTGCAGGGCATGTTCCTGTGGGATCGTGCGGTGGTTGGTCAAAAGCGGATCGCATGGATGGTGGAACGCAACGATGTTTTGGTTTCGCTGTTCCTGCTTTTATGCGATTGGGCGCAGGTAAAACCCCTGAATATTTTGGACGGATACATCGCATCCCGCGATTTTCCGAGCCTGACCAAAACCGGCTCAAGCTGGGCGGACAGCGATCTGCACATTTGGGATGCGGCGCACTACGGATGCGATTTCCGCCGGGTGAACCGGTTGCTGAAAACCGAGAGGAGTGCGGACCATTTTGTGTGCGACTGGGAGCTTGAAGGTTCGGAGTTAAACGGCGCGAAACGTTTTCTGCGCGGCAGACGCACGACCGTGGACGACATCACCGACCTTTTTACGATGCAGAGGAGCAAGGCAAACACGGGTCACTAGCCGAGCGCTCCCGTTCGAGATCCACCGTCATCAACGACTCGAAATATTCCGCGCCCGAGTCCTGGAACAAGTAAGTTTTCCCAACCCGGCGCGCTCCGCGCAGAACCAGCGACTCTGACAATGACATTTGCGCGCTCCCCTTCAATTGGATCGGATTTCAGCGTTGGGGATGGCGAGAAACCATTGTCTTTTCGCAATTTTAGGCGGTTTCAGGCAAACAATCCGGCAGGAATGTTTTGGATCAGATGGAAATCGGCCGGTTCCCAGCGCTCCTAGGCGGACTGCCCTCACTGAAAGCGCATGGATGACTCTGTAGTCCGCATCAGTCCGCGAGTGCTACGATACGGTCGGCTAAGATGGCGCGGTAGCGTGCATTACCCTCGGGCGAAAGAAGCGAGCGGTCCAAAAGTGCTTCCATCGCGGGGCGCTCGATAGCGAATCGGTCGAGTATGGCCACCACGCGAGGCTCGCGTAGTCCGAACCGGTTGGCCAGTTCCATGAAATCCGAACGTTTGGCAAAGGCATTGGCATCGAAACTTGGAGTGATGAAATCATCGAAAATGTCCAAGGCTGTGCGACTCTCGGTCGGGAGGTGCAGCGTCGTACAGAGCAGGTCGTAAGCAGGGCTGAGCGAGTAATCTCCAAAAGGTGTTTCGAGCAGCGAGAAGTTTTTTAGATGTGCGTCTCCGTTACCGCAGACGTAGTTAAAGACGATAAGCGTAAATAGCCTCTCAGCTTCGACTCTCCACGCTGGGCTATACTGCCGCAGTAGACGTCCAAGTTCTTCGTAGCTGCCGTCGTATTTGTAGTTTTCCCCGTGGGTTGCACGGCTCTTTCCAGCCAGCTGGCAGAAGTCTTCTTGGGCCAGTTTTCTTCCGTTTGCAGAGTCGCGATCGAAACGGCGGACGATGTAGGCCGGCTCGCCATCGGGAAAAAAGACGAGGCCGCACGCCGCACT
>JBILUQ010000444.1:0-2574 GCA_044370935.1 Chthoniobacteraceae bacterium
CACGCCTGCAAGTGCGCGTCGATCGCCGCCTTGTGCTGAAGCACACGATCCTTCTCGGTTCCGTGCGCCACGGACATGATGTTGACGTTGTTAAAATCGGCGCCCCCCTCCCGCCAGTAACAGTGCGTGAGCACTTCATGCCGGCCAACTTCTCCGCCCGCCTCAATCTCGCGGCCGACAGGCACCGCCCAATGAAACAGAGCGTTGAAACGCGTCACGCGGACCCCTGTTTGGGACGGTTTGACGTGTTCAAGAAACGTTGAAAAACGGCCGATCACTTTCCGCTGCTGAAGGCTTTCAGCTGTCGCAAAAAATTCCTCTACGCTCACGCCGGCCTCCTCGGCCCGGGCGACCCAGGGATGTGAACCGATTTCCGAAACCTCGAATTCACGTTTCAAAGCGAGCAACACCTTCCAATCGAGATCGGTGAGGCTGATGTTTTGAATGGACATCATCTGCGCCGGCTTTTCGATCTTGTCACCGGGTTCAATCGTTTTGCGGCGCACATGCCCGACACCAAGCGCAAAGATGCCTTTTGCAGGCATGAGCTTGTATTTATCGCATCCCGTGTGCTTCATCAGCACCTCGCAGTGTTCATCCATCGACGTACCCACGGGCACCTTCAATGTCGTCCACAAACGGTACTCCGAGCCCTTCGTCTGCTGGTCCGTTGACCGAACAACCACGTGCCCGCTGAACGGGTCATGTTGGAACATGAAATCAAACGCGCTGTTGAGCTTTTCCTCCGGCACACGCCAAGCCACCAGCGCGCCATGCGCGAGATTCGGTGCAATCAATGTCTGGCGCACGCGGCGGATCGTTCCGGCCTCCAGCATTGCGCGGATCCGCTCCACCACGACCTCCAAGGCCACGCCGGATAGCTTCGCGATTTCCTCAAACGGTTCTCTGACGAAGCCTTGGATTTTGTCCTCGGAAATCGCAAGAATCTGCGCGTTGACCGGATCGTTGTGTTCGACGGGGATTGCTGAAATCATAAGATTTTTTGGTTTACCAAAGGATAGGCGCTCTTCTCCAACGGGGATTCAAACTGAAGAACAAAATCTGCGGGGGTAGCCTAGTAGGATTTTGCGAAAAGGACGCGGCGCGCACTCGGCTCCCCTGTGATCACACAGCGTCCGGGCTCCTCCGCGCCGGGAATCTGTCCCGCCGTCGGTATGCAGCGAATTGTAACCTTCAGATCTTCTTTGATCTGTTTCTCCACCTCCACAGACCCATTCCAGTGGGCCAGCGCGAACCCCGCGTGAATCTCGGGTTTGTCTGCATTTTTGGGAGTAAAGAATGCGTAGAACTCTTCTTTCGTATCGATGCGAACCGTGTTTGCGTCGCGATACGCCGTAGCCTTCGCGAGCAGTCCGTCCTGAATTTCTTGCAGCACCCCGAGCATGCCAGCCACACACTCTTCCACCGTGGGGAACGTCTTTTCCTTCGGTCCACGATCGCGGCGCGCGAGAGCGACGGAACCTTTCTCCAAATCTCTAGGCCCAATCTCCACGCGGACCGGCGCGCCTTTTTTGATCCACTCCCAGCTCTTGGTCCCGCCACCGATGTCGCGCGTATCGACTTCAACGCGCAGCAAGTCGCCATGAAAACGCTGCTCGCGCAGTCGCGCCGCGAGCTTGTGCGCGGCCTCAAGCACTGCAGCCTTCGTATCTTCCTTGGGCGTGACAGGCAAAATCACGATCTGGGACGGCGCAATTCGCGGAGGCAGGATCACTCCATCGTCATCGCCATGCGCCATAATAACCGTGCCAATCAAACGCGTACTGACACCCCAGCTGGTGGTCCATGCGTACTCCTGAGTGTTCGATCTTGAGAGAAAACGAATCCCGCTCGCTTTCGCGAAGTTCTGCCCCAGAAAATGCGAGGTCCCAGCCTGAATTGCTTTACGATCCTGCACCATGGTCTCGATGGTCAGGGTCTGCACCGCTCCGGGAAAACGCTCCCCGGCGCTTTTCTCCCCCGTGTACACCGGCAGCGCGAGGTGCTCCCGGGCGAACTTCGCGTACACACCGAGCATTCTTTCCGTTTCCTCCACCGCTTCGGTATCGGTTTCGTGGGCAGTGTGTCCCTCCTGCCACAGAAACTCGGCGGTGCGCAGAAAAATGCGTGGCCGCATTTCCCAGCGAACCACATTCGCCCACTGGTTGATCAGAATCGGCAAGTCCCGGTAACTCTGCACCCATTTGGCGTACGTCGCGCCGATGATCGTCTCGCTGGTGGGACGTACGATCAGCGGTTCGGTTAACTCGGCGGACGGTGCGGGCCGCAGGCCGCCGTCGGGTCCGACTTCAAGCCGGTGGTGCGTCACCACTGCGCACTCCTTTGCGAAGCCGTCGACGTGCTCGGCTTCTTTTGCGAGGTAAGACAGCGGGATGAACAGCGGGAAGTACGCGTTCTTGTGGCCCGTCGCCTTGAACATCGCATCAAGCGCCCCCTGCATTTGTTCCCACACGCCGTAACCCCACGGCTTGATAACCATGCAGCCGCGCACGTCCGACGGCTCGGCGAGGTCGGCGGCGCGAACCACCTGCTGGTACCATTCGGAAAAATCCT
>JBILUQ010000441.1:0-2561 GCA_044370935.1 Chthoniobacteraceae bacterium
CACTGAACCCCCCGACGGGTTTCCAGAAAAAAACGCGGTCCGAGATTTCCGACTGCTTTTGCGAGAGCTCAAGAAAACGCCTGAAACCCTCTCCGCCGCCAGAGCCAGGAGCGAAAGCCTCGATTTTCTTAGCCATCTCTCCGCCATCAGCGACCAAGTCCAGCGTGGAGCCATCTTCAAAAAAACTGCGCCACTGCGGATCGAGTTTCACAAGATTCAGCACCGACTCCAAAGGCCGGTTGGCTTCACCAAAAATTCGACGTAGCACCGAAGGCACCGTCACAATCGTCGGCCCCATGTCGAAGCGGAAACCCTTGTCTCTATGCACCGCAGCCTTGCCCCCGACCCATGAGTTGGTCTCGAACACCGTGACCCGGTATCCGCGAGCAGCCAAAGTGCAAGCCGAAGCGAGCCCGCCCAAGCCAGCACCAATCACAACCACCGTTTGCGAGTCATGGTTTGTCATACACTAAACCTCCGTTGAAAATTGATCATTCAGCCCTGCGTTTTTTCGGTTCGAGACTTTTTCTGCGAATTCATCTGACGCCATTGACGGAATCCGAATTTAGCCACATTCAAAAGAGCGCGGGCCTTCCTCAGAAAAGTGCCGCCATGCAGAACACGGACCAGCGCGAGCAGAAGACCCGGGGAAGGCACCTGCCCCGACAAGTGCGGAGGAATTCCCCCCCGCCTCACCTGCAGCACCTTGGCGCGCGTCATCTCAATCAAACCCTCAGCGCCACGCGTCACTCCATAACCGCTCCGCATACTCCCTCCGAAGGGAATCCGAGGATCCGCGGTGGGCACAATCAGATCGTTGATGACTATAGAGCCAGCTCGGATGTGAGCCGCAAGTCGCCTTGCAGCCGATTGGCTCCGGCTGAAAATAGTCGCTCCAAGCGCGTACTGGCACAGGCCGTCAGCCCGTATCGCCTCCAAGTCGTCCTCCACGAACATCACACTGATGATTGGAAAAAAGAAATCACCCTGGAAAATCGGCGCCGTTTCGTCGTCCACAAACGCCGCAATCGGCGCAACCGGATTATGAACATCCCCCCCATCGGCGCCGCTCACAAACCGTATCCCCGCCGCCTTCGCCCGCGCAAGCATGGCGGCAACGCGAACCCGATCCCTTTCCGAAATGGGATGGCGAGGAAGCGAGTCTAGGCCTTCGCTCAATGCCTTTTCAAATTCGACAGCAACCTTGCGCGCAACAAACACCCTGCGGGGAGCAATACAGGTGCGGCTGCCATTGAATCCCAATCCAAAACGCAACGCCGCGCCAACCCTTTCCATCTCGGCATCCTCGCGCACAAACATCGCATCGCATCCAGACAACTCCGCAACAATAGGGACTGCGCGCTGGCCGAGGGCCGCAGTCACTCGGGTTCCCACCTCGTAGCTCCCCGTGAAAAAAAACTTGTCCAAGTTCTGCTCGGTCAACTCCCTGCCCGCTTCATCAGAGTCGGAAAGCACATGGAGGATTCCCCTAGGAAACCCACACTCCATAACAATCGCCGCAAAAGATTGCGCGACTTCTGCGCAACCACGGGCGGGCTTCCAGAGCACGGCATTCCCAGCAACAAGCGCCTGCAGCACTTGCACGGCCCCGAGAAAAAGCGGGTAATTTGAAGGGGAAATCACCCCCACGACACCCAAAGCCTCCCGGCTAACTTCTGTCTCAACTTTGCCAATCCAGACCGGCCGCCCCTCGGATCCCAAATGCTTAGTCGCAAGAATACCCTTTGCGTTCCGCTCCAAAAAGCAACATGCCTCTAGCAAAGGTAAAATTTCAGCCGCCAGCGCTTCGTAAACGGAGTGCTGAGGTCCCGAGGCTTTCACCGCCAGATCGCCCGCGCGCTCCGCGAGAATTGAGCGGATCCGGCGCAAACTCACAAGCCGCTCTTCGATTGAGTGCATAACCCACACTTTCTGAACAGCCCGAGCGAAGGCGACGACCTGAGGGATTCCATCAAAGTGCTCGTCCGTGAGTAAACAGCCTGCAGCGTGCCGCGACGCTGGCTGACTCATCCCGACTAATTGTAACAAGGTGATCTGCGTCATCGGCGAAGTCCTTTAAACCCAGAAACGGGCGGTTCCTCCCCATGCCGAGATCCAGCACACCCATGTCTGGCGCTCCAAAAAAGTCTCAATCGGATGAAACCGAAAGGTTTAAAAACGAATTTGCCCTCTTCACTTTCTCTCGCCCTCCCTTGGCGCTCCCAACGACAAGCAGCCGTCAGGTGAAACCGCGCAGTTTCCGACGTAGAACATCGCGTCTCCGACCGCAGCTTCACGGAACCGCCACAAGCCGACGCCTCGCGAAAAAAACCATCCGCGGTCCCCCCGGACGCGAGTGATCCTCTCAACGAGGCGGCGGCTGGTAGCGGCCTCAGTGATTTACCCGTCCAAACCATAAGAAATTCAGTCAAAATATCTAGCAATAAAAGTAAAGTCGCTGGGTTATCTTAACTTAGGCTGTTTTTTACCCGCCACCCGCACACTGACGGGATGGAGCTTTGGCGGCAACCGCCCCCCATTCCTCTATCCCATCCCCAGAA
>JBILUQ010000141.1:0-9525 GCA_044370935.1 Chthoniobacteraceae bacterium
TAGCGCTAGAGCTACTCCCATGACACCCCATCCGAGCTTGCTCCACAGCGCGGGCTCGCCGGGCAGGACGGGAAACCAACCAGCAGCGTTCCATTCCGTGAAGCTCAGGATCAAGAAGTAGTAGAGGATGGCTATGATCTGCCAGATCGTCTTGTGTTTGCCCCACCGATCCGCGGGAAGCACGACGCCTTTGGATAAGGCGATTTGACGGAGGCCGGTGATGAGAAACTCGCGGCTGATGATGAGAATGGACACCCACGCTGGCAGGGCGGGATGGTGGTTGTATGGGATGACAGAGAGGCAAACTAAAGCCGTCGCCATCAATATTTTATCAACTAGCGGATCCATCAGCGAACCGAAATCCGTCACGAGGTTGTAGCGCCGCGCAATGGCGCCGTCCGCGTAGTCGGTGATGCTCGCCGCAGCAAACAGAAGCAGCCCCGCAGTGCAGCGGTAGCTCCAATCCACCTCGAGGACGGCAGCGAACACCGTGGTGATTGCCAAACGAGCTAGGGTGAGTTGATTGGGTAGGTTCACAGGTTCCGCATCCGGCAAGGGGTTGCCCGATGTGTGACGCAAACCCTCAACGGTTCCGACAGAAAAGTCCATTGCCGAGAAAGCTACGGGCGGATTAACCTACCGGCTTAGTTCAAACAACCTCTTCAACTGTACCAAAAACAATGTCCGCCAATTGTGATATCGGCCTAATCGGCCTCGCTGTAATGGGTGAAAACCTCGTGCTCAACATGGAGAGCAAAGGCTTCACCGTGGCCGTGTATAACCGCACCACGGCGGTGACCGAGAAATTCGCCCAGGGACGAGCCAAGGGCAAAAACATCGTGGCCGCCCACACTCTTGAGGATTTTGTAAAATCCCTCAAACGCCCACGCAAAGCCCAGATCATGGTCAAAGCTGGCGCGCCCGTGGACGCAGTGATTGAACAATTGATCCCACTGCTGGAGGAGGGAGACATCATCATTGACGGCGGCAACTCACTTTGGACAGACACTCAGCGTCGCGAAAAAGCACTGGCACAAAAAGGAATTCGCTACTTTGGAGTCGGAGTGTCCGGTGGAGAAGAAGGCGCGCTCAAGGGCCCTTCGATCATGCCAGGAGGATCCAAGGAAGGCTGGGAATTCCTCGCACCGATCTACACAAAAATCTCGGCGTTTGTTGATGGGGAATCCTGCTGCCGCTACATGGGCGCCGATGGAGCGGGCCATTACGTGAAGATGGTTCACAACGGAATCGAATACGGCGACATGCAGCTCATCTGCGAAGCCTATGCCATCCTTCACGACGTCCTCGGGCTGGGCGCTGATGAATTGGCCACGATTTTCGGCGAATGGAATCGAAGCGAGCTCAACAGCTACCTGATTGAAATCACTGCAACCATCTTTGGGAAAAAGGATGCGGAAACTGGAAAGCCGCTTGTCGACTTGATTGTTGACCGGGCAGGACAAAAGGGCACTGGTAAATGGACAGTAGGCCACGCTGTAGAAATGGGAGTCCCCCTTTCAACTATCTCCGCAGCAGTCGAGGCGCGCATTCTTTCGTCGCTTAAGGAAGAACGCGTCTCTGCAAGCGAGCAACTCAAGGGCCCCGAGAGAGTACCGTTTCCCGCAGAAAAAGAGGCGCTCATCGAAGCGGTACGTGACGCGCTGTATGCGTCAAAAATCGTTTCCTACGCGCAAGGCTTTGTGCAGCTCGGGGCTGCTGCGAAACAGTACGGCTGGGCGCTCAACTTCGGAGACATCGCGACCATCTGGCGAGGCGGCTGCATTATCCGCGCGCACTTCCTGAACCGCATCAAGCAGGCGTATGAGCTCAATCCAGGGCTCAAAAACCTCCTGCTCGACCCCTACTTCCGCGACATCATCGAAAACTCTCAGCAGAACTGGCGCCTCGCCATCGGCACGGCTGTCGCAAACGGCATCGCTGTCCCAGCATTCAGCGCCTCTCTCGCTTACTTTGACAGCTACCGCTCCGCACGCCTGCCGGCGAACCTGCTCCAGGCTCAGCGCGACTTTTTCGGCGCGCATACCTACGAGCGCGTCGACAAGCCCGTTGGAGAGTTCTTCCACACCGAGTGGATGCAGTAGACCACCGCCCGGACATCGATCCGGACATCGATCCGGACATCGATCCGGAAAAACTGCTCAACTAAAAATGAGGAAGCCGCACAAATCAAAATGTGGCTTCCTCTTTTTTTTGTGCACACCTCTCGCCTTGGCTCCGAGATCCATGCGGGCGGAGGACTTTCAGGGCAGCACGCACATGCTCGAATTAGAGAAGGCCCCGCTCGGTTACAAGGGCAAGGTGGCGACGGATCCGGTTGCCGTTCTCAACAAATCGCTGCGCGCAAACCGCGCGTCGGGATGGAAGGAGTACCACCCGAAATTCGGCTATTTACCAGCGGTGCTCGAAATGCTCGGCGTTCCCGCCTCCTCCCAGATGCTTGTCTTTTCGAAAACCTCGGTTCAACGGCGCTTCATCGATTCAGAAAACCCTCGCGCACTCTATTTCTCAGACAACGTGTACGTGGGATTCGTTCCCGGCGCACCTGATTTGGAAATTGCTACGGTGGATCCCGCCCTCGGGACGGTATTTTATACCGTATCTCAGGACGACTCAGAGCCTCTGCGTTTCCGAAGAAACAACGACTGCCTGAGCTGCCATGCTTCGGCGCGGACGATGGGGGTCCCAGGCTTCGTGGTGCGTTCACTGGACGTAGACGTAACCGGGGAGCTCATCGCCGGGACCGACACCAACAATGTAACGCACTGCACGCCGATCCAAGAGCGCTGGGGCAGTTGGCTGGTTTCCAACACACCAGCAAATTGGATCCACCGCGGTAACGCGCTCGGAACCGGCAACACAAGAGTTCCGATAGAGGAAAAACTTCTCACCCGTATTTTTGACTCAGCGCGTTATCCATCAAAAGGCAGCGAGATCGTTCCTCTCATCTTGCACGATCATCAGACGCACATGCACAATTACATCACGCGCCTGAATATGGAGGGGCAGCAGCGCATGGCTTCCTACGGGAACCTCCGCTATCTCGAATCGCAAATCCGCGCCTTCCTTCGCTACCTCTTATTTGTGGAAGAAGCGCCGCTCCCCTCGCCTATCAGCGCTTCCAAGGACTTCATCCGCGCGTTTCAAAAAAACGCCAAACGTGATTCAAGGGGACGCTCTCTGAAAGATCTCGACTTGGAAACCCGGATTTTTCGTTTCCCCTGCAGTTTCCTGCTCGACTCCGATGCGTTCCGCAAAATATCTCCGGAGGTCCGCGAAGCAATCTTGTCGCGCCTTCACAAAGTTCTGCAGGGGGAGAACCCGGAGCCGCAATTTGAAAAGCTTTCCAACGCCGACCGTCAGGCAATTTTAGAGATCCTAAAGGAAACCGCCCCGGACCTCACGGCGGGCTGGTGAAAAGTTCCAGCCGAGCCCCACCCCAGCATGAATGCGGCAACCCGCGCGAATCAGGACCGCAGCGAGTCCACCAGCCGTTGTTCCCACTGCGCCCGCAAATCCTCGAGCCTCATCCCTCGGCCCTTCCCAGGCGCGCTCATCAACAGTCCCTGACTGCTCGGATGCGGCAGGGTGATCAATGTTAGGCCGCGCTCGTCAGCGAGGGGTTCCAGCGTTTGGGCAGCGCATCTCCCCAGCGTGATCACCTTTGAGGCGCCGCGCGCAAGCGCTACGCCGAGTTCATCCCTCAATCGCGCGGTGTTTTCTTCCGACATCAACTCTCCGCGCTTCGGTGCACGAAAGCGCATACCATCGTCCGTGGGACAGCATGGAAAAGCGTTACTGAGCGCGACCCCAATAAGCTTGGGCCAGAACCCAGCCCCTCGCAACACAGACCCATCCCAACGCGCCCAAACTGAATTATCCAACTCAGCGCAACCCGCGACCACCAAGCCACGGTAAAGCGGAATACCCGCGCCATCCCCCCAGAATGGGAAGCCGCTTTGATCCGCCCCCCTCGGCCCTGGGGCCTCCCCATACACGATGCTTCGAACTGGCCCGCTCTTGGGGAAGAGTGGCGGCACCGCCCTGCCTTGAATCCGATGCTCCCCCCAGAAATCGGGGGTACTCATCGCAAATCGGAGTGTAGCGCCGCCAGATCAGAGTCACCCTTGGCAAAATCTCGAAACCGCTTATCGATGTGGATGCTCCTCGCCAGATTCGTGCGGGCCTCATCGAGGTCGCCAAGGACGGCATCGTAGCAAGCTAGATTGTAGTAGTAGGTGCCTTCCTTCTGCAGGGTCGGAGGCCCTTTGCGCAGGATGTTTCTCGCCCCATTGGTGTCACCCAGTTCATGCAGGCAAAAGGCCAAATGAATATAACCGGCCGCCAAATCGGGCTGCATTCGGCACAGGCGCCGCGCGGCAACCGATGCCGCCTTCCAGTGCAGCCCCCGAATAAGCACCACGATCTCCAGTTCCAACACCACCGCCTTACGCCTCAACTCGGCCGGAAGCGTTTTGAGCTCGCGCATCGCCTCGCGGCACATCCCCAGTTCCAGATATCCCTGGACGGCCGTCAGCGTTTTTTGTTGTTCGATTGGAAGCGTTTCCACGTCTGTATCAGCCCAGTAACTCTTCTAGTTCTCCCACACGCCGTTCAAACAGCGCAAGCGTTTGTTCAATCGGCGCGGGCTGCTCCATATCCACCCCAGCCTTCCGCAAGGTAGGAAGCGGGAACTCGGACCCGCCGCTCTTCAAAAATCCGACATACCGTTCTACCGCCGGCTGCCCCTCGCTCAACACCTGCCGCGCCAGCGAAACTGCAGCACTAAGCCCAGTCGCATATTTGTAGACATAGAATGCGTTGTAGAAATGCGGGATTCGTAGGCATTCCAAATCAAGCTCCGCATCGAGCACAAAATCATTGCCAAAATAATCCTTCAACAACCCCCGGTAAATTTGCCGGAACGCATCAAGCGTCAGCGCGTCACCCCGTTCTTCGGCCTCGTGGGTGAGCTTTTCAAATTCCGCGAACATGGTCTGCCGGTAAATAGTGCCCCGTATGTCATCAATCTGCCGGTTGATCAGATACGCCCGCATTGCCCGATCCTCTGTGTGCTCGAGCAAGTGGTGCGTGAGCAGCTCCTCATTAAATGTGCTTGCGACCTCCGCGAGGAAAATCGGGTAATCGTAAGTCTGGAAAGGCTGGCTCCGCTTGGCGTACCAAGTGTGCATGGAATGACCGGCCTCGTGCGCAAGCGTGTAGATGTCGGCAAACACGTCCT
Organism: Chthoniobacteraceae bacterium; assembly: GCA_044370935.1. Classification (GTDB taxonomy): domain Bacteria; phylum Verrucomicrobiota; class Verrucomicrobiia; order Chthoniobacterales; family Chthoniobacteraceae; genus Chth-196. The sequence goes on from JBILUQ010000141.1 coordinate 5,261, forward strand.
CCTTGTAATTCATGAGAATGTACGGCGGCCCCTGGTAGCCTCCAGATGAAAACGCGCCGGAGCGTTTACCCTTGTTCTCATACCGATCACACCAGCGCCCAGCCCCGAGTCCGTCAGCGAGCACAGAGCTGTACTCCGCACCAAGCGGCTCCAGCGCCGCGATCACCTTCCTCGTCGCCTCATCAAAACTGACATGAGTTTCGATCTTCGGCACGATCGGCACGCCAGTGTCGTAGGCATGGATCTCGTCTAGCTTCAGCACGCGTTTGCGCAGCGCATAGTACCTCAACAGCGGCGCCAAATTTGAACGCACCGTTGCAATCAGATTGTCATAAACCGACACAGGCACATCGTCGCGGTAGAGCGCGGCTGCTCGCGCACCAGGATAATGCCTCGCACGTGCGCTGAACACGTCGGAACGCACCGAGGAGGCAAGCGTCGAAGCAAGCGTGTACTGGTGCGCACCGAACTCCTTGTAAAACTGGTGAAAGGCTGTTTTGCGCAGCCCTGCGTCGCGTTTTACCAAAAAGGAACCGTACGAGGATTGGGTAAGCTCCTTCTGGGCGCCGTGTTCGTCGGTGATCTTGCCGAAATCCATGTCGACATTCGTGAGCTGCGAAAACGTCTCGGCATGCCCCCGCAGCGCAGTGTAGCTGAGCGCCATCAGACGCTCCTCGGGCGTCGAGAGCGTGTGGGGCTTGAGGCGCCTCAGTTTCCGGAGGGGAATCTGCCACTCGCTCAGCTCTGACGTCGCGAGGAAGGATTCAAAGGTGGAATCGTCGATCGACTGAATCTCAGGGTCCATGTACGCGGTGATTTCACCGATACGCGTCATCAAATTTTCCAATTGCCCCTCACGAGTGAGCGACTGCGAGTTCGCGCTGTCTTCCGATGTCTTCAAGGAGGCGTACTGCGCCAACCGCTCAATGCGGAGGTTCACCTGCTTGGAGGCCTCCATGGCGTCGCGCAGCGCCACGGCAGAGGCGCCGAGCTTCCCTTCGAAAAGCGCGAGTCTCGGATACTGGGCCTGCAATTCGCGAAAATCACAGTCCCAAGCCGCGCCATCGGCGTAGAGCGGAGCTAAATCCCAGGTGTCAGAGAGGCTTACTTGATCTCGAGTCGGCGTCATACCACTCAAAGAAAGCACACTTGAAGGCGATCGAAAAGGGCGAGACCACACCACCCCTCGCAAATTCGGTCAAAAACAACGTGTTTCTTCACAAGTCCCTTTTGCGAGCTAATCTTCGTGCCGGCAACTCAAACGGCCAACTTAAACGAGCGACGGAAACTACCGCGGACAAAAGATCCCGCCACCTTTTGATGGTAAAAATCACAAACCCGCTACAACATCAATACCCCACCCTTCATGGAACAGTTCCTCACCGACCTCCTGCGTAACTACGGCGTTTGGGCGGCCCTCCTCTGGGCCCTCATAGAAACGGACCTAATTTTCTTGGTCATCGGAGCATTTGCCAGCACCGGGCTGCTCAATTTGTGGGCCTGCTTTCCAGCCGCTGTATTCTCGGCGCTCATGCATGACACCATCGTGTTCTGGCTGGCGCATCACAGAGCCGAATGGGTCCGATCCAAGCCCGCATACCAAAAAGTCGGTCCGAAGGTAGAGCGTATCGCGAACAAAGTGGGCCCGTGGGAGCTTTCACTGTGTCGGCCGCTCTACGGCACGCGTTATCCAAGCGTCATTTTCTGGGGTCTCCAAAAGCTCTCCTACCCGAAGTTCTGGTTCACGGACGGGGTGGGGCTGGTACTTTGGGCGATGCTGCTGACTGGCTTGGGATATTTCCTCGGGGATCAAATGGACGAACTCAAGGCGATGGTGCTCCATGCACAGGAGGGACTTCTTGCCGCCGTGGCCGGAGCAATCGGCATCTACGCACTCTGGCGCTGGCTGCGGCACAAGAAACAGGCTCAGCGTTCACAGGCGGCTCCGGTCGCGCACAACGCCGACGCCTCCTGACCGCCGCCAACGTTCGAGCTCACAGCGCAGCGAGCAGGTTGTGCAGCCACACACAACGGGACAAGCGCGGAGCACCAAATTCCGGCCTCTTTTACAGACATGCTCACGCGGATAAAGCTCGGACAGTTCCGCTGCTTCGAACATTTCGAGGCCGAGTTCCAGCCCGGTCTAAACCTCATCATCGGCCCGAACGCGGCGGGCAAAACCTCGTTGCTCGAGGCGGCGTGCGTAATCCTCCGCCTACAGTCTCCTCGCACTTCCAAGCTTGGCGATATCGTCCGGCACGAGGCCCGCGGACTCTTGCTCGATGGATACTACGGAGGTGCGCACCTGCAATTTTACTACAGTCCACGCCGCAAGAAGCTGGCGCTGGATGCCGTCGAACAAAGCTCGGCGGCGGAATACTTGCGGCTCGGGAGGGTGGTTTGGTTTTCAAACACCGATATCGCGCTTGTGCGAGGCAACTCTGAAGTGCGCCGCCGCTTCATGGATTTCCTCGCAGTTCAACTGCACCCCGCCTACCGCGGCGCACTACGCAATTACGAGCGCGCGCTGCGTTCACGGAATATCCTACTCAAATCCCCCACCCCGCGCTTGAAAGAATTACAGGCCTTCAATGAACCGTTGATTGAGTCGGGGAAATTGCTAATGTCCGCGCGCCAGTCGTTCATCACCGCAATTCGCCCACTCGCACAACTCGCACACACTGCAATCAGCGGATCTCGCGAAACTCTGGACGCCCAGTATATGCCCTCGTGCGGCGACGATTTTGCAGCCGCCCTTGAATCCTCGCGCGGCGAGGACCTTCGCCTGAGGCAGACAACTTTGGGGCCGCACCGGGATGATCTGCAACTTTTGCTATCAAACGCGCCTGCGACGCTTGGATCGGAGGGCCAGCAACGCACCCTGGCCCTATCCTTGCGGCTCGCCGCCGCACGCCTAATGGAGGCCGATTCGGGCAAGCCACCGTTGCTGCTGTTGGACGATATTTTCGGCGAGCTCGATCTCCAAAGGCGCGCCGCGCTTCTGCGCGAACTGCCGCCTAGTGCACAGCAAATCGTCACCACAACCCAAATCGAATGGCTCCCCCAGGGGCTTGCCGCAAACGTGCTCCGAATGCCGCCGATGCAGCCAAACACGAACACACCCTAGGCGAGGAAGAGAGACGACAAAAAATCCTTAGATTACTTGCCCATTGCGGATGTCCCGACCGCGCTTCATTCTTCTCCGCGACTCATGCAGCTTTCCGCGCGCCAAACATCGATCCATTTTCCGCGTCCCGCGATGATCATGGGTATTCTGAATCTTTCGGTCGACTCTTTCTCTGGCGACGGAGTCGCGGATATCGAAACGGCGATTGAGCGCAGTGAAGTGCTGATCAAGGACGGAGCAGACATCATCGATCTTGGCGCCGAGAGCGCCCGAACCAATCGCGAGCCGATTTCGGAGCAGGAGGAGATCGATCGGTTGTGCGGCTTTATCGAATTGTGGAGTCAACTCCCAACCCGTCCGCTTCTATCAATCAACACTTGGAGGCCGAAAGTGGCAGCTGCATCACTTGCGCTCGGCGGTGAAATCCTCAACGACATAGGAGCATTACCCGACGATCAAAACGCGCGAATATGCGCCCAAACCGGCGCGGCGCTTTTGATCATGCACAGCATTGGAGTGCCGAAGGTCCCCCACACACACGTCCAGTATGAAAACGTGCTTGCGGCGATGGAGTCGTTTTTCGAGGACAAAATCGCAATGTCGCTCGCAGCCGGCTTGTCCCATGAAAAGCTCATCTTGGATCCGGGCATCGATTTTGCAAAACAGAGGGACGACAATCTCGCGATCTACGCCAATCTTTCGCGGTTGCACCGGTTTGGGAGGCCGATCCTGCTCCCCGTGTCACGCAAAACAGTGATTGGCGAGGTGCTGGGCATCGCCAATGCCGCAGAAAGGGACGCGGGGACGGTTGCATGCATTGCGGAGGGACTCCTGCAGGGGGCGCAGATTTTCCGAGTGCACAATGTCAAAGCAGCCAGCCAAACCGTGCGCACCCTCTGGCGTCTGTTGAATTAGCTAGAGGGCAGGACGGGCCTTGAGCGGTTGTCACAGGGGCGCCCGGCAATAATCGTGCGCTGATTTTTTCCTAGCCAGCGGACAGGCCGTTGCTAGGGTGATGGCTTGCCACACCGAATGCGCGGTTAGCTCAGTGGTAGAGCGCTTGCTTCACACGCAAGAAGTCGCAGGTTCGAACCCTGCACCGCGCACCATTCTCACAATCGTCCTCTACCGAGGTAAT
>JBILUQ010000448.1:0-2544 GCA_044370935.1 Chthoniobacteraceae bacterium
TCTCTAAAAGTTGCCCCGGCCGACTCGACTGAATGCCTCCAAAGTGCCCCGGTGCCCCAGTCGCATGTCATTGGAGCGTGGTTCCATTCGCTCGGAAACCCCGGTTCGCTCAGGTACGTCGAACCGCATCCTGATCCGCCACCGTAATCGGCGAGGGGGGCGATGTGTTCGCCTGAAAAGTTTTTGTAGAGACGCGGGTAGCCATGGTCCTCGAGACCGGTGAAATGGTGGAATCGAACGTCCCAACCGCCGCCATCGTTGGTGTTGTCCCTCGCAAAAATGTCCAGCAGCGGGCTCACGGGGGTTCCCAGAATGTTTCGTGTGCCGGTCGCGAACAACTCCAAGCCGGAACCGTCAGGCCGGAATCGGATGACTCCGCCGCCTCGGTGTTGAAGGCGTCTGCCGTCTGTTCCCACGGCCTCCATGAACCCGAAGTCTCCACCCGCCACATACAGCCAACCGTCGATCCCCAGCGTAAGACCGTTGGTGGTATGATCCGCGGGGCGGTCGGCAAATCCGAATGCGATGCCCTTAATGATCGTTGTTTCCGAATCGGCAACCCCGTCCTGATCGTTGTCAATATAGACGCTGACATCCGGCGGGTGAATGAGGTAGAGGCGATCGTGGTCCCACACCAGACCCCGCGGCGAATCGACATCTTTGACGAACTCTTTCACCTCATCGGCGCGTCCATCCCCGTCGGTGTCGCGTAATCTCAGAATTCTACCGCGATTCGGTTTGCGTCCAAGTGAACCATTCCCGTCGCTCGAGACGTACAGATCGCCATTGGGTGCCGCCGCCACATACACGGGATAGTTTACTGCAGGAGGTGCAGCAAACAGTGTGACATTGAAAGGATCCGGAACCTTCACGTCGTCCAAGAAAAGCTTTTCCTCGGCCGCCGTGCGGTTGGTGATTTTTGGCGCCACATTCCCGCCGTTCTTGAATTCATCCGCCTGCTGTCCCTGGGCGATGAGCGATGATATGATCGACGTGGCGAGGGCGAATTTTGCGGTTTTCTTTTTCATGTTCCGAGGGTCCCGCATGCAGGGAAAAGACGAGAAGGAGAGTTTTTGAATACGATGCAGCGTGAGGCGATGTCGCTTTGGCTAGGCCAGCAGGCCTTTCACCAATTTGCCGTGAACATCTGTGAGTCGGTATCGGCGGCCTTGAAATTTATAGGTGAGAGCCTCGTGGTCGATTCCCAGCAGGTGCAGAATGGTAGCCTGAAAATCGTGGACATGCACACCATCGCTTGCGACGTTATATCCGAATTCGTCGGTTTCGCCGTACACGGTTCCACCCTTGATTCCGCCTCCCGCCATCCATGCAGTGAAGCAGCGCGGGTGATGATCGCGGCCGAAGTTTGTGGTAAGTTTGCCTTGGCAATAATTGGTTCTTCCAAACTCACCTCCCCAAACGACAAGCGTGTCGTCGAGCATTCCTCGTTGTTGCAAATCGATGAGCAGGCCCGCACAAGCCTGGTCGGTTTCCCTGCAAAGCTTTGGCAACGCCGAGGGAAGTCCGCCGTGATGATCCCAGTCCTGATGATACAACTGGATGAAGCGTACTCCGCTTTCCGCCAGTCTCCGGGCTTGCAGGCAGTTTGCGGCAAAGGTTCCAGGGGAACGCGAATCCTTGCCGTAAAGATCGAGAGTGGACTCGGTTTCGTTTGAAAAATCAGTCGCCTCCGGAATGCTTGTCTGCATGCGGAATGCCATTTCGTAATTCGAAATTCGCGCCTGAATGCTCGGGTCCGGCGTTTCCTCCATCCGATGAGAGTGAAGCTGTGCGAGCCTGTCGAGCATGAGCCTGCGGCTATCCGAACTGATTCCCTTCGGATTGTTGAGGTAAAGAACCGGGTCTTTCGAGGGCCGGAACTGGATGCCCTGCTGGTCTGCCGACAAAAAACCGCTGCCCCACAAGTGCGCTCCTAGCGGCTGACCGCCTTTTCCCTTCGAAACGAGGACCACGAAACCGGGTAAATTGCTGTTCTCGCTGCCGAGCCCGTAATTTATCCAGGCGCCCATGCTTGGCCGGCCCGGAATCTGTGAGCCGGTCTGGAAAAAAGTCACGCCTGGGCCGTGGTTGATCGATTCGGTGAACATCGATCGGATCAGGCAAATTTGGTCGGCCATCGCCGCAGTGTTTGGCAGCAGCTGGCTCACCCATGCGCCGGACTGTCCGTGCTGTTTAAATTCAAAAGGAGAGCCAACCATCGGAATTGAGGATTGGTTGCCGGACATCCCGGTAAGCCTCTGGGTGCCGCGCACCGAATCCGGAAGCTCTTCGCCGTGGCGCTTTTTGAGAAGCGGTTTGTAGTCGAAGAGATCCAGCTGCGAAGGGCCACCCGACATAAACAGGTAAATGACTCGTTTCGCTTTCGGAGCAAAGTGGGACGCCTGTTTGAGGATTGCGTTCTCGGCTGAGGCTTGATCACCGGTGAGCGCTGCCTGGGTTGATTCTCGGCGCACAAGGTCGGCAAACGCTATGCCTCCCAGCCCCATGCCGAACTGTGATAAAAAATGCCGGCGAGGTAACAAC
>JBILUQ010000442.1:0-2542 GCA_044370935.1 Chthoniobacteraceae bacterium
TCACGCTCTTCCTTCGTTAGAGTAATCCTGTATCGCGGTACCATCCTGTACAATCGCACAGAACTCGATTACCGCATCCGCCATCCGCAGCGTTACTGCCTACTAGGGGCTTTTTGTCCGAGCCTCCTTTCTTCACAAAAAGCCGCGCATCTTTCCATATGCCGTTTTTGAGAACCACGACATCCCCCGGAGCGACATTGTTGAGGAGGGCTAATTTCGAAGGATCCGGAATGTTGATGTCCCGCGCCTGAAGTGTCGCGAAACCTAGTGTGGCAAGCGCGGAAACAACGCTGAGACGGCTGGATGGTTTCATCAATCTCATTGGGGGTGGGAGGCGCTACTCTCTGCGCTGGAGGCTATCGCCTTGCGTGCTCGAATAAAAGATGCGTTTGTTTGGCAAGGCCGGATTTCTCAATTTTGGAGTCCGGTGCCGGCTCGGCGATGCTTCCTGGAGGGCCGTCAAGCGCTGCACTGATGCCCGCAGACGGTCTCGTGCACATCACCTTCAATTGGAAACGCCGGAAGGTGAAATACGTTGTCATTACACCGACAAAACTTTCCGCAAAGCCAATCATTGGAGGCAAGTGGCCCGAGTAGCGGGTGAGCGAATGGCGCAAACTGACCGACTGTTGAGGCGCGTACACGCCCCGGGACGGTTTGGAGATTCGGCAACGGTCTGTTGTGGTTGCATACTTGCACGCTTCTGCGAGCCTACGCGGCCTGATCCAACTTTTTCCGCATATGAACATCATTGAAGCAATTGAAGGCCGCCGTTCCGTGAAACACTATGACGCACACCACGTCATGCCTGAGGCGGACGTACAACGACTGATACACCTCGCAAAGCTGGCGCCCTCGTCGTTCAACATGCAGAACTACCGGTTTGTATTGGTGCGCGACCCGGAACTGCGCAAGCAGATCAGGGCGGTTGCGTGGGATCAGGCGCAGGTCACGGACGCGTCACTGCTAGTTGTGCTTTGTGCGGATTTAAATGCGCACAACAAGAATCCCGAGCGGTACTGGAGTCATGCGCCAAAGGCGGTGCAGGACATCTTGGTCCCGGCGTTGACACCGTTCTACGAGGGGAAGCCGCAGATCACACGGGATGAGGGGATGCGGTCCACGGGGCTCGCGGGCATGACGCTGATGCTAGCCGCGCGGGAACTCGGGTACGAATCCTGCCCGATGGTTGGATTCGATGCCGAGGCTGTGGCGAATCTGATCCGGTTGCCGAAGGATCACGCGATCAGTTTCATGGTGGCGATAGGCAAGCAGTCCCAGCCGGGTTGGCCCCGCGGTGAACGCCTGCCGGACGCGGAGGTGGTGGTGACGGATCGGTTTGGGGGTTAGGAGCGGGGGACGGATTCTGCGTGCGTCCTCGGAGGGCCTGGCCTAGGGGGTTGGACTTGAATTAGTCGACAAAATCTCAGGCGGTATCATTTTAAACGCTAGCGTTCCGTCAGACTTTTGTTGCATTCGTCCCTTCAAATCAACATGTTGTCCCACTCTGAAAAGATAGTATTCGCTCATCACTTGGGAGGTTCTTGAATTTCTGGTGACATAGAGCATCCCCTCCCCACGAGTGAGCAATTCGGCTCTCTGATTACCATAGGTCGCGGTTGGCAATTCAAAGTCACATCTGATTTTACGATCAATAAAAATGACTCCAGACAGTCTGTTTCCAACACCGGTTTCAACTTTAGTCACCATTCCACTCAGGAGTATTTCTGCAAACGGGACTGCTTTTTCCTTCAATAGTTCTGCAACTGTAAACTTTTGGCAAATTCCCTGCGCGTCTCTTAAGGTTTTGGCCTTTTGCGCCGCCTCCCTCTCCGCTAACTGTTTAGCAGATTGGATTTCATAATCCACTTGGCAAGCCAGTTGGTAGGGCCAATTGGTATAATTAAATTCTGGCGAATTTAGCGCCCGGAGATGGGTCACCCGGGCGACGAACGCCTTGTTCATCTCGGACCCGGCAACACCCAGCTCGGGAAAGCGCGAGACAGCGTTTTGTTTCGCCTTCTCGACGTCCGCCTCAAACTGTCGCTTACTCTCGTCGATTTGGGTGTTTGCAAGCGGCACTTTCTTGTCCGCGCTTTGCTCTGGTTCCTGTTTCTGGCAAGCGCCAAGAACCAGCACAAAGCCAAGTCCGCAATGTCGCAGCAAGTTGGTCAGCCTAAATGTTGACTTAACAAATATTCTTACGCTGGACCGGGGTGTGCGCCGCATGCTGAACACCCATATTGTACGGGTAATTTTGTTGCAAGGCTCGAATACGCTTACCGGGGCGCCCAGCTTAAGCTCACGCTAGTGGGTGGTGAGGTCTAAAACTCGGCTCCAATAGTTGGTGAATTCAGCTGCTGGCTTAAAGGCGCCAGAGACTTGTGCTGATGGCCGTCTCGCTCGGAGCTAAGCTTTCGCCCCCTGGGAGCGCGTAGCCCTAGCTGCGCCCAGACGCGGGGTGCAACGAAGAGGTTGCTTTGCAGCCGAGGGGCCAAGGGAAGAATCCATCCTGATGTGAACGTGTTCTGCGCAGCTGGGG
>JBILUQ010000488.1:0-2536 GCA_044370935.1 Chthoniobacteraceae bacterium
CCGTGTATCCGTCCGACGATTGGAGCGAGGCGGATCAAACCGTCCTGGATGCAGTGGCAAGTGAGCGCGGCGAGTTCTCCGTGCTGGCCTTCCGCTCAAGTCCGAGCGGCAATTACGCGATCTCCGGACGCGTCGAAGAGCAGGGCGATGGATCCCTGTATGGTGCTCCGGACCTTGCCGAGGGGTCGTACGTGCTCGATGGGGAGGAGTACATCGTCGAGCTCACCTGGGATATGGAGCAGGTGTACAACCTGGACACGGTTAACGGGACGCTTCAGGGCGTAACAAATGCGCTGAATGCGGCCCTGCAGAAAGTTCTAGCTGACATCGATTGAGGCCGCTTTAACCAGCCAGACTACGTCCTCCGTTCCTCCACTCGGGTCTTTAAGCGAGGGATAGGGGCCGCTTCATGCTGCCGATAGCATCGTGTCAGCTTGACGCAATTTACAGAAGATATGCATCAGAATCTCGAGGCAAAGGCTTCTCGGGATTCAGAGCCTGGCGTTGCCTTGGAGCGAGTTGCACGGCGGTAGTGGGGCGAGGTTTGGAGATGATCTGGCCGTATGGCAATCGCGGCCTGCGCGCTTGATGGCAGTGCATTTCCCTTTTGTAAGCTGGGATTTACAATTGGCTTGCCCTCGCTGGCTTGTTTCTTGCTCCGGTGGCGAGGTTGGTTTTACCGCCTTCGCAGCTTTTTCACTTATGGACGCTCCACAATCCCATCTCTCCGCGCCGCCCGTCGATTCCCAAGGGCAATTGCGCGGACTGTATCTTGCTGGCAAACGAGCGGAGGCTCGCTCGACGCCATGGTCCCGTCTGGCGCCATGGTCTCGTTTGGCGCGCGCGCTCTCCGCCCCCATCGCCCTGCTCGCCATGATTCTGTGCGGCTCCGCGGAGCTGGCGGCAGCCGTGTTCGGGGACTTTGAGTACACCGTGTCGGGTAACGAAGTCAGCATCAACCTGTACACCGGTGTGTCGGCAAACGTGGTGATGCCGTCGATGATCGAGGGGAAGCCGGTGACTTTGATCGGCGCGAATGCGTTCCAAGGCAGTGCGTCGTTGACGAGTGTCGTGATTCCACCCGGGGTGACATCGATCGGAGCTGAGGCTTTCTCGGGGTGCAGTGCTCTCACGAGTGTCACCATTCCCGGCAGCGTGGCGACGCTTGGGGCAGGCGCATTTTTGGGGTGTGACGCGCTGACGAGTGTGATCGTTCCAGGGGCTTTGGTGTCCATTTCTGGAGTGTTTCCCGAGGGCACGCTTTTAAAGGAGGTGCAGACGCTCACGCAATCAGAGGTGGCCTCGCTTTCACTGGCGCAGCTTGCTGGATTCAGTGCGAGTCAGCTTGGGTTGATGAGCGTGGAACAGTTGTCAGCGCTGAGTTACTGGCAGATTCGGGTGTTGACGCCTGAGCGGAACACGGTGCTGAGCGCGGAACAGATGGCTGCGTTGAATAAGCCGATTACGGAGGAGGGAGTGAACGCGGTGACAGTGAGCGTGGCTGTGAGCGGGAAAGACGGGGATGTCGGGTTGGTGGATCTCACGAAGGCTGTGCAGTCCGGGACGAGTAATTATGTAATGTCCGGATCGTCGTCGTTTGCGTGGCGTTTCTTGGAGGGGCAGCAGATTCCTGCATGGTTGCAGTTGGGGAGTTCCGGGCTGCTGCGAGCGGCGGCGCCTGAGAGCGTATTGAATGCGGGGAGTGTGGCGGCGACGCCTTATTGGGTGGAGGGGATTGAGACACAGCAGGGAATGGCGCAGGCGCCGCGGTACGCGAAGGTGCAGGTGGCGAAGGTGGATTTTGCGAAGACTGTGTTGGTGGATTTGTACGCGCGGCAGTATGGGCAGGATTTGAATCTGGATTTGAACGAGGCGGTGTTGGGGATGGCTGGGTTCGGGGGGCAGAACGCGATGCAGAACATGTGGTCGCCGGTGGCGATGCTGCCGCAGCCGTTTAGTTCGATCAACGGGAACGTATTGTATGCGCCCGGGTACAATGTGGGCGGGCAGTCCGTTGGGGTGACAACGGTGTCAATGCAGGTGAGCAACGGGACGCAGACTGCGACTGGGGTGTATCGAGTGAATATGGTGCAGCCGGTGTCTGTATTGCCGGTGACGAGGCTGTTGGGGGGAACGCAGGGTACGGTGTTGGATTTGGCGGCGAAGGCGTTGGAGAATGGAACGCCTGCGGAGATGAATGTGTGGAGTGTGACACCCGGTAGCATGCCATTGCCTGCGGGAGCGAGTTTGAGTGGAGGCACGCTGTTTGCGGAATCCTCTGCGGTGTCTCAATCGTTGACGTTGTACTTCGACTTGGAGCGCGGTGCGTCTGCGGGTGTTTCCAGTGGGAGCATGGGGATGATGCCCTCGCGGCTGACGGTGCCGGTGATGTTGAATACGGTGGATTTCGCCGCGTCGTACGTGAAGGACACGTCGTCGTATGATTACTCAACTTTGAGTTTGAGGGACAGTGTGCCTGGCTCGATGCAACTGGTGGCTCCCGTGAGTTGGGAGGTTGTGACAGCGAATCCGAGCA
>JBILUQ010000142.1:0-9436 GCA_044370935.1 Chthoniobacteraceae bacterium
GATACACAAAAGGAATGAACTCACCGCCGCGGCGACTGCGCGAAAACTGATATACTGAAAAACGTTAAGCGCATGCATCCATTCCGGACCCGCTTCGCTCCACCGGCTGAGATAATACATCATAGCCTCGACACCTCCTCGATCACGCGTTCCATCCGTGCGGACCGGCTGCCTTTCACAAGAACCACGTCACCTGGCCGGATTTTTTCTCTCAACACACCCGACGCCTCAGCAACTTCAACAAAATGATCGACGTTCTGGGCGCCGCTACGCCGTGCCTCGTCGGCAATCCAATCAGCCTGTTCCCCCACCGCCACAACCCAATCCACTCCATCAGCCGCAACTTTACCCACCTGCCTGTGCCCCTGTTCAGCAAATACACCTAGTTCACCCATCCGGCCAAGAACGGCTATCCGGGCACCAGCAGCCGGCCATTGGGCTAGTGTGCGAAGAGCTGCACACATCGAATCGGGGTTGGCGTTGTAGGTGTCATCCAGAAAATTAATTCCCCGAATCAATCGCGTCTCCATGCGCCCCTTGGTGAGCTTCATTCCCCGCAATCCGTCGGCCGCCGCTTCAAGAGGGACGCCCAACGCAAGGGCCGCCGCCGCGGAAAGCGCAGCGTTCTGGACCATGTGCAAACCAGGCACAGCGAGTTCAACCTCCGATCGCATCCCCTCGTAGACCAAACCAAAGCGGCTCCCATTTTCTGACATATGAACATCCACCGCCTGAACATCTCCACACGAAAGGCCTGCACGCAAGATACGCGCGCTGGTCATACCCTCGATTAATCCTCCAAACGGCCCTGTTGCCGGAAGCACCACGGTGCCCGATGATCCTATGGCAGCAGCGAGCGCACCTTTCTCAACGGCAATCGCCTGCTGGCTTCCCAGAAACTCAATGTGCGCCATCCCGATGTTGGTGATGATTCCGACCTCGGGCTGGGCCATTGCAGCAAGCGGCGCGATCTCGCCGGCATGATTCATCCCCATCTCAATAACCGCCATCTCTGAGTCACGGCCGCCGGCAAGCAATGTCAAAGGGACGCCAATATGATTATTTAAATTTCCAGCAGTGCACCATCCGCTCATCCGCTGAGAAAGGATGGAAAAGGTAAAATCTTTTGTAGTTGTTTTTCCACTGGAGCCGGTGATTCCAACAACCCGGACTGGCAAAGTCTTGCGATATTCTGCAGCCAGACGCTGCAATCCTGCCAGCGTGTCCGGCACACGAAGCACCGACATTCCCTCTGGCACAGCACGACAACCCGCTTCGACGAATGCGCTTCGCACACCCTTTGAGAAAACTTCATCAAGAAACGCATGCCCGTCAAAACGCTCTCCGCGAAGTGCGACGAAAAGCTCCCCGTCCTTTGCAGATCTTGAATCGGTGACCACGCGGGTAACCTCCAATGAGGGATCCCCATCGAGGACGCCTGCGCTCATTTCGGCAAGTTTCTGTAAAGTGAGCGGTTCCATGTTAACGCGCCAACTCAACTGGCCGGTTCTCGATCGCTGACTGCGCTATAGAAAGATCGCTGAAAGGCTCCACACGCGATCCGATGATCTGGGTGGTTTCATGTCCCTTGCCCGCAATCAAAACAATATCATGATCCTGAGCAATCTGTACCGCGCGGTAAATTGCTTCTTTACGGTCAAGGATCACTTCCATGGCAGCACCACGCATACCAGAGACAATCTCTTCTGCTATGGATTCGGGCGTTTCACTACGAGGATTATCAGAGGTCACAATCGACCAGTCTGAAAGCTCTGCCGCGGCGGCCCCCATCAGCGGACGCTTAGCCCTGTCGCGATCACCGCCACACCCAAAAACGGTGATGATCCTGCGCGGATTCAATCCTCTGAGTGTTTGCAGAACGTTTCTGAGAGCATCGTCGGTGTGCGCATAATCAACAAATACCTTGAACGCCCTCCGGCCCGGAACTGCCTCTAGTCTGCCCGGCACACAAGGAGCCGTAGCCAATGCAAGCACCGCCGCACGCAAATCAACCCCCAACAAATGAGCAGCTGCAAGCGCCGCAAGAGCGTTCATAACGTTGAATCTGCCGATCAGCGGCAACCGAACCAGCCAGGACTTTCCCAGTGCATCGAGTTGAAAGCTGGAACCATTGAATTCGGTACGAATCGCGCTAACGCGGAAATCGGCACGTGATCCTTGGCCGAAAGTGATCAAGGAAACACCCTCCCGCTCCAAACGCCCTGCCAGCTGAGCTCCGTAGCGATCGTCAATATTTACCACTGCAGTGCCCGGCTTGAATCGTTGATTGCCCAGACTAACCAGCAAGGAAGACTTTACTTCAAAGTAGGCCTCCATCGTCTTGTGATAGTCCAAATGATCCTGCGTAAGGTTGGTGAACACGGCGGCATCGAATTCGATCCCCCGAACGCGGCTCTGATGAATCGCGTGTGAACTCACCTCCATAGCAACAGTCTTGCACCCTGCGTCCCGCATTTGAGCGAGCAGTCCTTGGATTTCCAAGGCGTCTGGGGTCGTTCGTGAGGCAGGAATCGTGCGCTCACCGACCTTGTAGTGCACTGTCCCGATCAAACCGCAGCGCAGCATTTCTGTGTCGCATATGTGCTGGATCAGGAATGCAGTTGTTGTCTTACCGTTCGTGCCAGTCACGCCGGCGACCCGCATTCCTTTGGATGGATACTCAAAGAATTTCTCCGCAAGATCAGAAACGGCGATCCGCACGTCTGGCACTACCACGAAAGTTGCCTTTACAGAGGAAAGTTCCCTTTCTTTGAAAGCTTGAGCCGACAGCATGACCGCTTTTGCGCCACGCCGCACTGCGTCATGGATAAACGTCGTACCGTCTTGACGACTTCCCGCAATCGCCACGAAAAGTGAACTTGCCACAGCGCTTCGTGAATCTGCCACGATGGAAGAAACCTCGAAGTCAGCACCTCCGCGTGTCTCAATCACCCGGGTTTTGGAAATAAGATCAGCGAGCTTCACCGACTTTTCCTTTCTTCTGCTTTTGCGAGAGGATTTGGCACTTTCAAGAATTCTGGCGATGGCGTCTTGTTTAAGTATCGCATGGCCCTAGTCGCAATCCGTGAGAAAACAGGCGCTGCAACTGTCCCTCCGTAGTTGGGAATGTTTCCCGTATGTGCGTCATCAATCAGCACCAACCCACACAGCTCGGGTTTATCCGCAGGCAGGAACCCGGCGAAGGAGACGACGTATTTTCCGTGCTCGTACCCGCCGTTGGGTGAGGTTTTTTGCGCTGTACCCGTCTTGCCTGCAACTTCAAACCCGGGAACGTGGGCCCCTGCGGCCGTCCCCTTCTTACTAACAACTTCCTTCAGCGCGGCCACGACCATTTCGGCAACCTCACTGGGGATCACCCGACGGACTTCCACCGGAGGATACTCAGCCTCGACTTTTCCGGTTGAATCTACAATCGAAGATATGATTTGCGGCTGCATCATTACGCCGCGGTTGGCTACGGTGCTCATCGCTGAAATAACCTGCAACGGCGTTGCCCCCACTTCATGCCCCATCGGCACGTGAGTGATAGAGATTTTGCTCCACAAATGAGTCGGATGAATGATCCCCCGAATCTCACCTGGAAGAGCGATTTCAGTGCGCTCTCCGAACCCAAATCGCTTGATGTAATCGTAGAGCTGGTGACTCCCGAGCATAATCCCCATTTTCGCAACACCGATGTTGCTGGATTTGACGAGCACATCGTGAACGGTGAGTTCGCCGTAGCCGTGGTGGGAATCATGCAAAGTTGTTCCCGCATACGTAAACTTTCCGTGCTCGCAGTAAATTCCGGTGTCTGGCTTCACGAGCTTGCAGTCCAACGCCGCGGCAGTCGTAACAAGTTTGAAGGTAGAACCCGGCTCGACCATATCCATGATCGCACGGTTTTTACGCGCTTCATCGGGCACGCCATCCCGCTGGTTAAGATTGTAGTGGGGCCGATTCACCATTGCCAGAATCTCGCCGGTGGACGGACGCATCAGGATGCAGGTCGCCATTTTTGGCCGAAACTGCGCCACAGCAGCATCCATCTCTGTTTCAACAATATCTTGCAGGGCAAGATCAATCGTGAGCTTCACGTTGCTACCGTCCCGAGCAGGCCGCTCAAGTTTTCGAAACGCCACCATTTCCTTACCCGTGCGATCGCGCTCCGTGTAGCGAAAACCATCATGACCGCTGAGCCATTGTTGCATCTCTCGCTCAATGCCCTCGACCCCGGCACCCGCGCGATTCATAAATCCCACAACGTGGCATAGCATCGATCCATTCGGATAAACTCGGATAAAATCCTGCTCCAATGAAACACCACGGATCTTACGCTGTCCGAGCTCCTTCATGAGCGCCTCGGCGGTGAACTCCGGAACCTCGCGCTGAATCACAATGTACCGCGAAGGAGCCATACTTTCGCGAGGGGCAGACCAAACCTCGCGGGCAATTTTTTGACGCACCACGTCCTGAGGCATCTGCAGATGTCGGGACAAGACTTCCGCCAGTTCGTCAGGCCGCTTGGTGATGCTGGCGTCGACGATCACCGTCTTCACGGGCTCATTGGTTGCAAGCATCTCGCCGGTCGCATCAGTGATGGAACCACGGCGCGCGGGTATTGCTTGGCGCGCTGAATGCTTTTCCAAAGCGAGCACTGAATAGTACTCGTGACGCGCCACCTGTAGATCAACGAGTCGCAGCGACACACCCGTGAAAAGCACGGCCGCAGTCGCCCCGATCCAAAATGCTCTTTTGCGCGATGAGACCCCCATTTATTGTCGCCCCGCTTGAGGGTTGGATACCGCTTGCACGTCATTTGCGCGAACTCCGTTCGCAATGCTGCCGTTGCCTCCCATAGAACCCATAGGGATTCGCACCAACGCAGAATCATTCACGGGAACAAGCTTGGCGAATGCATCCTTCTCCTGCTGCTGCCTTTTGCGCAAGGATTCGTAAGACGAAAGCATCGCGATGCGGGCGAGAATCATCTCGTCTCGGTTCGCAGTAGCCAGAATTTCGCGCTCCAGCTGCTTTTTCTGCTCCCCGAAGCGGTGCACCTCGTTTTTTGCATTCACGTAATAAAGACCTCCGGCACCCAGAACCAGGATTAGAAAGGAAAACAGAACAATCTTTGCTGCAGGCAGAAGATTCTCGTTTCGACGACGGTTGTGAGTCATAGCGGGGTGGTGCTAATGTGGGAGGTTTGTTGAATCCTTCAGCAAGGCGGGCCGGAAGCAGAGGTACGCGGAAACGGTGCATCGAGCTTTTCGACTACACGCAATTTTGCGCTGCGAGATCTGGGATTCGCCTTCTGCTCCGACTCGCTCGGAATGACGGGCTTGCCAGTCACCTTTTTGAAGATGCACTCCGGGTTGGCGCGAGGGGCGCTCCATTCAGGTCGATCGATAGTCGGGGTTGAATGACGCTGGAAGTACTGTTTGACGATCCGGTCTTCGAGGGAGTGAAAGGTGATCACCGCAAGCCTCGCACCAACGCGCAAGAGTTGCGCTAAACCCTCTAGCCCCCGAGGGATCACCTCCAACTCCCGATTTACCGCAATCCTCAACGCTTGAAATACCTTGGTAGCCGGATGCGTCTTGCCCCGGCGGGGCGCGACAGATTCCACCGAACGAACCAGATCAAAAGTCGACTGGAGCGGACGCACCATACGGTCACGCGTCAGGCGCATGGCTATTTTTTTTGCATTGGGCTCTTCACCGTATTCCCTGAAAATTCGCTCCAACTGCTCTGCGCTCGCCGTGTTGACCAACTCCCGTGCGCTCACGGGGTTCGATCGATTCATCCGCATATCAAGAGGCCCGTCGCTTTGGAACGAAAAGCCGCGCTCCGGCGTATCAATCTGATAAGACGAAACTCCGAGATCCAATAGCGCCCCATCGAGTTGATGAACGCCCATCGCCCCCAACACCTCCGCGACGTCGCCAAAGCTCGCATGCACGGCCATAAAACGATCACCGAACCTCGCCAACCGCTTTTTGGCGTGCTCAAGGGCATCTGCATCCTGATCAACCCCCACCACAATCGCGCCAGCTTCAAGCAGCGCCTCCGAATGTCCCCCGCCTCCAAGCGTTCCGTCCAAGTAGGTCCGGCCCGGCGCGACAAGCAACATCTGTGACACCTCGTCGAGGAGCACCGAGCGGTGATAAAACGACAGTTCCTCCGCACCGTTCTGGGTCTTCTTTGGATCAGCCATCTCGATCATAGCCCCACAAGGTCAGCAACCCGCTCGAAGGTCGCGTTTTCAGTCTGCTGAGTCTCACTCCAAGCCTTGGAGTTCCACAGTTCAAAAGTTTCGTGAGCCCCCACCAGCACAGCGTCTCCTTCCAACCCCAACTTCGCTGCCAAATCCTCCGGTAGCGTCAACCGGCCCTGCTTATCGGAGACAACCTGGATCGAGCGGGAATAAAAGTGCCTCAAAAACACCGCCCGATCCCTCGGCGCAATCTCTGGATTCTGCGACAAACGTTCGCCGACTGCGCGAAACTGCTCTGGGGGCATCACCCGCGCAAAGAAACCGGAGCGATCCAAGATCAAAAAAAACTCATCCGCGTCGGAACTCCGCCAGCGCGAAGGAATTGTAACTCTGTTTTTAGGATCTAGGGCATGACGGAACTCGCCCGAAAAAATCGGCGGTGAGTTCTTTGTAAATGCCATAAATTACTGGAGTTAAATTGGTTAAAAAGCTCAAAATATGCACAGGACAAACCCAAGGAAATTCAACCCACTTTGCCCCACACCGCCCCACTTTTTGCCACCTCTTTTCACATGGGTCAATGCTCCGAATGACAAAATCACATGTTTTTGACTCCAAAAGCCCCCCTTCGAAAAAGACTAAGAAAGAACTCCACCAGCACGGCGCCGTCCCTTAATCGCCAGCAGCGAAAAGGCCGCTCCCATAAGATGGGAACGGCCTTCAGATCTTACGACCTGCTAAAATAGCAGAGTTGGATTTACGGACTCCGGCGGCACTTTCGGGCGAATAATCGCAGCGAAAGTCGCAGGGGGGAGCACCCCTACTGCAGCTTTACCTGCACATCCGCTTTCTCCCTAAGATTTTGCAGAAGTTTTTGGACCTCCTGATCGTGCTTCTGACGGTTAAGAAAAATCAGCAACTGAGGCTTTACTGATTCCAGAGTCATTTTTTCGCCGTCCTTGCGGTCTGTAACTTGTATGACATGAAACCCGAACTGGCTGCGGATGGGATCACTCAAGTCGCCTTTTTGCATGTTGAAAGCGGCTTGGGAAAACTCAGGCACCATCTGTTCTCTCGTGAAGAAATTGAGGTCACCAGAATTTTGCTTCGCGCTGGGGTCCTCTGAAAGCTCTGCTGCGAGTTTATCAAAGGCCTCGCCGGCTTTCACCCGCGCAACAATGGCTTCAGCTGCCTTCTTCTTTTCCGCCACTACGGACTCCTCAGCGTCCTTCTGGAGCGCGACGAGAATATGACTCGCGCGAACTTGCTCCGCTTTTTCGAACTGCTGCGGGTTCTTCTGGAAAAACTCCTCGGCATCCTTATCGGTGGCCTGCGGCGCATCTTTGACTTGGCTCTCGACCCACTCCTGCTGACGGATGGAAGCAGTAACGTCTTCGCGCAGCTTCGCGACGGTTTGTCCTGCTTTTTTAAGCTGCTCCTCGAAAGCCTCAGGGGCTGGGAAACGGGCCTTAATCTGCTCGATTCGCGCATCCACTTGTTCATCTTTGACCTCCACTGCTGAGGCCCGGGATGACACCAGTCTCTCCAGAACCAGCTCGTTCAGGAGCATCTTGTACCCCTCGGCTTTCTGAGCGGCAGGCAATTGATCAGCAGGAATCCCCTGCCCCGCCAGAACCGTGGCAAGAGCCTGCTCTAGCTCCTCCTTCTTGATTTCTTTTCCCTCAACCACCGCCACCACATCGGGCAAGGGCTCCTCGGCCTTCGGCGGATTCAGGAGTTGCTGCAGGGTGTCCGGAGTGAACTCCGCGGGCTTCTGGCCCTGTGATGCTGATGAAGTCGGCTCGGCACCTTTCACCCCCTCCATCGGCGGCGTGCCGGTCTGAGAAGCGGCGGCAGCCGAGGAAGCCGGCTGCGTGTCGGAGGGCTTACAGGAGGTGAAGCCAAGAACCACAGGCACGACCAGAGCGGACACACCGGCATTTCTCAACGAGCTGAGTGGCGATTGAGTGAAGCGTTTGGATTTCATTTGAGCCTCGCACCCTCGCACGCAGCCCATGATTTAGCCAGCGCTGAAGTTGAAAGATCAAAAACCCTGCCCTCAAGGGACTAATCCCAGCGCTTACCGCCACTAGGGCGGCTTCCATTGACTTCAACACGCCTCGCCCTATCCTGCGCTCAGTGGATCCAATCACTGAAACCGCGCCAGAGCTCGATAAAACCCTCGCGCTCAAACATGCCTTCGAACCAATCATCGAGCCGCTCAAGGCTGTGGAGCAACGCATTCGGGACCAAGCCCGGGCTTTCGATCCGTCGGTGGAGGGGTATGTAGCCTACGCAATCGAGAGCCACGGAAAAAGGCTCCGGCCCGCGCTCGCGCTGTTGTCCGGGGGAGCCACTGGTGCGGTGCTTAGCAGCCACTTGAATCTCGCCGTGGTGGTTGAACTCATCCACGCCGCGACTTTGGTTCACGACGATATTCTTGACCATGCGGACAAAAGACGCGGCCAACCAACAGCCAACGCCCGCTGGGGCAACTCTCTGGCTGTCCTGCTCGGTGACTGCCTGTTCGCGCACGCGCTGAAATTAGCCACTTCCTTTGAGGATAACAGGATGAGCAGGAGGCTGTCAGAGGCAGCCAGCGAGGTTTGCTCTGGGGAAATGATGCAGACGCAACGCCGGTTTGACATGCAACTGAGCGTCAATGACTACATCAGGATCCTCGAAAAGAAGACCGGCGCTCTCTTCGCCGTGGCGACAGAACTTGGGGGATTCCTCAATGGCGCATCACAAGAAACCCAGACCGAGCTGCATCACTTCGGGATGCGTTTGGGCACCGCCTATCAAATTTACGACGACTGCCTAGATTTGGCCGGGGACGAGGGAAAGGCCGGCAAAACACTCGGCAGCGATTTGCGCCGCGGAAAATTAACGTTGCCAATTCTTCACCTGCTCCAATCCAGCGATCCCGTAGAAAACGCGCGCCTGAGCAAAATCATTTTGGAGGGCAAGTCGGAGGATTTCGCCAATCTCGTTGAAACTGCGATCGAAGCTGGTGCCCTCCGGTATGCGGTCACCGCCGGAAGACGAATGCTCAACGAAGCCAGAGCGCATCTGGATGGAATCCCGCATTCGAAATTCAAAGAATCACTCAACAGCCTTTGCGTGACCCTGGACAGCATGATTGCCCCAATGGCCGAATAGATGCTTGCTCAGCAGAGAACTCTGAACTCGGGCAACGCTCTCAGAGTCATCATTCAA
>JBILUQ010000143.1:0-9427 GCA_044370935.1 Chthoniobacteraceae bacterium
GCGAAGGGCTTTGTGGATCACGGTTTTGATATGAAGTGGCTGCATCACGAGATCCTGAGCAGCGACGCTTACCAACGCAGCTGGCAGACAAATGCGACGAACAAAACAGACGAGAAAAACTTCTCGCATGCCTTGATTCGAAGGCTTCCGGCTGAGCTGGTGTATGACGCAATCATGATGGCGACCGAGACTGCGGAGCGGAATGAGAAGTATCCGCTCATGGTCGAAGAGCGGGCGATCGGTGCGACCGGTACAACTAACTACACAGCGTCGACCAAGGGCAGTCCCAGCGCGGATTCCTATGCGCTCACGATTTTCGGCAAACCAGCGAGGCAGACCAACTGTGACTGTGAGCGCGTCACTGATCCCACCTTGCTGCAGACGATTTACACGCGCAACGATCCGGCCATCCTCGCCCGCATCGACAACAAGCGCGGAACGGCGTGGGTTGAATCTTCGTTGGGGCTGACCAGCCCGAATAAGAACGCTGTGAATGCAGCTCCGCAGCTGGATCCGCAGAATCTGGAGAAGTTCATTCGCGAAACCTATCTGCGCACCGTGAGTCGTCTGCCAACCGCTGCTGAAGTTGAGCGCGCCAAAGGCGATGTGCTTGCCAGCAACTCTCCCGTGGATGGAGCCAGGGAGCTGTTATGGACTCTACTGAACACCCGCGAATTCCTAGTCAACCACTAGCGTCAGATCGGGAAATGAACGTCACCATCAGTTTGATGATCACCAACGCCAAGCATCACGGAAGATCCCCTGGGAGCGCGGAGCCCCAGCTCCGCTTCGAGTATTCTACACATTTGGATGGCTATTGCGGAGCTGAGGCTCCGCGTTCTCAGGGTGGTGCAATGCACCAGGTCCGATCTATCTGATGAATTCAGTCATTTAAACACCAAGGCTTTTTCTCCCCTCAAAAACAGATTCAGCAGCCCCCCCACTCATTACCACCCCATGAAAACACACCCCTCTTCCTACTGTGATGGCGTTGCTCGCCGTGATTTTTTGCGCGTTGGCGCAGTGAGTGGATTCGGACTTGGATTAACCCTCCAAGAGTATCTGCAAAATGTGGCGCACGGTGCGGCGCCGAGTGTTGTCGGAGCGCCGCTTTCAACTGGCGAGTCAGTGCGGCTCGAGAGCAAGGCGAAGGCCGCGATTTTCATACGCCTCGGCGGCGGTCCCAGCCACATGGACACGTTTGATCTCAAGCCCGAAGCGCCCGACACTCACAGGGGTGAATTCAAGCCAATCGCGACAAACGTCGACGGAGTTCAAATCTCGGAGCATCTGCCAAGACTTGCGAAATGCGCCGATAAATACGCGATCCTGCGCGGCGTCTCACACACGCTTGCCGCACACGACCTGGGGACGCTTTACATGGGAACGGGCAACCGCCCGATTGCATCGCTGAGTTTTCCGAGTTTTGGAGCTGTCGTGAGTAAGGAGCTCGGCAGTGAGAAGGAACTTCCCGGATTTGTCGCGGTCCCAACACAGGGAAACAATCCGACTGGATACCTCGGCGTGGAATATGGACCGTTTGAAACACGCTCGACTCCGCTGCCTGGAAAAGCGATGGAAGTCCGCGGCTTGACGCTCAAAGGCGTGACGCTCGACGACGTGGACCGCCGCCAAGACATGATCCGCAGATACGACAGCGCATTCGGTGAGTTTGCGAATGAGGACAAGATTCTGAGCGGGATGGATCAGTTCGGGCAAAAAGCCTATCAAATGATGCGTTCCACAAAGGCGCGCGAAGCCTTTGACCTTCGCAAGGAACCGGAAAGCGTGACGGGCTTGTTTGGGAGCACGCCGTTTTCGCAAAGCTGCCTGCTCGCGACGCGGCTCGTTGAATCAGGTGTGAAATTTGTGACGGTTCAACTCGGGGGCTGGGACACGCACTCGGATAATTTTGCGGCGCTCAAAAACAGGTTGCTGCCGGATCTCGATACGGGATTGAGCGGTCTGTTTTTGGCGCTTGCGGCCAAGGGGCTGCTCGATTCCACCATCGTTTACGTCACGGGTGAATTCGGGCGTACGCCAAAGATCAACCCCCGTGCCGGGCGCGACCATTATCCGCGCTCAATGTTCTGCTTGCTTGCGGGCGGCGGAATTCGGGGTGGACAGGTCGTCGGTGAATCCGACGCGAAGGGAGAGGGGCCGAAGGATAAGGCAATCAATCCTGATGACGTTGCGGCGACCTTCTACAGGCAGCTTGGCATCGACGTTAGGAAGGAATACCAGACGCCGAGCGGGCGGCCTGTCATGATCGTCAGAAGCGGCGAGATCATTCGCGATCTTGTGTGATCAAGGGCGGTGGGTTCTTCGCAAGGAAACTTCTAGACGCAGGCCGCCCCTCCAACCCTGCGTCTCCGAGATCCGAACACTTTCTCCTGCCACGGTTGGAATGGTGCTGCAATGATCCAACGCGCAGGGCCTAGCCTTGCCAGCGGATAGTGAGCACCGCTCGATGGCTATCTTCAGCGACGGCGTGCGATCGGGAACACGGTCGTTGTCAGGACGCGCCTTAATTCGCTTGAACCCGCACTACGCGGAAACCACGCGCACCAGTAGCTGCGCCACCCTTCGCCCAACGATATTCCTTCGATTGCAGCTTTTCGCCATCATCCATCCAACACTGTCCTCGAAGTACGAAGCTGCCGTCCTTTGCCCCGTCTAAGGTCCACTAGGCCGCATTCCCGCCGAGGTCACAAAATCCCAGCTTATTCGGGGGAAAAGAGCCGACACTGCCTGCCAGGAAACATAAACCACCGGATGCTCGTCCGTCTGGGTAAAGCTCACTTTTCAGCGAGTGCTCCAGCTCCGCCTTCGATGTGCGCAACGCCAAATAAGACGTTTTGCAGACTCTGCCAAAGTTCCAGTCACCATCGACGCTGTCCGTAACTTTTCAATAGTGGGGGTGTTTGAGACGCACCCCTTATGCAATTCATCAAGCTTCTTCCGCTTTCGGTTCTCTTCGCATCGAGCATCGGATTCATGGTCGAAACTTCTTACGGGGCGGAGGTGGGGATTCGCATCCGCCTAGGGGTAAAAGACAAAAAAAACACCGTCTGGAGCGGGTCCGTAGAGGTGGCGCCAGGCAAGATTGATCAAGTGAGCGGGTGGCGCTTTCAGTTTAGCGACAAGGTGGAAGGAACAAGTTGGAAGGCCGAAACAAGAAGCCTCACGGTTCGCAAAAGCAACAACCCCCAAAAGGGCGGCCGAAAGAAGGATGCCGATGAACCCATGGCGGACAACGGGGTGATCCTAAGATTACTCGATGTCACGGACGAATCCGTTGTTTCAGTGAAGACCGCGAATGGGAACTTTGAGTTCGCCTTACGCGACGTTCCCTATGGCGCGAGTGTTGAGAAGCTCGACGGTGCTGTGGAAGTGGAGCGCACGGGAGCCACAACTCCGATCACCTCGGAACGCACCGACGACGATTTTCCTGCAATCGCCGTCGACAAGGATGGGGTCGTTTACACGGCCTTCGTGAGCTTCACCCCCGGTCTCGACAGGGATGAGCGCGCAAAGAGCTTGAAGGAGGAGCCCGCAAGCTTCGAGCATCTAGCAAAGACCCCGGGTGGCGACCGCCTTTGGCTCGCGATCACAAAGCCCAATGGCGCCACGGAGAAAATAGCAGTCACCGACGGAAACGGTGATTTCTACAAAACCGCGGTCACTCTTGACGGAGACGGACGGCTGTGGATTTTCTGGAGTGAGAACAAAGCGTGGAACGATCCGAAGGCTGCGCCGAATTTCGAAGTCTGGACACGCTCGTTTGCCGGCGGGAAGTTTTCGGCGCCCGTGAACCTTGCGGAGAATGCGGGAAACGACATTAGCCCAGTGGCGGCGACCGATGCGACCGGCAAGGTCTGGGTTGCATGGCAAGGCGTCCGCGACGGAGCTTTTCAAATCCTGTCACGGCATCAAAAAAACGGCTCATGGACAGAGACCAGCCGCGTGAGCTCGCAAACCAGGAACTGCTGGACGCCGTCGATCGCCGCTTCGAAAGACGGGCGCATTGCGGTAGCCTGGGACACCTATGAGAAGGGCGATTACGATGTGTGGATGCGCGAGTTTGCAAGCGCGTCAGGAGAGTCTAAAGTGCTGCAGCCGGTCGCCCAGTCGGTTTTGTACGAGGCACGTCCCGCCCTCGCATACGACGGAGAGAATCGCCTCTGGGTTTGCTGGGAGTCGAGTGGCGCGACCTGGGGTAAAGATTGGGGCGCCTACGAGCGCGAGACAGGCATAGGACTGTACCGCGACCGCAGAATCGGGATGCGTGTTCTCGAAAACGGTCAGTGGATGGAGCCGCTGAGCGCGCCGGCAACGGCTTTACCCGGAGGGAAGGCGAAAAAAGGACCCAAAAATCTGCCGGCTCGGAAACCAGAATCAAACGAACGAGCAAAGGGCGAAGAGGCCGAAACAGAAGAAGCTGCGAGCGCCTATAATAACCTTGGCAGAATTGTCGCAGACCGCGATGGCAGAATCTGGCTCATTGCCCGGAGTCGCCAAGGGGACTTCTACACGCCGCTTGGCACCGTCTGGAACAATTACGCCTGCTACTACGATGGTAAAAAGTGGGTGGGTCCGCTGTTGGTCCCGCATTCCGACAATCTCCTTTACAATCTCCCAGCCATAGCAGCGCATCCACAGGGAGGAATCATGCTCGCGCATTCAAGCGACCACAGGCAAAGCCGACATATCCAGCGCATGGGCAGCGGGAGCAACGCGTCGCTGGACTCCGAAAAGGATCCTTTTGACAATGACATCTTTCTCAGCCGATTTGCGATGAACGCAAAAGGGACCGCGGCAGCGCTGCAGCCCGCCAAATCCCCTGCGACTGGGGCGACTTCTGCAACCACTGGCAGTCATGCGAAAGCCACCCCCGACACGGAGAAGGAGCGCACAGAGGTGGACCGCGCCCGCGCGTACCGGATGGAATACAATGGAACTCCGCTGCAGATCATCCGGGGAGAATTCCACCGGCACACAGAAAACTCTGGAGACGGCGGCAACGACGGGCCGCTCGAGGACATGTGGCGTTACGGGCTGGATGTGGCCTCGATGGACTGGCTTGGGTGCGGCGACCATGACAACGGCGGCGGGCGCGAATACCCCTGGTGGCTCACGCAGAAAACCACCGATGCTTTCCGGATTGCTGGAAAATTTGAGCCGCCTTTTAGCTACGAGAGAAGCGTCCGCTACCCAGAGGGCCACCGCAACGTGGTGTTCGCGCAGCGTGGCATCCGCACGCTGCCCCGGTTGCCCATATCCTCAAGAGAGAACCCTGTGCACGCACCGGACACGCAGATGCTCTACAAATACCTACGGGCCTTCCGCGGCGTCTGCGCTTCGCACACGAGCGCCACCGCGATGGGAACTGACTGGCGGGACTGGGACGCCGAGGTCGAGCCCATGGTTGAGATCTACCAAGGCGCCCGGCAAAACTACGAGCGCCCGGGCGCTCCTCGTTGCCCCACGGCAGAAGACTCGATCGGTGGATGGGAACCGCTTGGTTTCGTGAATCTGGCCTTCAAAAAAGGCTGTCGCTTTTCGTTCCAGTCCAGCAGCGACCACGGTTCAACGCACATCAGCTACGCGCTCGTTTACGCAGAAAACAATTCGCGAGATGCGCTGCTAAAAGCCATGAGGCAGCGCCATACGTACGCAGCCACAGATAACATCATCGCGGAGTTCACCTGCGCCTCGGGCGGAGCGAAATATATCATGGGCGACGAGTTTTCCACCAAGGAGGCTCCCACCCTGAATCTTCATCTGATCGGCACAGCCCCATTCGCGCGCGTGGTTCTCGTGAAGGACGATGAAGAGATCAAAACATGGGAACTGGGTCATGCCGAACTTCGTATTTCCTGGACCGACCCGTCGCCTGTCGCTGGCAAAACCAGCTACTACTATTTCCGCGGTGAGCAGCAAAAGCAGGGAACGGAGTCCAATGGTGAACTTGTTTGGGCGTCACCAATGTGGATTACTTACAGTCCTGAAAAAAACTAGCGAGGGCCGAGCGCGGAAGGATTCGCAAACTTTCTCAGACTGAAGCTCGATGGCCACGCGGACACGACGCCCCAATGCCGATGTTTTTATCAGGCCGTCGCGCTGGGTCGCGCTTGTGATCGCGTTTATCACGTGGATCATTGCCGGCCCAACTGCTCTGGCCCATAACCCAGACACGAGTTACGCCGTTGTTGAAATCTTGGAAGATCGTGTGGAGCTGAAGTTCACATACGATCTGTCTGCGTTGTCTAAGATTGTAAAAATCGACGACGACCAAGACTGCCGGGTGACCCGTGGGGAACTGCAGCGCCACCTGCCTGAGCTTGAGAAATTTTTTTTGACACACATTGATTTGGAAATTCCGAGCGAGCCGAGGAGTCTTGGCGAATCGCAGGGTTTTATCTGGCCGCGGGAGGTTGGGGATACGATCGCGGAAAAGGATTTTCACTCGGCAAGCTCGCTGATCGGCTTTCGCTTTCAAAAGCGGTGCACGGACATGCCCGAAGACGTTTCGCTAACCTTCAAATTTTTTCCAGTGCTCGGGCAGCGCCATTCAGTGCTGGCGAGATTCATTCACGAGGGAAAGGAGACCGAGGTGGTGTTCAATCAGTTCGAGCCAGAATTTCTGTTTGATACAGGGCGTCAAACGCCAGTTTGGCGCAGACTTTTGAAGTTTTGCAGGCTTGGAATCGAACACGTGCTTCTGGGATTTGATCATCTCTGCTTTTTAGCGGCTTTGGTAGTGGTTGGTTCGTTTCGCGATCTTTTAAAAATCATCACAGCGTTCACGATTGCGCACAGCGTGACGCTCTGCATGGCGGCGCTGCACGTGGTGTCTCTTCCAACGCGGCTTGTGGAACCCGCAATTGCCGGGACAATTATATACGTTGCGGTGGAAAATATTTTGTGCGGAACGAGAAGACGCCGGTGGGCGCTGGCTGGCGTGTTTGGATTGGTGCACGGCTTTGGTTATGCTGCTGCGCTGGAGACTCTGGGAATGCCTGCGGACGGGTTGATGCGCTGTTTGCTGGCCTTCAACGTGGGCGTGGAGGCCGGGCAACTTTCGGTCATCATTTGTTTCGTGCCGATCATGGCCGCGGTGCAGCGTTCGGTGCATCGCAAATGGGTGATAAAAAGCTTCTCGGCTTCGCTCGCGATGGTGGGTTGCGCTTGGTTTGTGGACCGTCTTTTTGACAAAGGGTGGATCCAGTTTTAGCTGGGTTTTTTACGATAAGAGGCCGCCACGGGTCTTTATTGGCTTTCCTCAAGCAGGAGCGCAGCCTAGCACTGAGGGAAGTGCACGTCCTCCGCATATGAAGACACGACTCATCGCATTCTGCATCCTGATCGCGATCATCCCGGCTCATGCCGAAAGCGAGTTGCTTCCAAAAACATCGGCGACGATCCGGGGAAAGGAATTGTACAGCGATGCCCTCAGCCGCCTGCCCGAGCGAACATCTGACAAGGTCCAGAGCTTCGCCAGCGGATTCAAGGGGTGGCGTTTTAATCCGGGACCCGAGGGGGGGAAGGGCGGGCGTTGGGAGCAGTCAGACAACGCCTTTCACGGCATCGAATCCCCCGGCGCGAACCATCCCGCCACCGCCTCCTACGGCATCAATTTTCAGGATGCAATCATCCAAGTCGACATTCGTTTCAATGACGTGCCCGCAGAGGGACGAAGATACCGTTCCATTTTCGTCAAGGCCACGGACCAGAAGGACTACGTTTGCGGGCTCTTCCTCGGGCAAGGCGGACTCAACCTCGTGCCGTACTCTGCGGATAGGATCAATCCTGCGAACAATCAGAGAGAAAAGGACCCCCAGAACTCCGTTCCAATTTCACTCAATTTAGGCGAGTGGTACACAGTCCTGCTTGAGATAAAAGACGGTGAGGCGGTAGGCAGCGTGCTGGGTAAGACAGCCAGGGTGAAGGCTCCGCTTATTGCCGCTTCAAAGTGCAGCGTCATGCTCGGAGTCGGGACGGACGCGAGTTTCAGGAACCTGCGTATATGGGAGGCCTTGCCAAACCCAGATTGGAAGCCGCAGGAGTAGCTGTGTAACGCATCTCGCGTCCGGTAAGTGAACGTCTTATGGGCAGGAGCCCTGGGATCCACCAATTAAAAAGGCCACCAAAAGAAGCCAGCAATCTCGCCGGCTCTCAGCGCAAGAAGCCGCTTTCTGTTCGTTCCAAATCTCGAGGGGGAGCGCCTAGACTTTGAATGTTGGCGCGTTGAGAGATTCGGCCCGGGTCATCGCTTAAGGATTTTTGCGACGCCCCGTGCTCAAAGCTTTTAGGAGGGAGAGAACATCGCCTCCCTTAGGAGAATGGAAATTAACAAAAATCCAATGTCCGGATCTCTCCTCGACCTCGGCGATAACCACCGGTTCCGGTCGCTTCTTACCTTCGCTCACCCCGTGCAGCGCACACAAATGATGATTGCCTTTTTGGGCGACTTTCCCGAGTTCGTAGCGCTCATCCGGATCCTGGCTGTTTAGAAAAGGATCGCAATCGAGGCCGGCAACTTCGCCGGACACCTTGGCTTGGGCAGCGGCATCAGCTCGCAAGGCCTTTGCGAGTTCCACACTGAAAATTGATGAGTCACGCTTGAGTGCCAATTCAAAGGCCGGATGTGGGTGGTCTGCCCGCGCGAACGGCACATACCAATTGTAGAAAGTTTGCACAAAATTCGCGGCCGACGACTGGGCTTTTCCGACCTCGGCGTAAAGTGGCAAGCAAAGAAGAATCACAGTGGGGAGAATCTTGTGAAGCAGCATGAAAGAAAGGATGTATGCACCTAATGAGCAGGTATTGTGAATAAACAAGAAAAATCAGAAACACGTGAACATCCGTACGTGAAATGAGAAGGCGATGGTGGTGCCAACCCTCGCAGCGCGCAGCATTTTACTCACTCCGCAGGTGATGGTGCGCGAAAGTTGTGGCGCGTACTTGTCGCGGTAGCGATGGGATGGGGTCTCTCCGCCGCAAGTGCCTTTAGCTGCATCAAGGGTTAAGAGCTTCGGCTAAAGCCGAAGCCACTTTGAACTGCTGCTGGCCGAAACCAACTGCATAGGCATGTGGTTCTAATCCGGCTTTAACGGGGTTCTCCGCAATATAGCGTCGGTAGTGTCGAAACTGCGCCTCGGACCTCACGATGTGGTCATATGTCTCTTTCTGTCAAAGCGGACCGCTGCGGCCAAGCAGGCGGTTGATGTCGAACGCGCTGCCGCCTTTCCAATTCCGGAGAACTTCGCCAAGTGTTTTGTCTTCGGGCGCAACGAGGGCATGAAGATGATTCGGCATGATGACCCAGACATCGAGCGATGACTCTGCGCGCAGACGACTGATGAGAATGTCGCGCACGTCGGAGCGACTAAGAAGGCACTCGCCGCGGCCCGCATCGAGCCAC
>JBILUQ010000446.1:0-2510 GCA_044370935.1 Chthoniobacteraceae bacterium
GGACTTTATCGTCAACGAGCTTTCGGTGAAGCTCAACGCGCCGAACCAGATCGCCCCTAGCGTGATGCCACGGTTGGTTGCCGAGGCGAGTTTGGATCTGCAGGGCTATTCGCAGACTCTCGCCGGGCTTGAGTTTGACAATGCCGGTGGGGCCACTGGAGCTTCAGTGACCGGCGGTACGCTGAGTCTTACCGGTGGAATTCGCGCCACTAGCCAGAACGTTGGCTCCACGGCGGGGATCTCTGCGTCACTGGATTTTGCAGGTGCGGCGCAGACAATCAACGTTTCGCCAATCACGGTGCTGGGTCAGCAGGTCGCCCCTTGGGCGCCTACGCTTGCGATCAGCGGTACGATCCGGAACGCGGGCGAACTCAGCGTCACAGGCGGCGGTATCGTGCAACTGAGCGGTTCAAATACGTTTTCCGGTGGTGTTCGCGTCGCGGGTGACAGTGGATTACTGATTGCGGGGAGCTCCACGGGTCTGCCAGTCACTGCAGGGCCTCTTGGAACAGGCAGCCTCAGCCTTGGCAGCGGCGCACGGCTTCTTGCGAGCGGCACGCGCGCTTTGTCAAACACTGTGTCTGCCGAGGGCGACATCGTTTTTGCGGGGATGAGTAACCTGACACTCAACGGCGACGTGACGCTTGCCCCGGGTACCGCCACTTTAAGAGTCGAGGCGCCGCAGATGACCGCAACGATTGGCGGGTCGCTCTTGGCGTCTGGGGCCTCGCTTGTGAAAGACGGTCTGGGCACCCTTTCGATTGCGGGAACCACAACGCTGACTGGCGGTGTTCGGGTCAATGAGGGAATGCTTGCTGTTGCTGGAAGTTCGGCATTCGGCATTGGATCCTCGAATGCGACGGGGGCGAGCTTTGTATTGAGCGGGGGTGGGCTTTCAAATCTGGGCGGCACAACGATCTTGGATGCCTCTCAGGATATTTTGCTGGAGCGGGATTCAATGATATCCAACAGCGTTGGCCAGTTTTTTGATATTCGATCGAGGATTAGAGAAAGTGGAGGCTCACGTGGGCTCAGTTTTGAAGGCAGTGGAAACGTGTATCTTGAAGGCCAGTCGACCTATTCGGGTAACACCATTCTCGGTGGGAGTGTGCGACTGTACCTCCGCGCTAGCTCGACTCCCTCAGCTACAGGCCTAGCGTCTGGGCCTCTGGGCTTGGGAGATTTGATAGTCGCAGGCGGCAGTTTTGCTCCGGTGAACTTCACGGACGTGCAAGTTGGCAACGCTGTGCAGTTCGCGCGCGACGTCATATTTTATACTGCACTCTCGGAGCGGAGTATTTTATTCAGTGGCCCGGTTCGAATGCAGGGTGGGACGAGGACATTTGATGTTCAGATCGGGAGCACCGCACTTTCGTCCAATTTAACTTTTTCCGGTACGATCTCCGACGGTGGCGCCGGCTACGGCCTGATCAAGAGCGGGTCCGGGAATCTCGTGTTGTCTGGTGAAAACTCCTACACTGGTGGCACGACCATCACGGCGGGAAGTCTTTACCTTGGCGCGGGAGGCAACGCGGGGTCAGTGCTGGGAGGCATTTCCAACAGCGGGACGCTTGTAATCAATCGCGGCGATTCATTCACACTGAATAATCTGATTTCGGGCAGTGGGCGTGTCGTTCTTGCTGGTAGCGGGGTGGTGACTTTCGGAGCCCAAAATCTGTACAGTGGTACGACGTTCTTGAATGCAGGTGCGCTGCAGCTGGTTTCTTCAGGTAACTTCAGCCCCTCCAGCACGCTGGCTCTCAATGGAGGCAGTTTGCTGTTTGGTGGGTTGAATGCTGTGAATTTGGGAGGACTCGTGGGTGTCAGCAGACTCGCGTTATCCAATGCAAACGACGAACCCGTGGCGCTCACACTGGGGGCGAGCAACGCTTCCGCTTCGTATGGCGGGATTCTCTCCGGCTCGGGATCCGTCACGAAGCTCGGAACAGGAACTCAAATCTTTACAAACAATAACGACTACACTGGCGGAACGTTCATCAACGCTGGCACGCTTCAGATTGGCGCGGCGGGCGTGCCGAGCGGCTCGATTTCCGGGAACGTTTTTAACAACGCGACGCTCAATTTTGCCCAGACCACCAACTCGACCTTCTCAGGCGTGATCGGCGGAAGCGGCGCGTTGGTACAGTCGGGTACGGCGATGTTGTCGCTCACCGGCGTGAACACGTTCACCGGAACGACAACCGTTACGGCGGGAACGTTGCTAGTGGGAACGCGGTATGCCCTGCAGCAGAGTACGCTTGCGGCGAGTTCCAAATTCTACTTCTCGCAGGATGCAGGCAATCTATTCACCGTGGGCGGCTTGACGGGAAATCAAGGTATGCCCATCCAAAACACGGGCGGTCAGGCGATCACGCTGGAAGTGGTCGGTGGGAATTCGACTTACACTGGCGTCCTTTCGGGGTCCGGTGGGCTTACGAAAATCGGGCCGGTCAATTCAAGTGCGCCGCAAACGAACACAAGTCTGACACTCGGCGCCGCCCAGACGTACA
>JBILUQ010000443.1:0-2500 GCA_044370935.1 Chthoniobacteraceae bacterium
TTCTCGGTGATATCCTACAAGCACCAAGAGGTGGGCGCGATTAGACGCGTAGACGACGAGCTTCGCAAACGGCTGAGCGTGGTACAGGAGAGCCTGTCATCTCCCGATAAATCATCTCCCGATAAAACGGCATCAAAACAGGGTCGGCGCGAGGTGCCTTTGGAATTAAAACTCCCCGCGTCAAGAAGCGCGCTTTTTGATGCGCAGGATCCCGCTGGATATTTCTACGTTGTCTGGGATTCTGAGGGCAGTGTGCAAAACCGCTCAAGGCTCCTGCGCGCAGAAGTTCTTCGGCCGCCAGTGCCGGACGAGGACGATCCGCGCAGCGGGGAGCGAATCAAGGCTTCGATGCGGGAGATGTTTTTTTTTAACAGCACGGGTGAGTGCGCTTTAGTGGGAGGCTCCCTGGCGCACGAGCTAAAGGTTCTTCGAGAGGACGCCCAGTGGCTCGCAGCGGTGTCCAGTGCGGTATTGTTGCTTGGAGTCGCCGTGGGCCGCAGCATCACAAATCGGGCGCTCAAACCGCTTTCAAAAATCTCGGCCACCGCCCAAAAAATTGCGCAGGGCGCTCTCACAGAACGAATCGAGATCCCCGAAAAAACAAGCGAACTCGCCCAGCTGGCGAACACTCTAAACGACTCATTTTCACAGATCGAAGACTCGTTCACGCGCCAGTACCGTTTTGCCGCGGACGCAGCCCACGAGCTGCGAACACCGGTCGCCATTATCCTCGCACAAGCTCAACAGGTACTGAATCGGGATCGGGAACCAGCCGTGTACAAAAAGGCGTTGGAGACTTGCGTGACGGCATCGCGTCGTTTGAGGAAACTCACTGACACGCTTTTGGAATTGGCCACACACGACGCCGGCGTGGTGATTCCGAAGATGGGTGCATGTGATCTGGCGGACGTTGCACGGGAGGCCGGCGAGCAAATCCGAGCGTTGCTCACCGATCACGGTCTGGGCATCAGCCTCGATTTGGCAAGCACGCCCTGCATCGCCGATGAGGATCAGATCATGCAGTTGGTTTTGAATCTGCTCGCGAACGCCATCGACCACACCCCTCCCCTGGGCCGGATCACGATTCGCACGCGTCTCACCGATGGCCTCGCAACCCTTTGCATCATCGACACGGGAGAAGGTATTTCGCCCGAAAATCTACCGCATATCTTTGACCGCTTTTACCGTGCCGATGACTCCCGGAGCCGCAAAACCGGCGGGGCGGGGCTCGGACTGGCCATCAGCAAATCCATCGCGGAAGCCCACGGTGCCCAGCTAACGGCGACGAGCACGCTTGGAAAAGGCACCACTTTCACTTTTGAAATACCCGTATCAAAAGACACTCAGTCCGCTCAGGAGACTCTATCGTCGGGAGGCTCGACGGAAGTCTTCGCCAACAATCAGGCCGCCTCGGCGGACCCAATAGGCGAGCAAAGCGTGGACTTACGCGCCTGATGGATTTTCATCACTGAGGGCGGCGAACAACGCGAAACCCTCCCGTCTCAACGGACACATCCCCCCGGGAGCTCACCCGCGCGGCAACCCCACAGCTGTCCGGCGAACCCGAAAAACCACCGCCCCGGATCACCCGCCTCTCGCCATTGTCCGGTCCATGCGGATCGGCAGTGAAAGAAGAGAGATCAGCCGCATACCAGTCCCAAACCCACTCCCAGACGTTCCCCGCCATCTCATACAGGCCGAATCCATTCGGAGGATACGATTTGACCGGCTTAGGCGCGGTGTTGTCAAAGCTGTGGTTGGCTTCGTTCCGAGGCAGTTTATCGCCGTTTGGAAACTTTTTTCCCACCAAACCGCCGCGCGCCGCCTTTTCCCATTCCGCCTCGGTTGGAAGACGGTACCCGTCGGCCGCCCAATCAACCATCGCGTTGGTTAAATCCAGGTTGCCCACCCGATACACATCCGCCACCCCGCGCCCTGTCCCAACATAGTAACAAGGACGCAACCCCGCCCGTTCGCTCTTCGCGTTGCACCAGCGCGCGGCGTCGTACCATGTGATTTCCGCGACAGGATGGCCGGCCTTTTTGGCGCTTCCCTGCGCCGCGAAAACGTACCCAAACGAAGCGGACCACTGAACCACTCCGCTCCATTCCTCCAGCGTGACCTCGGTGCTCTCCATCCAAAACTCCGGAACATTCACCGAGTGGACAGCGTTGTTGAACTCCATGCGCGAGCCCATTTCAAAAGGGCCGGCCTCAATCTTCACGAACTTCTCCTCCAACCAGGCCAACTCCTGGGCGCGGGCAAGCTCGACAGACTGCGCCAATCGTGCGCGGAACTCATGCTCTGTTTGCATCCGCTCAGCCTCCAATCTTCGCGCGGCTTCAATCTCATCCCTTTCCTTTTTCTGCTGCGCCTCACGAGCAAGAGACTGCACGCGC
This sequence comes from Chthoniobacteraceae bacterium, assembly GCA_044370935.1. Lineage (GTDB taxonomy): Bacteria > Verrucomicrobiota > Verrucomicrobiia > Chthoniobacterales > Chthoniobacteraceae > Chth-196. Next base: position 2,400 of record JBILUQ010000443.1, read on the forward strand.
TCAGCCTCCATCGCGGCTTGGGACTCCATCTCTAACCGGTCGTGCTCCTGCTTCAAAGAGTACAGGCCGCATGCAGCGCCAATCCCAAGACATGACAAAAC
>JBILUQ010000145.1:0-9277 GCA_044370935.1 Chthoniobacteraceae bacterium
GCTTGTAGTGCCGACCTACCCCCTTGCGAGAGTTTTTGAGACGGTGATTTGATGCAGGGATGTTCCTGCGCTGCAAAAAACGCCGCAAAGACGGCAAAGAACACCTCTACTGGAGTGTCGTTGAAAATCGCCGTATCTCTGCTGGGCGGGTGCTCCAACGACAAGTGCTTTACCTCGGTGAACTCAACGGACGTCAGGAAGCAGCTTGGCGCAGGACCGTCAAACTCTTCGGCGAGGACCCCGCTCAACCCTCCCAGGTCGCTCTCTTTGATGAGCACCATCTCCCAAGCGTTGTGAGCGAAGACGAAGTTCCCATCGTAGCGATTCGTCTTTCAAGCATGCGATTGGTGCGACCAAGACAATGGGGCGCCTGCTGGCTTGGGTGCGAATTGTGGCGGCAGCTTGGTCTGGAGGCGTTTTGGCAACATAAACTTCCCCAAGGACGACAGGGGGCACGGTGGGATAAAATTTTGCAAGTGCTCACCCTCTATCGCTTGATCGCACCGGGAAGCGAGTGGCGTTTGCACCGCCATTGGTTTGAGCAAAGCGCGCTGGCTGATCTTTTGGGCGAAGACTTTGGCTTGGCGGAAATCCATCGGCTTTACCAATGCCACGACAAGCTGCTCGAACACAAAAAGGCCCTCTTTAATCATCTCACCGAGCGCTGGCGCACGCTCTTTGCGGCCAAGTACGAAGTGCTCTTGTACGATCTCACGAGCACCTATTTTGAAAGTGCTCCACCGGAGGATCCCGAGGACATCCGCCGGTTTGGATACTCCCGCGACAAGCGCAGTGACTGCGTGCAGGTGGTGATCGCTTTAATCGTCACACCCGAAGGGTTTCCAATGGCCTACGAAGTGCTTTCCGGCAATACGGCGGATAAGACCACGCTGGGTGAGTTCCTCCAAAAAATCGAAGCTCAGTATGGAAAGAGCGAGCGGATATGGGTCATGGACCGTGGAATTCCGAGCGAAGACATTTTGGAGCAAATGCGAGAGAGCAATCCTCCGGTGTCGTATCTTGTTGGCACACCCAAAGGCCGGCTCAACCAACTTGAGGAAGCGCTGCTGGGGCAGCCGTGGCGCAGCGCACGTGCGTCGGTGCGGGTGAAGCTGCTTGCACAGCAGAAGGAGACGTACGTGCTGGCGCAAAGTGATGCTCGGGTTGCGAAGGAGCGCGCGATGCGCCAACGTCGATTGCGCAAATACATCAAAGCACTCGAAGACATCAAGGAGCGCAAGAAGCCTTTGAAACGAGATCAACTGCATCAGGCGCTTGGGGCGGCAAAAAAAGAAGCGGGCCGAGATGCCCGCCATCTCAAAGTCAGTGTTTGCCTCGAGGGTGAAGGTGAAGCCCAGACGGCAACACTCGATTATGAATTAAACAAAAACACGTTGCGAGAAGCCCGGCGACGCGAGGGGCGGTACCTTTTGCGTACCAACATCAAGGATACGAATCCCGCAAAACTGTGGGAGTTTTATTTGCAGCTCAATGAGGTGGAGCAGGCGTTTAAGGAACTCAAAGGTGAGCTGGCGCTCAGGCCAATTTACCATCAACTTCAGAGCCGTGTTGAGGCGCATATTTTTGTTTCGTTTTTGGCCTATTGTCTGCAAGTAACGCTCAAAGCGAGACTGCGTCGATGCGCTGGCGGACTGACTGCGCGGGCGGTGCTTGATAAGTTCGCGTGTATCCAGATGTTGGATGTCCACCTGCCAACCACCGACGGGCGTGAAATCGTGCTGAGCCGCTACACCCAGCCAGAGCGGGAGGTGAGTTTGTTATTGGAGCAGCTAAAGTTGACGCTCCCGGAGCAAGCGCCTCCAAAAATTTACAGTCCCGACAAAAACTCGAATTCGAAAATCGTGTAGTGCCGACCTTTTAAAAACGACTGCTCAAAATAAGGCGGTTAGCTCTTTTTGTCCTCTCCAGTCCGCGAAGTCGGGCTAATTGCGCTTCACCGGAATGACTCGGGTCAAAAGAATGCGAGAGTCGTCAGCGGCCTCGCCGTCGCTCACCACTCTTTGCCGTCTTCAAACACGGCTTTTAGTTTCTCAGGAGATAGCGGCTCGGAGACTTTGTAGGAGAATTGAGGCTGAATCAGGGTCCCTTTTGCAGAGACTGAAAATGGCGTTGGACCGGCCATTCCCTTTCCTTGAATTTCAAGAGCTGGCTCTTGTCCGCGCACAAAAGTAACGGCCACCGGTTCCAAGTCCACAAAAACGCCACCCACAGCGCCGCGTAGGGCCATCCGAACCTCGCCTTCCAAATCCGGAGCACTGGCCTTACCCGATGCGAAAAGATTCACCCGCACGGCACCCGTGGTTCCATGCACTTCGACGTTCTCGACGCATCCAACCCGCATCTCGAGCTTGCAGTTCTTAGCCCAACCCCAATCAATTCCCGCAGTAATCCGTCGCGCACCCTCAGCGCGGCTCCAGAGAAGCCGTAAGTCTGGGACACCGCCAAAATCCAACTGTTTCAAGACGATATCCGCCTTGAGCAGCGGCGCGGCAACCGGACCGGAAAGCGTCCATGCCACAGATCCGCGGGCCTCCAGGGGCGATAGACGCAGTAAAGCGGAATCACCCTTTTCCAAAAGAGGAAAACGCAACCCACCGACCCCCTTCCACACAGTGTCTTGGGACGACAAAGCGGCGTCTACAACCTGCGGCTGCCCCCCCTTGGCGCGGATTGTAAAGAATCCCTCGTAGTGCGTGCCGCCCAAACTCCCGGAAAGATTCAGCATGCGAAATAATCCCTCTTCGAGGGAGCAATCGGCATTCAACGAGACGATCGGAGCACCTTTAAAGGGCAAGGAAGCACCGCGCAAACGCATATTGCCCGAGCCCTGCCAATCTCCTAGCAAACCGCTGGTCTCCCATTTTCCATCGAGTTTACCCACCATTGAGGCGGGCATTCCCGGCAACCTACCCAGCGCCGCCAAGTCCAGTTCATCGAGCTGGAGGCTTACCTGAACGGGATCTGCGGCACTGATTGACGCCTCCTCGGAAATATTCGGCCAACCCTGAACAATCCGAGAGGGGAAAGTGAGCGTTCCATTCGCGGCACGTCGGTTGCCTTGATTAAACACCAGGTCCGAAAAAGTGACGTTTCCGTCCGAAACCGCCACGCGCGTCTCAAGCCTCACCTTTTCATCGCCGATCAGGAGCTGATCCAGAGAGACCCGACCACCGGTGTACGTTCCAGAAAATTCGCCGCTCAGAGGCTGAGACCACCTGGGGGAATCCACAAGCGGACGCATGCCGCGGAACTGGCATTGAAGACGCCCCTCGTGGCCTGAGGGAGCGCCCTTACCGCTCCATTCCAGCTGGACTCCCCCGCCGAAAGCCCCCGCCGACAACTGCGGTTCCAATAGTGAAGCGTACTTCGCCAGGTCCGAAACACCGCCGTGTAGCTCCCCCTCGTAAGACCACTTTTCTCCGATTCGGAAGACGCCTTTTCCACGCAGCAAATCCGAACCCCGAGCTAGGTCGATGTTCAGGACTTGTACGTCTGCGCCTTGAAGTTTGATAGCTGCGTTGAATTCATCGATCGGCGCCTTGCGCCAAGTTAGTTTGTTTCCGGTCAAAATCAGCGCACCGCCCAATGTGCCAGCCTGACTGCGAATGGCGCCGTCAACAGTCAAAGCACCCGCAGCATATTTGAACTCGGGAAGCAACAGAGCGGAGAGCTCCGTCAAATTATCAATCCGAGCGCTCACATTCATCCCGAAATCCGCCTTCCACCATGGGGCCGTCCCGCCGGGCCATTGCATTTCTCCATTGAGAACGAGTTGGTTTTGCCCTTGGCGAAGAGAGAACTCAGGAACCTGAATGCGTCGATCCACCAGAGTGGCGCCCAGAACCAGCGAGTCCCACTGCCGGGACTCCCACTGGAAGTTTTTAGCCTCCAGTCGCAAACTAGAGGCGCTTGCGCTGGGGTTGGAGGGCTCACCGCGGAAACTAAACTTCCCCTGTTCCAAGACTCCGCCAGCCGCATCGGTCCCCAGAAAAGCCGCGAGGGGTGCCATCGAAAGCGCAGAGAATGTGCCGCTTGCGTCAAAAGGCGCCTTTTCATTCGCGGGATCGGCCTGAGCCTGGACGCGGATCTCTCCACCGAACGCTTGCGACTGCATCTCCAATTCGATTCGCCCGTGGACGACATCGGACAACCCAACTGCAAAAGTCGAGAGTTTCACGCCCTTGCTTAACTCAAGGTCGCCAAGCTGCAGCCGTCCTGCCACGAGCGCAGCCTTGCATCCAAGGTCCCTGAAACTCTTAGACCAAGATTTGACGCGGCAATCGAGTTTCGCCGCCTTGAACTCGCCGGGAGCAAGAGTGCTCAACACCGCTTTCACCCCTCCAAACTGAATATCCCAATCCACAGATCGCACGCTCGCCTCCGACACCTCCACATCAATTCTTGCCGGAACCGGCCATTCCAAGGCCTCTCCGAAGGAGTGTCTGCGCGGCCAAACCAGAGCGCCGCCCATTAACCCGACTCGGTCAGGAACCACCGCCCAGTCAAATTTACCGCCTCTTATCGAGACCAACTCCAGAAAACGCCCCCTGCCCAGCATCGGGATTAGATTCACCCACGAAAACTCGCAGTCCACGGAATCCATTTCCGCGTGAAGCAACGCGCCGGCAGAGCCCGGCAAACTGACGCGGACCGACTTTAAGCGAAGATTCTCCCAAACCACTCCATCGACAGCTCCGATTCGAATGGCCCCCCCCTGTCGGAGCACCTCCTCTTGAACCAAAAGCCAAACCGCGCCCCGGTAGACTTGAGGAATCAACAGACTCAGGGCACCCAACAGGGACAACAGAAGGAGCCTTGAAAAAAAGCCCATCCTCTTTCGAGGAGTGGACACCGGCAGGATTTCTAGAGCTGGGGTAGACACGATCTAAGGGTTAAACCACGAAACGTAGACCGCCTCACCGCAAAAGGCAACGTCAGGGCTAATGAGGGGAGTCTGCCTCGATCCTACAAACTACAACCGCTATCGCCCTGAGGAGGGAAGCCGTGCCAGAGAGCGATTAATCCAACGAATGATCCAAATTTCGGGACACAAGGAGGGCGACTGAGCCGCCTAAGATTACGGCTGCGATCACATCGGAAAAGCGATGAGCACCCACCCACACTCTGGCCCACGCCATCAACCCAACCCCGACAAAAGCCAGAGCACTAAACCCGAGGCTGCGGATGCTGACCCGACGCCTGTGGGCGGCGATTAACAACGGAGCCAAAAACCCAGCCACAACGGAAGTGTGCGCAGAAGGAAATGCCTGAAATTGGTGAGCTGCGCCAAAGCCCACTCCTTTGGACGGTCCGTACCACCCAGCCTCCACCTGCGCGTTGGGTCGGGTTCTTCCGGTGACGCACCGGCAAAAGTTCGCAAAGATGCCGCTAAGGATGGCCGCGCAAATCATCATCCTAAAAAGGGCCTCCAGCCTTGGAAGCCTGTGCCATCTTGCGATCCCCCAGCAGGTCAAACCGACGGTGAGCACTCCCAAAAAATCGCCAAAAAAGCTCACCTCCTTCGCGACATTCGAAGAGTCTGCGTTCCGATGTGCCTGCACAAATCCATCCACCCATTGATCAAGCTCAAAAGCCGCTCCAATGAAGCACACTGAGACCACGACACAGAATACCGCAAAAGGCCAGATTTGCGTCTTTTCAAAACCGCCAATTTCCTCATCAAATTTTGCGCCAAGTACTTTTTCCATAGCAGTATAGCTTTCAATAACTCGCATTGACAACGGTCTGAAGGGGAATCTCCTCTGGTGCTGGAACCCTTTTAGTATTACCTCGATCAGCAAGTCGTCGGCAAACAGTCTCATCGTTACGTTTATGCAACACGGCCGCACTAAAATCGGCGCTCTCATCTTGATTGGACTGCTAATTTGCGCGCTGCTTAGCATTCAAAATCAGGTTCTCCCGCTCATCGACCGAGATGAACCTCGGTTTGCAGAGGCGTCTCGTGAGATGCTCCAAAGCGGCGACTGGTGCGTCCCTCAATTCAATCAGGTTCCACGCTATGATAAGCCCCCGTTGATTTACTGGATGCAGTGCGCTGCCTACTCCGTTCTCGGCGAAAATGAATTCGCTGCACGGCTTCCTGCTGTGATTTGCACAGCTCTCACCTCTATATGTCTAGCGGTGTGGGGCGCTGAAACAGGAGGGGCACTGACAGGTTTCCGAGCGGCTTGGATCTTCGCTCTCTGCATCCAGGTTTTTGTTCACGGAAGAGCCGCTGTTGCTGACCCGCCGCTCGTGCTTTTTTCAACGCTGACGGCCTGGATCGGATGGCGGTGGGTTCAACGCCGGGACAAGCTTGATGCCACGCTGCTGTGGATATGCGCGGCGCTTGGCTTTCTGGCCAAAGGCCCGGTCGCATGGATCCCCCTTGGAATGGCGCTCTATGGCGCGGCGCGGCAACGCCGGACAGGCGCTCCGATGCCGAACCCGCTATGGTGCTCGGCGGGATTCATTCTGATGCTGGCGCTCATCGGCGCGTGGGGCATTCCAGCGTTGATCCGAACCCAAGGCGACTTTGCCTCAGTCGGGCTGGGAAAACACGTAGTCGCGCGCTCACTGGTGTCCATGGAGGGACATGGGGCTAAGAACTTGTTTGGCTATCTGGTAACGCTGCCATTCTATTTCGGAACGGTTTTTTTAAGCTTTGCACCGTGGTCTGTCTGGTTGCCGGCAGCAATCAAGGCGCATGCCAGAAATGTGACTCCCATTGGCGCGTACCTTTTGTCGGGAGTTGTCCTGACTTTTGGCATTTTCACCCTGAGCCGAACAAAGCTACCGCACTACACACTTCCGGCGTTCCCTTTCCTCGCGCTCTTGCTGGCCCTTTGGTGGAAAGACAATCGCAGTTCGAAACTGTGGGATCGCACCGCTACCGTGAGCGCCCTCATATTCACCTTGGTCCCGATAGCGGTTTTTCCGATTGCGAAAAGACTTTCCGCAACCGAATGCCTCGCCGCGGAACTCCGCGCGGCGGGCGTATCCGCCGGTGAAACCGCGCTCGTCGACTATCAAGAGCCCAGCTTGATTTGGATGCTGCGCGGAATGGACTTTCCGTTCCCCACCATAATCCAATCAGAAAATGTCGACCAATGGCTCTCCGAGGGCAACGCGCGGCTCTGCATTCTATCGCAACAGGCCTCCGAGCGCCTTACGGGGTATCCGCACATCGAAGCGTGTGGGTGGAATTTCGCGAAAATACGCCGCATTCGATTGGCTGCGGTCGGACCGGCCATTCCCGCCAAAGCGCAGTCCGATTCAGTCCCCGTAAAGTAGCACAAACATCCGCCTGCCCTGCCGCTCAACTTGGAGCAAGACGCCTACGGACGGATTCCGGCCAACACTTGAGTTTATCGCATTGACGCAGTCCGCGACGGAATGCACCGGTTTGCTTTCGATGTCCGTGATCAAATCGCCGGCCACAATCTGGCATCTTTCCGCAGGAGAGTTCGCCTCAACGCTCTCGACGCGGACTCCCCTGGATTTTGAGGGCTTCAAAACCATCCCGAGACGATCCGCCGAGGTCTCTCCGCTGGCAGGTTTTTGGATATGCTGCCCCCCCTCCTCCTCCCGGGCCGGAAACTGCTGAGGAGAGATCAGAATCTTTTTTGTCACGCCCATGCGCCAGACCCCGAAGGCGATCGGAACACCGAGTTTTTTTGAAAATAATTCTCTCTGCATTTCCGCTGAGGATCCGATCCTGACCCCGTCCACAAACTGCACCACATCGGCGGGCCGGAGTTCCGATTTAAAGGCTGGACCGTCCGGCTCAATGGAAAGGACAACCGCCCCCGCTTCAGCCCCAGCAAGCCGCTGCTGTAGCCCAGCGCTTTCCCCGAGCGTCTCCATCCGCACGCCAATCCACGGGCGACTAACCTTCCGCTCGGACAAAATCTGCTCGAGCGTCGACTTCAAAAAGTTTGAAGGAATGGCAAAAGCGAGTCCTCGCTCAACTCGTGCAATCAGCGTATTCATTCCGAGCACCCTGCCGTCGCTGTCGAGCAGCGGCCCTCCGCTGTGACCGGCGTTGATAAATGCGTCCGTCTGCAAATAATCCTCAAAAAGCGGCATGTCACTTGATGGACCAAGCAAACGCGAACGGTTTTTTCCACTGAGAATTCCAGTGCTGAAAGACCACTCCTGACCAAAAGGCGCGCCGATTGCGTATACTGACTGGCCTACTCGCGCGGCATCACTGTCAGTAAAATCCAAAACAGGCAGATCTTTGGACTTCATACGCACCACCGCTATGTCGGAGCGCTCGTCGCTTCCAACAATCTCCGCCGGAAACCTCCGGTTGTCCATCAAGCGGACCGTGACGGACTGGGCTCGCGCGATCACATGGTAGTTGGTGATGACGACCCCGTCGGAACGAACAATGAACCCCGAACCTTCACTACGAACAGTACGCAGCGGCGCATCGGCGCCCGGAGCTGCACCACGTCGCGGAGGGGCTGTAAAATCATCGGTGATTTCCTCGGGCCGCAACGCCTCGGAACGCATTTCAATCTCTAGAATCACCACTGCGGGAGCCGCGCGACTGAACAGGGCGATTGCACTCTGCTCACGAGGCTCGAGCGCATGCATTTCGCTTTGGACAAAAACCAGTCCAAGCAACATCGAATGCAACAGAGAAAAGAGAGCGCACGGGGCAGCTGCAAAGCTTCGATTTTTCATCATTTTGTCTCAGAGGAATACGCGGTATCGAGGCCGAAGCAAAACATTCACCGTTCCGGTTCAGGCGGTGCAAAATAAAAAGTGCGGCGTCCAAACGGATCGCCGCACCCAGAAGCCCAACCTGTGGACTGGTTACTTTATAACGTCCTTCTTTTTCAAAGTTGCCGAGAGCTTGAGAACTCGCGCCTTCATGATTTTTCCCGGCTTAAACTTCACGGTCGCGCGGGCTGGAATCACAAAAGAATTCTCTGGCTTGTTGGGATTGCGGCCCACGCGGGGCCTTGTGAGGCGCACCTCGAACACCCCGAAATTTCGGAGCTCAACGTTATCCCCTTGGGCAAGCGCCTCGGTGATAAGATCCAGGGTCATCTGCACCACATTTAGTACATGGGACTGCACAATCCCTGTCCCGCTGCTGATCTGAACGACTAGGTCACTTTTAGTTAGCGTGCCCATGGCGATACAGACTAAGCCAACTACCCAAAATTAGGCAAGCCTTGATTACCAACGCTTTCAGCGATAATTTCAGCGGAAGTCTTGAAATGAGACTTTGACAGCAAAT
>JBILUQ010000146.1:0-9276 GCA_044370935.1 Chthoniobacteraceae bacterium
TCTGCCTCAACCTGAACTCTTCATATTTCATCACGCCACCAACGGCCCCAGCCGATCCGGTTGCGCTCGCTACCCCGGCCTCTGCTCGCCCCGAGATCACCCACGGCTTTCTGCAAGAGCTACAAGGATCCGGACGCCAAACCCGGTCGCGCCGCGCGCCAAGCCGTCCTTGTCGGAGGTCTGTCTCGCGGTGTAGGCGATGTCCAGGTGCGCCCACTTGGTTTCCCCTGCGAAGACTTCCAAGAAAGCCGCGGCACTGCAGGCGCCACCCAGACGACCCGCACTGTTTTTGATCTGCGCGACGCTGCTCTTGATCTGGGCGCTGTACTCTGGGCCGAGGGGCATGTGCCAGGTTTTCTCGCCCGCGTTGGTCGCGCAGCTTTGCACCTTGTTCAGAAATTCTCCGTGATTGCTCCAAAGTCCCGCGCAGGATTCGCCTAGGGCGACCCCGCATGCGCCCGTGAGCGTCGCCAAATCAACCATCGCGGAGGCCTTGTAGTGTTCACGCGCCCACGACAGCGCATCCGCAAGGACAAGGCGCCCCTCCGCATCGGTGTTGACGATTTCGACGGTGACCCCGGATCGCGTCTGTATGATGTCGCCCGGCCGAAACGCACCACCGCCCGGCATGTTTTCCGCCGAGGCGATCAATCCCACGACATTTCTTTTAATCTTGAGACGGGCGATCGATTCCATGGCGCCCAAAACCGCGATTCCGCCACACTTATCAAAAATCATTTCCTCCATCTTCTCCGGAGGCTTAAGCGAGATTCCACCGCTATCAAATGTGATCGCCTTGCCGATAAAAACCAACGGCGCCTCACTCTTGCCTCCACCCCGGTGCTCCAGCGCGATGAGCCGCGGTGAACGCGCGCTCCCCGAACCGACGGACAAAATCCCACCAAACTTGCCAGCACGCAGGCTTTTTTCGTCCATCACCTTGCACTGCAGTTTCACGCGTCGCGCCAAGTCGGCGGCGTGCTTCGCAAGCGTTTCTGGGTAAATGATATTGCCCGGGGCATTCCCAAGATGACGCGCCGCATTGATCGACTCAGCAAGCACCACGCCACGCTCCGCTGCCTTGCGAGCGCCCGTCACATCCTCTTTGCGAACCAAGACAACTAGCTCGGAAATTTCCGCCGTTTTCTTGGGAATAAAATCCTCGAATCGGTAGCCACCCAAAACGAACCCTTCGACCGCTGCCTCCACAAACTCCGTGCGCTCCTCAAGCACCATCAATACCTTTTGATGGCCATACTGACGCAGCACAAGCGCGGCGCTTCCCGCAGCTGTACGCACGGCCGTGGAATTGAGCTGCGCACGGTCTCCCAGCCCGACATACATGATGCGCTTGGAGCGGTCATTGAGCACCGCGCCGACCGAGCCCGAGAACTCGCCATCGGAGGGCGGCGGTGTGAGCTTCGCACGCTGGTCTTTCACCACCAGTCGGACAGTAAAATGCCCGTCTGATGACACGTCGGAAGTGACTCGGACCTTCATCTTCAGATAAACGCTACGAGAGATTCACCGTCTGGCAGGAGTAAATGTCGGCGTTTGCAAGCAGCTCTTTGACGAGGTCCGGACCTGGAACGGAGTCTAGATTCAGGACCGTCAAGGCTCTTCCGCCCACCTCGTTACGCGAGAGCGACATGCCGGCGATATTCACGCCATGCTTTCCGAACAGGTTCCCCACCTCTCCGACAATCCCCGGACGATCTTTGTTTTCAAAAATGAACAACACGCCTTCTGGCTTGGCCTCCACGTGACGCCCGTTGATTTTTACAATCCGCGGAGTTGTTCCAAAAAATGTGCCTGCAACCGAGGCCCAACCACTTTCACCAGTGGCCGTGAGTTCGATGAGCTCTGCGAAATCTGACGACGTAGATTCACTGGACTCGCTCACCTTCAAACCGAGGTGCTGCGCAAAGCCCGGTGCGTTGACAATATTGACTTCTCCGCCTCCAGCCGACCTGAGGAAGCCGAGCAAAACCGAGCGTGAAACCGGCTTGGTGTTGAGATCGTTGATTCTGCCCTGAAAATTCACGTTCAGCGCGTTGCTGCGCTTGGAAACAATCTGCGAGAGAAACTGTCCCAGCTTTTCTCCTAGAGAAATGTACGGCCCGATCTCAGCGAGCGTCTTGGCGTCGACACTAGGCATGTTCACTGCGTTGCGGATTTCACCCTGCAGGAGCGCTGCCCGGATTTGCTGCGCGACTTCGATGCCGACGCTCTCCTGCGCCTCGGCAGTCGACGCGCCGAGGTGGGGCGTGAAAATGATGTTGTTTAGTTCCTTCAGCGGGAAGCTTGCGGGCGGAGGCTCCTGCTCGAATACGTCAAGCGCGGCGGCAGCCACCTGCCTTGTCTTGAGAGCCTCGTAAAGCGCCACTTCATCAATGAGCCCGCCTCTCGCGCAGTTGATGATTCGCACGCCTTTTTTCGTTTTTGCCAGTCGCTCCTGGTTGAGCATGTGCTTGGTTTCGGGGGTGAGCGGCATGTGGACGGTGATGTAATCGGCTTGGGGCACGATTTCATCGAGTCGCTCGATCAACTCGACATGCAGCGCCTTCGCGCGCGCGGCCGACAAGTACGGATCGTAAGCGAGCACACGCATGCCGAAGGCCTGGGCGCGCGTCGCGACTTCGGCGCCGATCCGGCCCATGCCGAGAATGGCCAATGTCTTTCCGTACAGCTCGACGCCCTCAAAGCTCTTGCGATCCCATTTGCCGCTTTTGACTGAAGCGTCCGCCTGAGCGATGTTGCGTGAAATCGCCATCAAGAGAGAAAAAGCATGTTCAGCGGTTGAAACCGTGTTGCCTCCCGGGGTGTTCATGACGATGACTCCCTTCTTGGTTGCGGCATCAACATCGACGTTATCGACGCCGACACCGGCTCGTCCCACAACCTTGAGATTCTTCGCGGCCTCAAGCAGCTTAGCCGTCACCTTGGTCTGGCTCCTGACCACCAACCCCTGATACTCGCCGATGATCGCTAGCAACTCCTGTTCAGATTTGCCGGTCATCACATCGACCTTCAACAATTTGCCCTCTGCGAGCTCTGCAATGCCGCGCTCTGAGATGGGGTCTGCAACTAGAACTTTTGGAATGCTCATGAGAATTTTCAGGGAAAACCGCAACTCTATCCCCCGCTGAACTGAGGCAAAGGCAAAAAGAAGGGGCTGCGCAGCGAAATTTGACGTCTCTCAGCACTGATTTTTAATCGTCACCCCGCCAAGTCTGCCTTTTTGCTCGCAGCCGACGATAGCTATTCGCACGCTTAGCGCTCCATGACATCTGAAGTCCGAGTCCGATTCGCCCCATCACCCACCGGCTACCTCCACGTCGGAGGAGCACGCACCGCCCTTTTCAACTGGCTCTACGCAAGGCACTGCAAAGGCACCTTTGTTCTCCGCATTGAAGATACCGACAAGGCGCGCAACTCAAAGGAAGCCGTTCAGGTGATCCTCGATGGATTGCGGTGGCTGGGTATGGACTGGGATGAGGGGCCCTCGAAGGGCGGGGAATACGGCCCGTACTTCCAGTCGGAGCGCGAAAGCATCTACCAGCGCTACTTCGACCAACTCGAAGCCGGAGGTCACCTCTACCTCGACAACGGCGCGTGGCGGTTTCGTTCACTGCGGGAAGTCATCGTGGTGGATGACATTATATGCGGTCGGATCGAGTTTGACCTCTCAAATCACGAAACCCACCCCGACATGACGATCCGCCGCCCCGACGGATCCTGGATTTTTCATTTTGTAAACGTTGTGGACGATATTGAAATGCGAATCTCACACGTGATCCGAGGAGAAGACCATCTTTCGAACACTCCAAAGCACTTGGAGCTTTTCAAGGCGCTGGGCAAACCCGCACCGCGTTACGCCCACATTCCGCTGATCCTTAACAAAGATGGGTCGAAGATGAGCAAGCGCGATGAAGGCGCAAGCATCACGAGCTACATCGACGGCGGGTTTGTTCCGGACGCCGTAAGGAACTACCTCACGCTGCTGGGCTGGTCACCAAAGGACGGACGCGAAAAACTCGAGATTAACGAGGTTGTTCATCTTTTCGATCTCGAGAAGGTAAACCGCAAGAACGCGCACTTTGACATCGACAAATGCGTCTGGCTTAGCGGGCAGTACATGTCGTCCCTCACACTCGAACGCTTTGCAGAGCTGTGCTCGCCTTTCCTCGCTGGCACTGGTGCCGAAGGCCTCGAGGCGGCGAAGCTACAGCCGGTCCTATCACTGATAAAGGAGAAGGTGAAGACATTCGCGGAAGTACCAGCGGCGGTGAATTATTTTTTCACGGAAGACTACAGTTTCGAAACCGAAGCGTCCGAGAAAGCGCTCAAACAGCCCGGTGCATCGGCGCGCCTCAACGCACTTGCGACATCATTCGAAAAGGTCGCAGACTGGTCGCCTGAATCCATCGAGGCAGCACTCAAGGCCACCGCAGTGGAACTCGGCGTCAAGGCTGGCGCACTCGTGCTTCCAACACGTGTTGCGCTAAGTGGACGCGGCTCAGGTCCGAGTCTTTATCACATGATGGAAGTTCTGGGCCGCGAACGTTCGGTTCGCCGCATCCGCCAAACCGCAGACTCAAAGGCAGACTAAAACGTCAAACACGATCCATCACCTGTGGCTTCCAACGAGTCTCCATACACTTTGCAGAACCTCCGGGATTGGTCCCCAGAGGCTAACGGCCGCTGCATTCGGTTTGGCGTGATCGGTGATCCAGTCGCGCATTCCGCTTCTCCGCCGATGCACAATGCCGCATTGAAGGCGTGCGGCCTGGATATGGAATATGTGCGCATTCACCTGCATCCATCGGAACTTGAGGAGGGGTTCAGGCTTTTGTCCCAACACGGGTTCGCGGGAGTGAACCTGACGATCCCACACAAGACGGCCATCATCCCATTGATCAACTCGATTGATCCGAATGCGGAAAGATTGGGTGCGGTGAATACCGTGCGCTTCGAGAACGGCGAAAGCCGGGGATACAACACGGATGGTCCGGGATTGGTGAGGGCTATTATGGCCAGCTTCGGCGCAAGATTAGGCGAACTTAGGGCGATAATCATTGGCGCGGGAGGCGGAGCGGGGCGGGCGGCTGCAATTCAATGTGCGATCGAGGGGTGCAGTGAAATCACTCTTGTGAATCGAACTCAGTCAAAGGCCGAGGCTCTTGCCGACTCACTCCGCGAACTGACCGCAGGTAAACCCGCCCCATCTATTCGAGCCATTGCGGACTCTCGCGAAAGCCTTTCTCTCGCGCTTGCCGATGCAGACATCATTCTGCAATGCAGCTCGCTTGGAATGAAGGAAGGAGACACTTCTCCACTGCCTAAGCAGGCTATCGAGGCGCGTCATTTTGTGTATGACACTATCTACAGCCGCCGCACTCAGCTTATCGGGGATGCAGAAGAGACAGGCGCGCGGTGTGCGAACGGTTTAAGCATGCTGCTTCACCAGGGTGCGCTCGCATTCGAGATCTGGCTTCAGCGGCCAGCCCCAGTTGAGGTCATGAGTACCGCTCTCAAGGCCGCCACAGGATTAAAGTAAAACCCATTCCGAACTTTTGATGGACCCGCTCATTCTTTCTCTCGACTTGGGCACGTCATCAAGTCGCGCTGCCCTTTTCACGCATTCGGGATCCCGAATTGTGGAGTCGACCAGTCACCAGAAATCACCCCTGCTAACCAAGGCGGATGGCACCTGTGTGATGCGCCCTGCTGCGTTGCTAAAGTCCGTACGCGAATGCATTGGCAAGACGCTAGAATACGCCAGATCACGCAGCCAACTCCGCTCGAGGCCCATCGCCGCTGTCGGAGTCTCTTGCTTTTGGCACAGTCTTCTTGGCGTCGATGGTACGGGCACACCTTTGACGGATGTGATTACGTGGGCCGACTCACGATGCCGTGATGACTCAGCGGAGATCCGGGATGTTTTTTCGGAGTCGGCAATTCACGGGCGCACAGGGTGCATGCTGCGAAGTTCGTTCTGGCCGTCAAAGCTCCGGTGGCTACGAAGAACGGATCCATCGGCATTTAAGAAGGTCCGTCGATGGATGTCCCCGGCAGAGTGGGTACAGCTGCAAATCGCGGGGTCCGCTCATTGCGCCATTGGGATGGCCACCGGCACGGGCCTCTTCAATCCATCCACTTTAAAGTGGGATCCGGAGCTTTTGAGTTTTCTAAAGCTGAGGGACTCCTCCTTTCTTGAAATTTCCGATACGCCGTCGGCGATGTCACCTTCGACGGCGCGCTATTTTCCAGAGCTTGCGGGCGCGCTTTGGTTCCCCGCAATCGGTGACGGCGCGGCATCCAACCTTGGGTCGGGCTGCACCAAACCGGGCATGGCCGCAATCAATGTCGGAACTTCAGCGGCGCTCCGTGTGATGCGGGCGGGCAAAGTTGCCAAGGCCCCGCTCGGATTATTCTGCTATCGTGTGGACTCATCGCGCTACTTGGTAGGTGGGGCGGTCAGCAATGCGGGAAACCTGAGGGCATGGGGCATAGCCAATCTGCAGGCGGGGTCTACGGAAACTCTCGAAAAGGAAATGTCACGCCGCCTACGCCCCACCCACGGGCTCACGGTACTCCCTTTTTGGACCACTGAACGCGCGCCCTCTTGGAATGAAAAACTGAGCGGCGCAATTATAGGGATCACTCAGGCAACCTCGGGAATTGATCTGCTACAGGCGATCACGGAGGGCACATATCACCGGCTTGCTTTGATTGCGGAAATGGTCGCCAAGAAAACCGGAGGCGTGGAAAAGTTTTTAGTGTCTGGCGGAATTCAATCTTCCAAGAGCGCGATACAGCGCCTCGCAAATGTGATGAACAGCCCTCTGCATCCCAACCCCGAGGCGGAAGCCAGCATTAGAGGCGCCGCGGTATTCGCTCTAGAAAATCTCGGGCTGCCGATCACCCCGCTTAAAAACACCCACGCTATCCAGCCTCAGAAAAAGGCGGCGATGGAATACCAAACAGAACGAGCAAGGATTTCAGAGTTAGAACGTGTTCTGACTCAAAATCCGCTTTGAGTCGGAGTGAGGAAAGTTTTCCAACCACCTCAACCCAATCCGGCGAACGGTCGCCGACTACCGGCGACGCTTCACCTTCAGCTGCGCGAGTGATTTGGCGAGAATGACATTCACCATCGCCACTTCCTCATCACCCAGACTTCCCTGACGCAACCGCTCCTGCGCACGTTCAACCGCCTTTTCAGCTGCCTCTTCATCGATCTGCGCTTCCTCGATCGCCATGTCGGCGAGCACGCGAATGTTCGTCTGGGTGATCTCCGCGAACCCTTCTCCGACTGCAATCCGAGCCTTTTCAGCGCCTTTAGTCACCACCAACTCACCCGGCATTATCTTGGTGATGAGAGGGACATGCATGGGATAAACACCCATTTCCCCCAATTCCGCGGGCAGTAAAACCATGTCCACATCATCCCTGTAAGCAACAGCCTCGGGGGTTATTATTTCCAATCTTACGGTAGCCATGGAGAAGAGTCAGCGTGGTTGAAAAATGCTGATCACTGCTTGGTTCGCGCCGCAATTATTGCGACGCGAGCCAGACGAGGAATCAGCCAATCATTTATGCGCGGATCATGTCGATTCCGCCCTTCATGTAGAAATTCCCTTCGCCAACGTCATCATGCTTGCCGTCGAGAATCTCCCTGAAGCCCCGGATCGTTTCTGAAATTGAAACGTATTGACCGGGGGTTCCAGTGAACACCTCAGCCACATGAAACGGCTGGGACAGGAAACGCTGGATCTTGCGAGCACGGAAAACGGTGAGCTTGTCCTCTGGTGACAGCTCGTCCATCCCGAGAATCGCGATGATGTCCTGCAAATCCTTGTACCGCTGCAAAACGCGCTGCACCCCGCGGGCAACGGCGTAGTGCTCCTGACCCACGATCTCAGGCGCAAGCGCCTTGGATGTGGAGGCAAGCGGATCAACGGCAGGATAGATGCCCAACTCCGCGATCGAGCGCTCCAGAACGATTGTCGAATCCAAGTGAGCAAACGTATTGGCAGGCGCGGGATCCGTAAGGTCATCCGCGGGCACGTAGACGGCCTGGAACGAAGTTACCGACCCGTTTTTGGTTGAAGTGATACGCTCCTGCAACTGGCCCATTTCTGCGGCAAGCGTAGGCTGATAGCCCACAGCCGAAGGAGTGCGTCCGAGGAGAGCAGACACCTCGGAGCCTGCCTGGGAGAAGCGGAAAATGTTGTCTACGAAGAGCAGCACGTCCTGGTTTTTCTCGTCGCGGAAATACTCAGCCATCGACAGAGCGGAGAGCGCGACACGCATACGCGCTCCTGGAGGCTCATTCATCTGGCCGTAGACCAGAGCCACTTTGGACTCTTCGATCTTGTCGAGCCGAATGACTTTGGAGTCCGCCATTTCGTGGTAAAGATCGTTACCTTCGCGCGTGCGCTCACCCACTCCAGCGAAGACGGAATAACCTCCGTGTCCCTTCGCGATGTTGTTGATGAGCTCCATGATGACCACGGTTTTCCCGACTCCCGCGCCACCGAACGCGCCGACCTTCCCGCCCTTCGTGAAAGGACAGATCAGATCGATCACCTTGATACCGGTCTCCAGGATCTGAGCCTTGGTGTCTTGGTCCACCAGCGGAGGAGCTGGGCGATGAATCGGGTAGCGCTTTGTGTGCGGTACTGGACCGCGCTCATCCGTCGGATCGCCCGTAACGTTGAAGATTCGGCCCAGCACTCCCTCACCTACGGGCACCGAAATGGGCGCGCCGGTTGCGGTTACCTTCAGCCCGCGCTTCAGGCCCTCGGTGGAACTCATCGCGATGGAACGGACCCACGAAGAGCCAAGGTGCTGCTGCACCTCCAATACCAACTTCGTGGTTTCGCCATTCACATCAAAATGAATTTCGAGCGCCTCGAGCAATTTAGGCATCACGCCGGTGGCGCTGAAATCAACATCTACGACGGGGCCGATCACCTGGACGATCGATCCGACGTTTGCTTGGGTTACGTTTTGTTCGGACATGGGACTGTATTTTTGAATCGATTGAAATTAGGAGAGCACCATCTGCGCAGTTGCGATTTCGAGAATCTCGGTCGTGATACTCGCCTGACGGATTTTGTTATATTCGAGCGTTAGATCCTTGATGATTTGTTTCGCGTTATCGGTCGCATTCTTCATCGCGACCATCCGCGCGGAATGCTCCGAGGCGCGACTTTCAAGAACCAAATGGTAGATCTTGAAGAACACAAAGTGCGGCAGCAGTTCATC
>JBILUQ010000147.1:0-9271 GCA_044370935.1 Chthoniobacteraceae bacterium
TCGGCGCTCGGGAAATGGAGATTGGACTCGGGCATTGCGAGGTTTTTGTGGATGCGATCAAAGCACAGTTCGCGGTCGGCTTTTTCAAAAGAAAGCGGGTGGGTCGGCGCCACTTCAGTTTGTGCCAACTCGTCGAACCATTCATCCATGCCCCAGAAGTGTGCGTGTCTGAGGTTTAATCCCAGTTCATTGACGAGTCTGGCAACCAGGGGAAGTTGTTCGGTCGGGCCGATAGGGCCGCAGATTCCCACAGGGTTGTCGGCGGTGGCTTGGCGCCAGGCGGTAATATATTCGAGGGCTTCTGCGAGGTAAAAGTCCTGCAGCGTATCGTAGAAAGCGACCTCAAACCCGGGACGCGAAAGCTGCAGCAGATCGCGTTCGGTGAGCGCAGCTGCGTCTTTGATAAGATCGGACTCGAGCGTGGTGTAATCCCACCAATCGGGAGCGATGTAGCTGGTTCTGCGTGGCATATAAGTTGTCTTAAGGTTGGGTGCTGCAACGTGAGACTGTGGTGGGCAGCCGGCTAGCTAACCGTGTTTCCTTCGTGTTTGGCTTCGCGATAGAAAATAGCAAAAACAAAAGCGAGAACCGCCCCCATGACGGCGGGGATAAGCCAAATCGATTGCCAGGAGTGGCTGCCCGCCTCGGTGTAGTGTTGTGCCACAACTCCCGAAAGCCACGATCCCACGAACATGCCGGCCCCAAGCGTGACGATCGCGTGCAATCCCTGCGCTGCACCCCGGATATCCTCGCCCGCGTATTTATCCACGAGCATCCGTCCCATCACGAAGATGAAGTCGTAGCACATGCCATGCAGCAGAATGCCGGAATAAAGCATCCAGATTGCGGAAGGGTTTTGATGAAACACGGCGAAGAGCCCGAAGCGGACGGCCCAGGCGCCGATCCCCAGCAATAGGATCCCTTTGGAGCCGACCCGGCTTAAAAACGCGGGCAGAAGGAGCAGGAAGAGCACGTCCGAAACCTGGCCGAGCGTCATTTTTGCCGCGGCATTTGGAATGTGCATCTCGTTCATGAACACATTCATCCAGCTGAAATAGAAACTTAGCGGCACGCAGATCAAAAAGGAACAGAGCATGAATGTGGCAAACGCTCTGTTACGCATCAGTTTGAGGGCGTCGAATCCGAGAAGAGTCCCAAGAGAAATTGGCGCCCCGGTTCCCTTGGGGGGCGTGTGCGGCAGAGTGAGCGAATAGATCCCCATGATCAAAGCGGCGCCGGACGCGAGCCGGAACATGCCGGCGTTGTCCTCCAGCTTAAACCAACTCACCGCGAGGCCCGATGCGATCCAACCGACGCTCGCCATCACCATTACCAAGGGGAATTCCTTGGCGGGGTTTTTGGAGTGATGCAAGGTGAGCGTGTTCGTCAGCCCGTGGCATGCCATGTAGGTGATCGTGTAGGCTAGCAGCACGGGATAAAACTGCTGAAATTCCTTCAGTGTTGAAATCCAGTAAAGAAGGCCAGCGCCAATCAGATGCAGACACGCGAGAAGCCGTTGTGTGGCAAAAAAACGGTCGGCGATGATCCCCACGATAAAAGGAGACACCATGGCGCCAACCGCAGTGCTTCCATAAGCCAACCCCACTTGGCTTCCCAAAAAGCCGAGCTTTGATGTGGTGTAAGTTCCCATCGTCACATACCACGCCCCCCACACGAAGTAGTGCAGAAAGACCATCACCCAAAGGCGGCTGAGGAGAATAAAATTCATGGGGAGGGGTTAGGATTAATTTTGAGGAGAAAACTAACGGGGTACCAACAGGGCTGATTCGTAAGACTCATCGATGTCGCAGTCTGCTTCCAACGCCGCGCGGAGCGGATCAATGTCTTTGGTGCTAAAACCCAAATGCAAGTGGCGCCGCCAACCCTCTGCGTGCTCAAACCGTCCCGTGAGTCGTCCCACCGCGAGGGACAGTTCATCCATACTAGACAGGTAGGAATCCATTCCCTGACTGACGTCCAGCCAGTGTTTCTGGCTGACATGCAGCGCAAGCGCTTCGCGTTTGCGCGCGTGAACCGCCGTCGTATTTACGTAAAGCCCAGCCCGGATTTTCTGCCGCAACGGATCGCTCAGCCCATGCGGCATGGCATGATACACGGTGACGTCTTCCGGAAACGATGCGCGGGGCGGCTCGGTTTGAAAGTTTGGAATCCCGTGTGCAAACGCTGCTGTAACGGCAAGCCGAGAGGCGTTCATGTGATCCTCCATGTAGTCTTGTGGAGAATGGGTCAGCACGATGCTCGGACGCGTCTCGCGCACGACTGCAGCGACTTTTTTGAGCATCTCAGGGCCGTAGAAGAGCTCCAGATCATCTGCAATCGGAGGATAAAACCTCGCCCCCAATATACATGCGGCGTCTTGCGCCTCCTTAAGTCGGGTTTCGGCTGTGACGCGGGCATTCATCTGCAAAGAGCCGGCGTTTCCAGAGCAGAGATTGAAATAGTGCAGTTCCCAGCCGCGCAGGCCGAGCTGAAGAAGAGTGCCCGCCGCGACGAACTCGATGTCGTCGGGATGGGCAAAAATTGCCAGAGCAGATTTGCGGGATGCGTCAGCCATAAATCGAGACGAGAAATCAGGGAGCGTTTATGCCAAATGGAAAGGAACCCCGCCTTGAGCCGCGCGTTGGTCGGCAGCGAAGCTCACTTCAAAGGTTCTAAGTGCTTTACTGTAACTGGTAAGCTTTGCTGTTGTTCCCGCGTTGTGCGCATCGTTGCAAACTCTCCAGCGGCCGTGACGAATACACGGCGCTGACCTGCGCCTGCCGCATGGCGTTAATCGCTTTGATATGGGCTCTCGCTGCCCAGCGGTAACCGATGATTCCTACATGGAAAGTTTTCATCAGCGCTAAGTGGGTTGTTTTGACTTGGGGAAAAGCATCGCTGATTTTTTCAGGCCCCGTTTAGATCAGCTTTGTTCGGCCTGGAGACGCCGTCGGTGCCACGCGCAGAAAACTGCGGCGTGTGAGGTCGGGTTGAGGTCGGATAAAATTCATGAGAGATCCGTCAGGTTTCTTCCTCATTTAAATCACTTTTTGCTTAATGTGTGGTGCCGAGTTCTAATACTTTTGTGATATGAACAGCCGTGCGATTCGCGAACAGATCCCGTGGAGTGCAGAGCAGGCTGTTTTCTGTGAACAGATTCAGGGATACGACTATGGAACCCCGTGGCATTTCCATCCCGAGATCGAATTCGCTCTGGTACGAAAAAGCGGAGGATACCGGGTGGTCGGCGATGACGTGGCAAATTTGCAGGCGGGGGATCTTGTTCTTATCGGCAGTGATCTGCCCCACGTTTTTTACCATGACAAGGAAACGGGGGCGGCCGATGCGCTGATCATTCAGTTTAACGCCAATTTTGCCGGCGACTGCCTTGTTCGACATCCTGATTTTCAGCCTATCCAACGTCTGTTTAACAGGGCCGCCCGCGGTTTGAAAATCGCGGGAGCCCTCCGCGTGATGACCTCGCAGCAATTGGAGATGCTTCCCTCCTTGGGGCCTCTGCGCCGGATTGCGAAGTTGCTTGAAGTTTTAGACACCCTTGCTTCGGAAAAGGGGCTTGTGCCGTTATGCGCGCCGGGTTACGTGGCGCCCATCGATTTACGAGATCAGGACAGAGTTGGTCGGGTCATGCAGTTCATCCACGCCCGGATTCGAAGCACGATCAATCGAAGAGAGGTTGCCGAGGTTGCTGCTTTAAGCGAAGGAGCGTTCAGTCGATTTTTTCGCAAATGTACGGGGCGAACGTTGCCAATGTACTTGAATGAGATTCGGCTTGGACTTGCGGCGCGCTTGTTGCAAGAAACGAGCCTTAGGGTCTCGGATGTGGCTTCAGAATGTGGCTTCACCAATTTGTCTAACTTTAATCGTAGGTTTTACGCATGTAAAAAGATGACGCCCGTCGCGTTTCGTCGGAAGGTTGCGGGTTCTCAGCGGATAGATTGAATCAAATCCCGAAGCGCTTCAAAGAAACGGACGCCGGTAATGGATGAAAAACCATCGCAGGGTTTCTAGTGCCTTTCAGTCAGCCGCTCACGGTCGTGTTTGGCACAGGTAGCGAAAAAGATATGCTCTTTTGCGCCGCAGCGTAGCGTGTCTTTAGTGTGCCCCGCGACGATACCGCGCGTGCGATTTGCGGAAATGGAGGCAAAAGGAAAATCCTGTCATCGATACGTTTTTTGATGTGCCGACGCAATGCCGCGCGCGCCAAACAAGTCATTGAGCAGATGCGCGAAGTGATGGCGAGTTCTATGCGTGCAACCGACTCGCCTGGTGCCTTGATGCGGTTAACTGCCCGCTTTTACAATTCTGGCACGTGCCGGGAGACGCTTCGCCGCAAGAAGTCACCGCGATGCGACAGCAGATCTTTCGTCATTGCACGCTTCAAGCGGGGATTGATCCGGAGTCTGGCTCGCCGCGAGATAGCGGGCCTTCAGCAATAGGAGGGCGGCGTCCGGGAGGCTCGCGTGATCCTTTCTCAAAAGGTCCTCCGGCAAGCCTCTACCCTCGCGGCCAAAGTGATTGGCAAAATCCGTCCAGTTTGCGTTGACGACAAACTCCGAATGCTCAACCAAGACATCGTAGGCGCCTGGTCTCGAAAGAAGTTTGGAGGCAATTGGAATCAGGTCCAAAAGAAAAAGCGTTCCAAAAACAACGAGAAACTGGAATAGGCCCGCCGCCCAGCGGTATTGCATTTTCGCCTCTTCAGGCATGTCCGGCGGCGGAGTGAAGATGACCTTGTACAACCCGATGGTTTCCTCCATCGGATCAAACAAGCCGTTGATCTTCGCCTCGAGCCGCTCGATGGGCGGAAGATAAGTGTCGTCGTGACGTCGTTGCGCCCTCGCCCTGTCTTCTTCCATGGCCTGCCGGTGCGCCTCGAGTTTGGCGAGTTTATCGGCGTGATCCGTCACGGCTTGTTCAAGCTGCAAGCGTATCTGCGCGAGTCGATCTTTTCTTGATTGCTCGCGCTCCTGAGCTTCGTTGACGAACGCCTCACGGCGCGCGCTGAGCATGTCGAGGAAAGCGTTGCGATCGCTCAATCGTCCGCGGGCCAGTGCGGCCTCGGCAGCGGCGAGATCAGCGGTGGCCGCATTCAACTCCGCCTCAAGTTTGCGGATCTGCGCCTGCACTCTCAGATCTCTGGCTCTCATATCCCGCAGCCTTGGGCCCTCTCCCGGCTTCTTCGGTTCGGGAAAAAACTCGTTGGGCAAACCGAGTTCCTCCCGGGCGATGGCTTCTACAAGACGGCGATGCATTCCCTGCTCGTCCTCTATCTGCTTGTTCAAACGCTCCAGTGCGTTCTTAGCCCCATCGATCCTGGCGATGATGTTTAAAGTTGAACCGGATGCGGGTGCGAGAAACTCGGGGTCGGAGGCGCGCCTGCGCTCCTCCTCCATTTTTGTGTCCGCGTAAAGCTCGGGATTGCTTTGTGTCTTTTCCAGCGCCGGTATTTGCGCCTCGAGGGATTCGCTAAACTTAGCGTATTCAGCTTCGAGCTTGCGACGGTCGCCCTCCAGCAATTCGCGCATCGCGAGGGTTTCCGCCTTGAGACTCTTGCGTCCGGATGATTCCGCATCGCGAAGCGCGTTGAGCTTCTCCTGCAACTCCGTTTGGTAACGGAAACGGATAGCAGGCCGGTACTGGTCGAGGCAGAAGGGGAATGCGATTGCGACGCTTACAACCGTGGCGAGACCAAGCCGAAACAGCACCTGAACGAGTCTGCGCCAGACGGACAGAAAGGGCCGGTACATGGATATCAAGATCCGGTCGGTGGTGAGGATCACGAAAGCCCAAAGAAAGGAGACGGCAAAAACCGGCAGGAATGGCGGATTCTGAAAGCGGCTCTTTGCAAAGAAATACATTCCAAGGAAAGCCATCACGGTAGGCACGAGCACCGTGGAACCCTGAACCGCCACACGTTCTTGTTCGCTCGGCGGGCAGTGCTTGAGAAGCTCCCATCGCGCTCCAGCGAGCCAGAAAAGAAACCGCTGCCAACGCGGCGGAACCGGAGTGTGGACTTCGAGGGTGTTTTGATAACGAGGATCCATCACGCCCTCACAATACTTGGCACCGCATGAACGTCACTACGTAAAAGCAGTATGATATGCATCGCATGGAGCAGAAATGTCATCCGGCTTCGACTCAGGTGCTACACGGCGAGGCGTTGTGAAAAAAGGCGTCTGCCTGGTCTTCTCGTGGGGGCGAGTCTGGGGTTGGTTTGACGGCTTAAGCGAAAACGCCGGAGGCAGGCTTGCCCTTGTTGCCGACGGTCATGGGGCGTCCGCTGGGAGAGATGACCTCATCACTGAGGGGCAGGCCTGCAGCCCATGCGGTGGTGGCGTGTAGATCACCCGGAGTGACGGGATTAGATTTTACGGACTGGCCCTTGTCGTCGCTGGCGCCATAAGCATAGCCGCCCTTGACGCCGCCGCCCGCTAGCACGCTGGAGAAGACGATGGGGTGATGGCCGCGGCCGCCGCCTTCGAAGGAGGGTTTGCGGCCGAACTCAGTCGTGATGACGACGAGGGTGCTCGAGAGCAGACCGCGCGAATCGAGGTCGCTGACGAGTGCGCCAAAAGCCTTGTCGAGTTCGCCGCCGCGGTCCTCCATGGCATCTTCGAGATCCTTGTGCATGTCCCAACCGCCGCTGTGGACCTCAATGAAGCGTACCCCGTTTTCGACGAGACGGCGTGCGAGCAGGCAGCCCTGGCCGAAGCGGTTTTTGCCGTAGCGTGCACGCATTTCAGCCGATTCGCCGGAGAGGTCGAAGGCCTTGAGGTCGGGGCTTTTCATGAGCCCCATGGTGGAGTCGTAGAAGTCGCTGTAGGCGCGCACGTTTTCATCTGTGGCCTTTTTAAGGTAGCTCTCGTTGATCTTCGAAAGCAGGTCGAGGCGGGCCTGGGTCTTGGGTTCCGGAACGAGGCTGCGGGAGTTGGCCAAGCCGCTCTCGGGATCAAGCAGTGGCAGGGGTGAGTAGGTGGCGGGAAAGAAGCCGTTGCCGTGCGCAGCGCTCTGGTTGATGCAGACGGAGGAAGGCAGGGTCTTGCTGCTAGGCCCAAGGTAGTGCTGAGCCCATGCGCCGAGGACGGGATGGACGATGGTGCCGCGCTTATCAAAACCCGTCCGCATGAGGTATCTCGCGCTTTCGTGTACACCCACCTTGGCAGACATGGAGCGCACGACGGTGATTTTGTTAGCGACCTTGGCTGTTTCGGGGAAAAAGGAGGTGACCTGAAAGTCGCCTTTGGTGGAGATGGGATTGCCGGGGTCCTATTTCGGAGTTCGGGCTAAGCCACTACTTGTGAAACTGTGAATCTGTGGCATGATCGGGTCATGAAGAACATCACCGTGAGTGTGGATGATGATACCTACCGGATGGCGCGAATTCGAGCAGCAGAACGTGCGACCTCTGTCTCGGCGCTTGTGAGGTCTTATCTCCTTCAAATTGCATGCGGCGGAACTGGAGAAACTGAATTCCAGCGTCTCGAACGTGAAGAGCGAGAGCTCCGTGACGAATTGCGTGCTCAACGGCTTGGCTTGAGTGCTGCGCATAATTTGAGTCGTGAAGAGCTGTATTCCCGCCATGAGATTCGTTGATACCAATATCCTCCTATACTCCTTGGAATTGGAGGCCGGGGAGTCGGAGAAGGGAGGAATAGCCCGGAAGATTTTGTTGAGTGCTGATTTGGCCCTTTCGGTGCAAGTACTTCAGGAGTTTTATGTGCAAGCTACTCATTCACGACGTCCCGATGCGCTGACGCATGATTTTGCTATGCGGTTGATTCAGAAATGGATGAGATTTCGGATTCAAGATAACACGGTCACGGTGTTACGCGATGCACTTGAAATTAAGGAGCGGTACGGAACGTCGTATTGGGATGCAGCAATTCTAGCGGCTGCTCAGTGTGCCCGGTGTAATGAAGTGTTGAGCGAAGATCTGAATCACGGGCAGCAGTACGGCAGTGTGACGGTAGTGAATCCTTTTGTGAAAACATAAGAAAGAGATGAAAATCTACCGGCTCAATGCCGCAGTCTGACACCAGCGCCAGCAGCTGATGCGCGAACAGGGAGGTGACAGACACTTTCCCGCTTCTTTCTAGGGTGCGCCCCTGCGGATCGCTCCATGTGTGCTAGGGAGAGCTGACATCCACGGTGGGCTTGGCAGGAGTGGGGATGGGCACCGCCGGCTTGGTCGCAGCACTCGATGGGGCGGAGGAGGGCTCGGCGTTCTTTGAGGCTGCTCCTTTCTTTTTCACGGCTGGCGCGGCAAAGCCAGATAGCGAGAAGGCGAGCAGCGAGGCAGGCAGGACGAAGGCAAGGGTCAAGCGTTTCATGGCCGGCAGTGGGCGGCGGAGGGCGAAGGGTCAGAGGCGGCGGAGGGAGTTGTCTGGGAGGGGGCGCCGCTTTTCAGAATTTAAGGTTTTAGCTCGGTGAGGGCGAGCGTGAACTGGTGGAACCCGAACGCACGCCCCATAACAGGTCACCAAGTTACGGGTGAGCTTATTCTGTTTAACCACAGAGAGCATGAGTTCCTCATAGGTCATCTTCTGCACGTGGCCTTTAAGATCGCGGAATCTCGCGCCGCTCGACACCCTCATGTCATCTACCATTCGGACTGCTCCTCCGTTCAGCGCACACCGAGCCAGTTCAAGATCGTCGGCCCGCGAGCGCCGCGAGCCGGTAGGCAGTTCATCAAACTGCCAGGGGCTTGACCCCTTTCACCATAGACGCGAAGCCCCCAGCAAACCCAATTGGGTATCCGGCGAAATCACCGTGCATCCCGCCTGCATGGCATGGGCGGCGATCAGACGATCGAAAGGATCGCGGTGCACGTCTGGAAGTTTGCCCGATCGATAGATGAGCAATTCGTCCAGAGGCAGGTCTTTGATTTGGAAATAAGCGCGGCGGGATGGAATCCACTTTTCCGGAGGCTGGGGAAACGTGAGCTTTCCCGCGCGATGCTTCACCACCATTTCGAGCACGCTCGCATGGCTCATGTTCAGGATCGTAGTGGGGTCATCCAGAACTTCCCGTGCCAGCGCGGATATCATGTGGGGTTCGCGCGTCAGCCAGAGAAAAGTGCAAGTATCGAGCAAGACATTCATATAGCCCCCCAAGCACGCAATTCCTCTTCATTCATCGAGCGCAACGCTTCTTCCGGAATATGGCAGGGCTCGTCGATCATTTCCCCCACCTTTGGCCGTGGAGAGCGCTCCGCTTCGTTATAGGGAACCAGTTTCGCCAATGGCTTCCG
>JBILUQ010000148.1:0-9253 GCA_044370935.1 Chthoniobacteraceae bacterium
TCCGATCTCTATTGTCTGCAAGTAACGCTCAAAGCGAGACTGCGTCGATGTGCTGGCGGACTGACTGCGCGGGCGGTGCTTGATAAGTTCGCGTGTATCCAGATGTTGGATGTCCACCTGCCAACCACCGACGGGCGTGAAATCGTGCTGAGCCGCTACACCCAGCCAGAGCGGGAGGTGAGTTTGTTATTGGAGCAGCTAAAGTTGACGCTCCCGGAGCAAGCGCCTCCAAAAATTTGCAGTCCCGACAAAAGCTCGAATTCGAAAATCGTGTAGTGCCGACCTTTTAAAAACGACTGCTCAAAATGAGGCAGTTAGCTCTTTTTGTCCCCTTCAGTCCACGAACTCAGGCTAGCGCGGGAGCCGCAGAAACGAAGCGAAAAAGAAAATCGGGGTATTTTGACGGGACGGGCGCTGAGGGAAAAGTGCGCGCGGTGCGTGGGCAAATGTCCGCGCTCTACGGAACGTCGGGTTCTTGGAAAGTATCGGACAACGGTTCCATGCTGGAGTTGACTACCTGCCGGAGTCTTTCAATTTCAAACTTCTGATTTTGAAACCAATCCGTTGACCAAATTCGGTGGATTTTCCAGCCCCGGCTCTCGATGATCTCCTGCCGAAGCCGGTCCCGGTCCCGGGCGGATTTGGAGGAATGGTAGCTGGCGCCATCGCATTCGATCCCGAGCACAAAGTCCTGATGTGATTCCGGGTGCAACACTCCCAGATCGATGAAGAAGCCCGCGACACCTACCTGGGGCACGTAGCGAACACCCATTTCGGACAAGATTTTTCCAACGGAAACTTCGAAGTCGGAATCGGCGGGTCTTCCGGTGTGAATCTGTCGGTCAGGAATCTGCCGCGTTCGACAAAACTCGAGGAAGTCCCGCATGGCATTGACGCCCCTGCTTTTGTCGGGCCCGCCTCCGATGTCGAGAGGGCTTATGGATGAGAACACCTCAAGACGTTTTCTGGCACGGGTGATGAGCACATTGAAGCGGCGCCAACCAACATCCTGTGCCATGGGGCCGAAACGTTTAAACACTTTGCCGCTGGCTGGATCCTTTCCGTAGGTGTAGGAAATGAAAATCACATCGCGCTCGTCGCCCTGCAGATTTTCCAGATTTTTGATGAACAGCTTTTCAAATTTTTGTTTCTGTTCGAGTTGATCGCGTGCGGCGCGTGCGACCGGATCCTGTTCGCACCGTTTATCAAGAAGGTCACTGATTAAGCGCATCTGATGGATGTTTAAGGCTCCTACGCCCAAGGATTCCTCCGGATGCTCGGTCGCGTGTGCAATAATTGCTTCTACAATCTTTTCCGCCTCCGCTCGGTTCTGGCCGTTTTGAAAAAAGCCGTTTTCAATTTCATGGAGGAATAGCCCCAGCCGTCCACTGTCACTGCCAAAGGAGGGAAATACGATGAGGTCTCCGTCGTAAAACCGCTCGTTTGAGAACTGGATAAGATGTTCGTGTTTACTGCGGTAATGCCAGCGCAACCGACGCAAGGGTTGGAAGGTTTTGCTGGTGACCTCCAGAATGGACTCGGTGTTGTCCATCTGTATGGCATCCTCCTCATTCACCTCATCGTCCTGCCGTTCAAACGTACTGCTTGGAGGCATCTGCTTGGGATCACCCACCACTACCAACTGGCGTGCGCGCATCACCGTGCCGAGGGCGTCCTCCGGTTTGATCTGTGAAGCTTCGTCCATGATCACAATGTCGAATTGAATTCCCTCCGGAGGGATATACTGGGCCACGGACAGCGGGCTCATCATGAGACACGGCTTGAGAGCCTGCACTGAGGTTCCAGCTCGGCGCAGCAGTTCGCGGATCCGACAGTGTCGCTTTTGTTTTTGGATCTCGTGCCGGATCAATCCCATTTCCGTGTACTCGGAGATTTTTCCACGGGCGTTCCCCGGGGGAGGTTGTCTTTTGGAGAGTTCGTAGGCGATCCGGTGGCGGTTAAGTTGAATCAACTGCCGGTCGAGATGCTGGAACGAGGCACGGGTTTCCTCGTGTCGTTGCCGCGAAAAATGGCGGAGCGCTGGCTGTTCGTGAATGAACTGTGAAATCGCGTTTTCATACACCACGCGTTCGTAAGCGGCTGCAATGTGTCCCGGGGCGATCGCGCCAGTGAGTGCCAGATCTAGGAACGGCTTCAACCGGTTGCGTGTGCAAGAGGAAACCGAGTGGCTGAAAAGGCACCACTGCGGAAAATCTTCTGCCTGCGTCAACAGATTTTCGAGGTGTTGCACGCATCCCGGGTCGTTATCGAGTTGGGTTTCCAGCTGCAACCATCCTGCGGAAAGATCCCCGTGCTTCTCCAGATGCTGCCGCTCGACCTGCCATCTGGAGTGCTCTTCTACAAGCTCACGAAGCGACTCGCAAAACAACCTGCCCGATTCGACGGGGGAACGGCCCATGGCCCACAGGGCGTCGAGTCCCCGCGGAATTCCTATCGATTCAAAGCGGCGAAGCAGTTCCAGAGCAGCCTGCAGATCCGCAACCGGTGTGTCTGGGCCTTGAAACCATGATCCCAAAGACTCCCACCGGGGTGCAGAGGCCAGATGAGATCGGCTTTTCTGCCAAGCCTGAAAGGTTTCCAACCGGGAGGAAAGCTGGGATATGGAATCAGTATGGGCGGTGGCGAAAACAGAAAGGACTCTATCGACCAGTTCCAACGACGAAGCCATTCCAACGGCCCATTTTTCCAGTTCGCTAAAGTTCGCATTTCTGAGAGCCTCCGCAGTGAGGTCAAGGGCGGTCCATTCACGGGCTGAGATCCTGTCCATCGGATTACGCTTGAGAATTTCGTCGCAGGTTTGACGCTGTGGAAGCAAGGAGCGCGCCCTTTGGACGCTCTTGCGGGCGTTTTCGTAGTCGAGCACGAGTAGTTTGAGTTTTTCGAGCCAGACCGCAAAGTTTTGGAGCCGGTCCCAAGGGGTGGAGAGCCCTTGAAAACGTTTTCCAAACATATCCTTCCAACGGGGGGAGTTTTCAAACGCATCCTTCCGTTCCCGCAGGGTACGCAAGGTTTCCAAGGACCGAAGCCATACGGACACATCGTTGCCAAGTTCCCTGCGGGCAAACACAAACAGTTCGCGGCGGGCACTTCTGAAGTCCGAAGAAAACCACCGCAGTAACGATCCATTGTGGGGGCGCAGACGCTTTTCGAGCGCTAAAATTTCCGGACCGGTTGGAATGGATTCAGAGTAGAAGGAGACTTCAATCATCCGCTGGTCTTTGACGAAGTTTTGCGCCTCACTTCTTGCGGACTCCACGATCTGGGTCGCGTCGGAATGATACAGTTCGCTCGAAAAGTGCGGTTCATCGCCCAACACGGGGTCTTGTGCCAGCGTGAGGATTTGGTGAATGCGTTGAAACGCAGCGAGGGAGGAAATCGAGCCGAAGCCCATGTTTCCCAATTCCACGGAGACCTCCCGGGCGGCCTCCAAGTCGGATGCCATGTCTCGAAGGTTCGCCACCAAGGAACGGACTTGTTCCATCGCATAGTGACCAAGTGGGTTGAGCAGGAATCTTGCTACATAGTCGGTGACGAACGCGAGCTGGTGCTCTGTGAAGGGAACCGAAGTGACCGGAAGCTGTTCCACGGTTTGCTGAAGTTGACGCACAGAGAGCACTCGCTCAACAAGATCTTCGGCGAGTTTGCGTTGCTCCGCGCCCTGCAAAGGGGCCCAGTTCGTTACGTGAGAGGCGGCCTGCAGGGAGGCATTCAACTGTGTCAGATTGGTGCGCGCTTTAAGCCCGAAATCGAACCAGTACTGGCTGTCACCGCCAAAATTTTTGGCGGTCCTTGCAAGCGTATCGCGGAGGTTACCGGCCGATTGACGCATCTGCCGGAGCGTTGAAAGGATGCTGTCCTGTTCATTTGGAAGAACGCGGTCCGCGAGAAAACCCCACCAAGGGCTTTCTCGGGGCTCTTTTAACTCTTGGATCATCCTCTCAAAGGTCCGAAGCTGGGAAACGTTGGACTGAAACTCGATCGCCGTTGGAGTTGGCACCACCTTCGGATCCTCCAAACCGGGAACCTCCTCAAGGCGGGCTTTTGCCACCTTCCACTGCAGCTGGTTGAGGGTCTCGCCGTTGGGACCGATTGCTGCGCTTTGCAAGCGAAGATACTCGTTTAACACTTCGCGACTCCTGTCCAACTGGTCCTGCAACGATTCCATCTGGTGCGGCACCGGGAACTGGTGGTCCATCCGCAGGCGGATAGATTCCAAAACCCGGGTCGGGGTCGCATCATCGCTGTGTATTGCAAGGCAAAAATCACCGAGTCCAGCCGCCTCAAGCTTCTTTTGCACTACCTCGAGGGCTGCCAGTTTTTCGGCAACAAACAGGACGGATTTGCCCTGGTACATCGCAGCAGCGATCGCGTTGGTGATGGTCTGGGATTTTCCGGTGCCGGGGGGGCCTTCGATTACGATGCTTTTGCCGTCGGCGATATCGCACAGCGCCGAGTGCTGGGAACTGTCGGCATCGAAGATGAGAGGAATTTTCTGCGCTTTGGACTCCTCGTCCAGACGGTACTCGCCCGCATACAGCGCCGTTCCTGCAAAAGGCGTTTCCGAGCCACACAGAATGGCATTGGCAAGAGTCATGTCAGATTCCGTTTTTCCGTTCCAGTTTTTCGGATCGGCATCCAAGTACATCATCAACTTGTGAAAGGAGAAAAAGCCGAGGAAGGCCTCTCTAAAAACCTGCCATGAAACCCGAGATTGAACGGCATGACGTACCGCGCGGAAGTAGTCCTCGGTTGTGCTTGAATTCTCGTCAAAATGTGGAAGTTTGAGGGCGAAATCGCGTTCTAATTTCCGCTCCAAGCTCAGATTGTGTTGGATCTCTTCACCGGTCCATTCGAGTTTGTAGGAGTAGCGGCAACTGCGTTGGTCGAACACCCGTTCCAAAAGCACGGGAATCAACAACAGGGGCGCGGTGTGCGGTTTGTTGATCGAATCTCCATCAGTCCACAGAAGGCTACCTAACGCCAGATACAGGTAGTTGACGCCAGTTTCCTCAATCGCGCTTCTGGCGCGCTGGGCGATCGCTTTAAGTTGGCTCTCGAGTTTCTCCACGTCCGCAAGATTGGTCTGGAGAATATCGTCCTCGTGTCGGTTGGGGATCCGATCTCCTGCGGAGGCGGGTTCGGGTAATTCTATCGAGAGTTTGGGATTCACTCGGCCGCGTTGAGTTCGGCGCCTGGCATGTGCAGGGGAGGGTTCCCCGTCGTGCGGACCTTCCCCGTCAGCAAGGTAATCGCCGGTTGTTCGCTCTCGGGCAGGGTCCGGAAGCGAGTCGCCAGAGGCGGCAGTATCCCCTGAAAAAGAAGAGAGACTTTCGGTTTCAGGCTGGATGGCGGCTTGGAAGCGAAACTGTTTTTTCTGCAAAACTAATCGTTCGAAGATTTGGTTTGGCAGTTCGTCTACTATTTGTACGGTGCGCGCGGACTTTCGATAGTTCAGCAGCGCGTTTCTCTTGGAGAGATCAAGCAGCTTCTCGCGAAATCGTTCCAAATCCTGTGCAAAGGGCAACGGATTGAGGGTGTGGGTGTGCGGTTCCGGATTCACTCGGTGCATGAACGGCTAAGAGTATGCAGGAAAGTCACGGTTTTCAAAGGATGAGTGCAAGAGCGGGGCGGCGCCGGCCCAAAAAGAGGGGGCAGATAGAGGTATTGAAAAACGTGTTTGTGGGCGGGACACCGAAAGCAAAAGAATATGACACGCGGCGTACGGCGGTGGCGTGGGCAGTGTTGGCGCACAATTTATGGTGGGTTGCGCGGGTGAAGTCGAAGGCGTCAAACAGGGTTTTGTCGAGAGCAGTTCAGCTGAAGCGCTTTGACCTTTGGTCATCGTGCCTATTACGCGAGACCGTAGAGATCAGCATGACTGCTTAGCGTCGATTTACGCGGTTTTTACCCCGGATTGCAGTTTAAGTCCGAGAAAAGGCAGCCAAATTTTAGAAGAACGCGGTCCCCAAAACTTAGAGAATCCGGCGTGGATGAAAAATGGTAATTTACGGACAGTCTCTATTTGGCGTGGGCGTTGACCCCGAGTTTGATCGATTCGTAGGAGGCGGTTGATTGGGATGGATATGTGGTTGTCATGGCCTTTAAGATGGCGGTACCTCGCGCCGCTCGACAAGCTCATGTCATCTATCATACATGGATCATCGCACCCTGAAAATCTTCAGTCAGAGCAGCGTCACAGGAGTGAACCAAGGGCTCATTTTAGTGCTGATTTTTTTACAACTCGCGTGCTTGGTGCGCGCCGAGAAACCCAGGATTCTTTTTGACACCGACATCACGGGAGACGTCGACGACGTCCTCGCGCTGGCCATGTGCCATGCCCTGGCGGATCGGGGAGCGTGCGAATTCTTGGGAGTGACTATTTCGAAACACCATCCGCTCACAGCAAGTTTTGTGGATGCCCAGAACACCTTCTACGGCAGACCAGACCTGCCGGTCGGCGTCACCCGCGACCCTGAGGCGCAGCAGCGTGAAAGCAAATATCTCAAGCTCGCGGAGAAGCCGGAATATCCGCATGATCTTAAACGCAATGCGGACGTTCCGGACGCGGTGGAGTTGCTGCGGGGAATTTTAAACGCCCAACCAGAGCGGAGCGTGAGCATCATCAGCGTCGGTATCGCATCAAATCTCGCTAACCTGTTAAAATCCGAAGGGGGTATCCAGCTCGTGGAGAAAAAAGTGAAGGTGCTTTCATTGATGGCCGGCGCATTCGCAACCTGCAACGGAACAAATTACCACCTTGAAGCAAACGTCGTAAACGGCATCCGTTACATGCAGACTGTCGCTGAAAACTGGCCGGAAGAAGTGCCTATCGTTTGGAGCGGATTTGAGATCGGGGAAGCGTTGCCGTTTCCACGAACCGTCATTCAGCAGGATTTCGATTACCTGCCGAATCATTTGGTCAAAGAGGCGTATATCCTACACAGCGGCGCGCAGCATGACCGTCCTTGCTGGGATGAAAGCAGCGTCCTTTGGGCGGTGTATCCCGACCGCGGTTACTTCGGGTTTTCGCCGCATGGACGCGTGCAGGTGATGGACGACGGATTCACGCGATTTACAACGCCAAAGAGCGGCCCCCGCATCCGGCGCGACCGGTTTTTGACCATGAACCCCCTGCAGAGAAGCCGGGTTCTGGAGGCAATCGTGCATCTCACCGTCACTCCGCCGGCCCAATGAAACGCTTGCTGTTTAGTTTGATGCTGATCGCCGGATTGGCTCCGGCTCCGGCAGCGCCTGTGCGGTTGATTTTCGACACGGACATGGGCAACGACGTGGATGATCTGGTGGCGCTCTGCATGATCCATACCCTGCAGAAGCGCGGCGCATGCGAGCTGCTCGCGGTTACGATTACCAAGGATCACCCGCAGGCTGCTGCCTTCGTGGATGCGGTCAATACGCTTTACGGTTATCCGAACACACCCATCGGCGTGGTGCGGGGCGGCGCGGCGAAAGACGCGGGCAAGTTCAATCTGCTTGCCGATGCGAAAAATTCGGACGGATCGCAGAGGTATCCGCATGCTCTGCAGAACGGTGCAGCGGCGCCGGAGGCCGTCGGACTCATCAAAGACATCCTTCAAAAGCAGCCCGATGGAGAAGTAGTGGTCGTGCAGGTGGGATTTTTCACGAATCTCGCCCGCTTGCTCGAAGACCCCGAAGCCAAGGCGCTTGTCGAACGGAAAGTGAAAATGCTCAGCATCATGGCCGGCGCGTTTCAAACCGTGAACGCGGATACGCGCTATCTCGAATACAACGTCAAGGTGGACGTTCCGGCGGCGCAGAAGCTCGCATTGGAATGGCCCACGCCGATGGTGTGGAGCGGTTATGAAATCGGCGTCGCCGCGGCTTTCCCTCATACGGTGATCGAACAGGATTTGAATTACGCGGCGCATCATCCACTGAAAGAAGCTTATTATCTGTACAACCCGCCGCCCCATGACCGTCCCACGTGGGATCCGACGGCGGTTTTGTATGCCGTGTTGCCCGAGCGCGGTTACTTTGATCTGTCGCCATCGGGAATCGTTACGGTTGAAAACGACGGCGCTACGCGTTTTCGTCCGACGAAGGATTCGGCGGGACGGCATCGGTTTCTCATCATGAAACCCGAGCAGGTCGCGAGGGTCCGCGAGGCGGTGGTGCAGCTCAGCATCGAGCCCTGGCGGGCGAAGCGGTGATGATCACCACGCGCCCAAACGTGGTGGTGGTAGGGTCGCTGAATATCGATTACACCCTGAGAGTGCCGAGAATTCCGGCGCCCGGTGAAACATTGACCGCGAGCAGCATGTTTTCTTGTTTTGGCGGGAAAGGCGCGAATCAGGCGATCGCCGCAGCGCGCGCGGGTGCGGAGACCGCAATGATCGGATGCGTTGGAGTGGATGAATCCGGCGCCCGGTACATCGAAGCGCTTAAAAACGAGGGCATCGACAGCCGAGGGATCCAGCGTTCTCAAACACCGACGGGTCTCGCGTTCATCGCAGTCGACGATGCGGGCGAAAATACCATCATCGTGAACCCGGGAGCGAACCATGAGATTACAACTGCTCAGGTGGAACGGCATGCAGCGTTGATTCGGGAAGCGGATTCGCTGCTTTTACAGCTGGAGTGTCCATTGCCGGTGGTGCGGCTTGCCGCGCAGATTGCGCGTGCCGCCGGGGTCAGGGTGATTTTGAATCCGTCGCCCCTGACGGAGGCTTTTTTGGCCGACCCTTTTGAGGTGGACGTGCTGATCGTGAATGACGGCGAGGCCCGGAAATTGGCGCCGAACCGCACGCTGAAGGAGGCGAAGAGCCGGCAGCTCGTCATCACGCGAGGAGCGGAGAGCACGCTCTACGTCACCGAGGGCGGGCAGTGCGAATATGTTCCACCGAAGGTGTCGCCGGCCGACACAGTGGGCGCCGGGGACGCTTTCGCGGGTGCGTTTGCGGTTGCGAGTAGCGAAGGACAAGGGCATCCCGTGGCGTTTGCAAATGCGGCAGGGGCGCTTGCGACGCTGAAAGCGGGCGCCCAACCCTCGATCCCCTGGCGTGAAGCCATTCTGGCTTTCGGCGGGTCAGTTTAGCTGCGAGGGCTTTTTGAAGCGGCATCGCCGCCGATGTTCAGACCCGCAAGCCATGGCGACGTGATCTGCGGGGGCATGCCACCGAACGGCTGGTAGGCCGGCAGTTGGATCACGCTCATGCTGTGGTTCTGGCTTGCGATGAAAAACAGCGTCTCGGCG
>JBILUQ010000149.1:0-9183 GCA_044370935.1 Chthoniobacteraceae bacterium
ACCAGCGGTGCGCACAGCTGCAGCTACACACGAAGCGGTGTGGCCATCCCACCGGAAACCAGCGCGGCGCGCGCCTTCGCCAGACTGTTCATTGACGGCACGCCTGCTGAAGTTGCTGAGGAAGTCGCCCGCGTGCAGGAGGGACGCTCCATACTGGATCGCGTCGGAGAAGAGGCGAAACGACTCCAGAAAAACATCGGCCCCGGCGATCGAGAAAAGCTCGACCAGTATTTCACCAGCGTACGAGAGCTCGAAGAGCGAATGGTACGTTCCGAGAACTTCGCGAAACAGCCGAAACCCAAGCCGGATGTTCCCGTTATCAAGGACCCGGGATCCGGCGAAGATACCACCCGCTTTGGACTGATGCTCGAAGTGGCCCGTCTCGCCGTGCAAACTGATCTGACGCGCCTAGTCACTCTCTATTTCGTCGGCACCAGCAGGACGCCGTCCAAGCCCGGCACGAGCTTTGCCTATCATGACCTCAGCCACCACGGGCAGGACCAAGGCAAACTCGACCAACTCGCCATCCTTGAGCGGGATCTTATTCTCGAATGGGGAAAATTTATCGGGCGCATGAAAGAGTCGCGCGAGGGCGGATCGCGTTTGCTCGATCACACGATAAGCGTCTTTGGTGCGGGCATGGGCAACGCCTCCAGCCACGATGCCACCAATCTGCCGGTTCTGCTGACAGGTGGCCGATTCAAGCACGGACAGCACATCGCGCACGATCCCACAAACCCGCCGCCGCTCTGCAACCTGTGGGTGCAGATTCTCCAAGAGATGGGAGTGAAGACTGCCAAGTTCGGCACCAGCAACCACGAGAGCCTCGCGGGTCTCATTGTGTGATACCCTGCGGCGCATCGCGCATTCGCAGAACGAGCACAATACGGCGTGAATCAGGCGAGAAGCGTGAATCACGCTGGGGACAATGCCGCCTGTGACAGAGCAGACACTTTCTCCTCCGAATTCGAGTCCGCGAATTCGGGTGAATGCTCGGCTATTATTCCGCTGCGCTGAAAGGTTATGCAGACCCCAAAGAGCGCGACTGCATCGCGCAGGAACTCGCCATGAAGATGAACGACATCCGTGATCTATTCGGAATCGTGCGCGAAGCGGATAAGCTGGAGTCCGACCCAGAGAAAGCTGCGCGCTTTTACGCAACGGCTTAACACCTAAATCTGAGCGATTCGTTCGGCTACTTCAGACGGCAAGGAATCCGCTAGTTCCGGGTGATTCTCCACTAGGCGTGTGATGTCCATCAGATCTTTCTGCCGCTTGCTCGGTCGCCGAGATTTATCCTGCCAAGCAAGTAGCTTCCCCTTTAATGTGTCCTGTAAACTCGCGACACGCATTAAAATTCCGTGAACACTCGCCGCTAGGGATCGTTCTGGGAATCCAGCATAAACAGCTTCCGTGCTGATCTGGATACTCACAGATGAAACTCCAGTAAGGTTGATTGACCAATCAAAGCGCTTTGATTTGAAACCCACCTTTTCGAGTGCACTGACTGCATGCTCTACTCTTTCAGTGGCAATCACCACATCTACATCGGCCGTAGCCATAGGCTCGATGGCCCAGTGATTGACTGCAAGTCCACCGATCATACACCAAGGAATTTCAATTTGTTCCAAAGTTTGGACTAAAAGCATCACATCTCCCCCCCCTCCTGCTGTTTGCCAATCATAGAACTGTCGATGTGTCATGGAATGATGCTATTCCGAAAGCGCGATTCAGGCAAACTCCATGGTGGCGCGACGGCAGGGAATTACCTGTCACCGTCGTACCCTTGGTGGGCATCTCCGACTCTTGGCCCTCAATTGCCGGCCCTTGGCCTCTTGGATCATACATTCACCAACGCAAAACGGTTTTAACAAATTGCCTGTCCCCAAGCCCGCCTCGTTGGCTCATACATTCACCAACGCAAAACGCAAAATGAAACCGGGATGAGCCCCAACGACTGGCTGCAACGCCGTCGGATCAAAGCCGCTACCGACCTGCTCCGCACCACGAACCATAAGCTCGAGGATACCGCTATCGCGTGTGCCTTCACCTCGGCTTCGTACTTATGCCACGTCTTTAGCAAGTATACCGACACCACACCCGGCGAACATCGGAGGAAGGCGTGATCTGAACACAGCAACAATCGGGATAACGACAGGGCGGACTTCCCTCCACCAATCCGCTGTCGTAGAGCTTTTTGGGCGCGGTCATTTAGGTCCGCCTACGGTGTCGGTTGAACCGGTGTAGCCTGGGCCGCCGCCGGCGACGTAGCCATCGCTGCGGCCTGTGGCGTCGCGACTCACCCAGAATGCGTAAAAGCTGCCTCGGCGCAACGTGAAGCGGAAACGAACAGGTTTTCCGGCTAGCTCAGAAAGGTCCGGGGCGTTCTTCCAGGTGATCGCCGCCGAGGTGCTGTCGGAATTCACCGGGGTGCAGTTCTCCAGCGAAAACGGGGCAATGACGGTTCCGTCTTCTCCGACCACCTCGGCCTTGAGTTCGCCCTTCGGACAGTCGACGTTCACGAAGAGGCGGGACCCAGTGAAGGCGACTGGGCGGGTGGTGAGGGTACCCACCGAGGCGCCGGCGTCGAGTGACGTGAACCCGTCGCGGCGGAGCATTGAGATTCCGATGCAATTTGGATCGTACATGCTTCCCCCATTGATCTTGCCGTTCTTTCCGATTGCTCCGTCCATGTCACCGCGGCAGCCCGAGTGGTAGAAGTAGAGCTTGTCGCCAACAACCGCACAGATGTTACCGCCGCTTTCAACAAAGCCGCGGTCCCAGCTGTCCTTGCGACTGGCGGGAATATGCGCCCGGCGGTCGGGCCGCGACCAGTGGAAGCCGTCGCGGCTGTAGCCGAACGAAATCTCATTCAGCTTGGGCAGGCCCATTCGCTCGCAGCGGTCATTTTCGGGCCCTCGGTGGAGTTCGAAAAAGCCGAGTATCAGGCTCTCGTAAGCAACCGCATCGTGGTTGTAGAGCTGCGTCTGGTGCTTGTAGCCGGGTTCGGGCGTATCCAAGCGATCGGCAGCGATCCAGTGGACCGGGTCGGAGGACCTCCACTTTGCGCCGGCAAGAAAATCTCCGCACTCCCAGTAGTCACGCGAGCGACCGTGGAAATTAGAGCGCAGACTGTAGACCCATTTTTTTCGGAATGGGTTGTAGAACATGGAGCTACGGTCACCGGTCTGTCCTGTTTCGGTTTTGTTTATCCAGTGTAACCCATCGGTGGATGTGAAACTGGACGCCGCCTGCTTACCGCCAGGATTTGTTGCGAACAGCTTAAACCGCTGCATGGGATCTTGCGCCTCCCAGTCGGCAACAATCCCGTAGGAATCAGGCTGAAAGCCGTTGGGTAGAGCCTGGTTTGAGTCCGGGTTGATGTCCAATGTCGGCCGGTCCCACTGGATACCGTCTTTGCTGGTGGCCAGGGCGATGGTGCCGCGGAAATACGTGCCCGCCTGATACCACATGTAGAACAACTGCTTCTCGGGGTTCCACCAGACGCATGGCCGTCCGGTGCCGCCGATAATGCCTGTCTGGCGCTCGAGAGCGGTTTCGGCTTTTAGGATTGGATTGCCGGCGTATTTCTCGGGCAGGTGGTACGTCTGGAGCAGGTCGGTACGCTCGATCAGGAAGTCGTCCACGAAAAGCTGGCGGCCGGCGTTGATGCATATGACCCTCGGCGGGTACTCTAGGTATGGCACGGGCATGGGTTCATCCGACCGGGTGTCGATGTCCTGGGGCGGCCACTCCTCGGGAAGCTGTATGCCGTTATAGAGCCTTTCGCCCGCGTTTTGCGCCCAAGGTTCTGTACCGATCGCCTTTGAAGTGATTCTTTCGACACCGAGCAAAATGCTCCACTTGCCGAGCTTGAGGGTCTCGCCCGCTGTGAGCGTTTTGCGGTACAGTTGGACGCGTTCATGGGCGTTGGTGCCGAAGAGCTGGAACGTGGCGGGCTCTGAAATGCGTTCAAAGCCGTATGTCTCAAGGGGAACGTCAGGCGGCGCGAGGGCCGTGATCGTACCGGCCACCGTGCAGCGCACACGCAAGCCTTCGATGCTGGTCCGCAGAAAAGACTGACCCTTCAGCGCAGCCGGAGGTTCTGAGATCGTATAAGGGCGGTCAGTGAAGAGGCGGGCGCCGCGCTCGAAGGTTGCTGTTTCGCAAGTGTCGGTCCCGCGGTGGACTACCTCGAGGGATGGGCCGGGCGCGGTGGCAGCTGTATGGCTTGCGGCCAGTGACGCTAACAACAGGAGGAGGAGCCTGAGGGTGAGTTTCATGCGCTAAGTCTTCAGTGTCTGCTTGAGATGAAGGTCGATCTTTTCGAGCTTCACATGCTTGGGGGGGGAACGGACCTTTGCGGTTCACGGAAATGGCAACGCCGTTGTCACCTCGCCTTAGGATCCCAGTGGGGACTAGGAACTCGACGTGGGTGAGCTTTTGAGCGGCGGGGTTTCTTATTAGCGCGCCTGGGGTGACCGTAGCAAGTTGAGGGTCGGGGGAAAAATGCGTGGATCTTTCCACTGCGCATCGCCGAGGTCCCGTTTCTAGACGGTGCCGTTGAGTTGACAGGCGTTTCCTTTTCGCTCCGTTTCCGCAGCTCGCGCGCGCGGTATCGTCGCGGGGCGCGCTCGACCCTCACTTGATCCCTGCCGGAATATCACTAGAGTATCACTTTATGCGAACTGAACTCGTGACGACCCTCAAACGCAAAGCCACAGAAATCATCGCGGATCTCGAACGAGATCATGAACCGGTTCTCATCACCCAGCACGGCAGACCGGCTGCATACTTGATCGACGTCGACTCTTTTGAAGCACTCAACCAACGGATTGCCGTCCTTGAGGGTATCGCAAGGGCCGAACATGCCATCGATCAAGGAAGAGTAGTCTCCCATGACGAAGCCAAAACCAGAATGGGAAGATGGCTCAGCTAATCTGGACAGAACCCGCATTGAGCGATCTGGATGCTATCGCCGACTACATCGCACTCGACAAACCTGACGCAGCAAAAGCATTCGTTCAGCGGGTCTTCTCCCATATTGCGCAGCTCCAAGAACACCCACAAAGCGGTTCCGTCGTACGAGAACTACCAAGCTCTGCATACCGCCAAATCGTCGAACCACCTTGCCGCATTTTTTACAGATTCGATGGAGCAAGAATCTTTATTCTTCACGTCATGCGTGGAGAAATCCGCCTTAAAAAGCAGCGGTTGCGACGCTCTCCAGAGAACCCTACGCGGGGCTAGAAAATCACGTAAGTAACGCTCTCCATGCGGCGCTTCGGCTGCCAAGCAGTCTCGAGTGCCACATGCCGTTTGACGGGTGAAAAAGCGATTTCCTGCTATGAGGTTCGTCAAGCTTGAGCTTGAAATTTCCCGCCAGGGTTTTTGGTTTTTTATTTTGGTTTTGGTGTGTTTGGTGAAGACGGCGTTCCAGCTTTTTGCAGAGCTCGTCTTTTGCGAAACCACCAAAATCTTCCCCCGGAGAAGGGGGCTGCGGGGGTCTGGTGAACACGGGTTCCCCAGCTAAACGGTAAAGCCGCTCACTTTAAATGCTCTCGGTTGCTTCGACTAACGTGCAGGGTAAGATGGGCGTGCTGGGGACAGACACTTTCTGGCTTCAACT
Organism: Chthoniobacteraceae bacterium; assembly: GCA_044370935.1. GTDB lineage: Bacteria > Verrucomicrobiota > Verrucomicrobiia > Chthoniobacterales > Chthoniobacteraceae > Chth-196. Next base: position 5,630 of record JBILUQ010000149.1, read on the forward strand.
GAACACGCCTTCGTCCCTAAACGTGAACAACGTCCAGATTATTCAGGCAGACGTCACCTTGAAATTCTAGGAAGAAAGATCGGTGTGTGTTGTAGCCGGGGGGGCCTTGGAGAGCGAGGCCCTCCGGTTGCATTTCAGAAACTTCTTGGGATGAATTTCTTCAAAATCCGCAATGTCGTAAGAAATGTGACCGGCTCCATCCCCTTATGCGTAAGCGATTGTTGCAGGGCTCGCGAGTGCTACCAACAGCCTTGAATAAAGCCCTCATTTGGGCGAATGATCTGGAGCGAAGCACCTCTACTCGCGAAAAGGTTGACCAGTGGGCATCCTCAAGAATGGTGGTCCTAACGCTGTTTAAGCCATTCCAGATTGAAACGTGCAAGACGCAACGCTGCGCCGGAGAAGCTCAGTTTTCCGCCTGCGCCATAGAAGCACAGAATGGTTCCCGAGTGAGTCATCGCAAGGTCTGAGTAAGAGCTGGGCCCGTCCTCCAGAAGTTTATTCAAAGGCCAGGTTTCGCCTTCATCGCGGCTCATTTTGATACTGAGGTTTTTTCGAGCGCGACTCTTACCTGGATCGGGCGTGCCCTCTCTCCCTCCCTCGAGATTGTGAGGATTTGAAAAGAGCAGAAGCGATTCTCCTCCGAATTCATAACGAACCAAGCCTGCCATACAAATGGGTTCAAGTAACGCGTCATCGAATTTGGGTTTGCTCCAATGCGTTGCCCCGTCCGGACTGGTGAGAACGAGGCGGCGATGGGCTTTCGATTCGCTGCGAACGTTAAGCATCACGGTGTTGTTCTTGAGTTGTACCGCGACTGTTTCATTGGGATTGATCCATTCTTCGGTATTGGGCACGGCGATCTCTCCGGCTTGCCAGGTCTTGCCGCGGTCATCGCTGTAGATCGTGACAACAACGCTTGGGCGATGGGCATTGCCCCCATCCCCTGTAGAAAGCCATACCGGCACGACGAGACGTCCAGTCTTGAGCTGAATGCTGTGATTGGGGCCGGTGGCCAGTACTTTCCAGTCGTAGTCTTTTTTGAAGCTCTCGAATGTCGACGTGATCTCGACCGGAGGTGTCCAAGTCAGCCCGTCGTCCACGCTGCTCTGATAAAAGCAACGTTCATACTCGAGGCAAAAAAGCATATGCACAGTCCCATCGCGGTCCGCGATCATGACCGGGTTGTTGTATGTCACATCGTTGGGGTCGACGTTTTTGAGGGCCGTGGCGAAGGGATTCTTGCGCTTTGGCCCGTCGACATTGGCGATGCTTTTTGGGGCACTCCAAGTCTGGCCTTCGTCCGTACTGCGACGCATGAGGATGCGGATATCGTCCCAATCACTCACTCCTGTGGGGCGCTTCCGGGCCTCGCACCAAGAGAGGACGGTTCCCTTGGCTGTGACCATGATGCCAGGAATATGATAGATGTTGTACGCGGGATCTTCGCCCACGGTGAAAAGGGATTGCTTATCCAAAAATGGCTCCGCTGCGAGCAGCGCCGTGGTTTGAAGCAGAAGTACGGCAAGGAGTGACCTCATAAATTTTGTCGTGTCTTTGAGAGCCAAAAGGAATTCTACCACTCCCCGCCACGGTGAAACTTGGCTTTGGCGTTTTTGCCGAACTCCGTCCCTGCGGTGGAGAGATTCTCTAAAAGTTGCTCTTGTGTGAATCCGGCACTGTTTCTGGCCGCGGGAATGACGGTCTGACATTCGTTGGCATCCATGAACCGTGCGGCTTCAAGGATACGCGACTGGACCTCGGGCTCGATCACTAGAAAGCCGTGCTTATCGGCATGAATGAGATCTCCCGGGCGCACCGTGCGTCCAAAGATCTCAATCTCACAATTCCAGCGGGCGGGATGAACATGGGCGTGCCCGACACAAAGTCTGCGTGCGAGAGCTTTGAATCCGGCGTTGGTCATTTCGTCGAGATCTCGAATGGCACCGTCCACCAAAGTGCCTACGCAACCGAGGGCGCGATGAATGTTGCTGTTGACCTCGCCCCAGAACGAACCGATCACGCGGGGCTTGTCGAGATCCTGGACGCAGACGATTTTCGGTCCGGGTACGGAAGCTACATAACGGCGATACTCATTCCATGCGTCAGGGTTCGATGTGCGATGCGCTTTGTTGCTTGGCTCAATGATCACAGTGACGGCGTGTCCGACCATTGGACCCATTTGGGGCATGAAGTCGCGCGTTTCCTCAATGTTAAACCCATCCGCAGCTGGGTCACGCTTGGTAAGCTGTTCCCAGCCGTTGTAGATGGTAGGGGTGTTCCATCGTTTGAGTTGAATGATTTCGGAGTGGGGAATCATGGGAGGGAGGATCGAATCGCGAGGGTGCAGAGGCAAATGGGGGTTTCCCTTTGTTTTAATGCGCGGGCGCGGATGCCAGGAACCTGGAGTTCCGGTACTAGAGGGCTGTTTGAGTCCTGCCAGTGCACGGCTCCTCTTGACGATTCCAAAGCCTCCGGGAGCGAGTTCATTTGATCCACTCGATGGGAATTTCTGCTTCAAGGGGTTTGAACTCAGGGTCGCCTGTGATGAGTTTTGCGCCCCGCTCTTTTGCTAAAGCCGCTGCAAATGCATCCGCCAGACTCAGGCGAAAGCGTGATTTGAAGTCAGCTGCCCATTGCGCCAAAGACCGGTCGGCAGGATAAAAATCAATGGGGAGAGCCCGCAACTCTCGCTTAACCGGGGCCCATGCGGCCGCGCCGTCCTTTCTGAGGATCATGTAATTTACCTCGGCGTAGTTCACCTCAGTCATGAGTAACGGCGAACTGGATTCATTTGCCCTCTGTAGATGGGCAGCAACCATCGAACCGGAGGGTTCGCCCCGTAAAAAGGCGAGCAATGCATAGCTGTCGAGAACAAAACACGGCCTCATGTTATCTGTCCTCTAGGTCAGATTCCCGACGTCGATGTTCCTCCCATTCATCTGAAAAGGGTTGTGATTCAGGCTTGGGCTTTAGAATTCCATGGAGGCGGAAAATGACCTGGTTTGTGACGGGTTTAAGAAGAATGCCTTCAGGTGTGGCCTCTACAATCGCCTTCGTCCCGCTCTCGATATGAAACAGCCTGCGTAACTTGGCGGGGATCACTATCTGGCCCTTGGTGGTGAATGAAACGGTCTCAATTGCGGATGTACGATTCACAGCAAAAGTATAACTCTACAAAAAATGTAAGTCAAATAGCTTAGTGTTGGAAGCGGGTGTTGGGGTGGGTGCATTCGCCTCTTTTCCTTCCAATCCTGACTACGGGCTTGGCATTCGATTGAGTACGTGCTCTTGAGCCCTCAGTGACAGGCGCTTGGTGTGGCGCACGCACTGCCTTTGGGCAGGGGAATTGATTCCGCTTTGGCGGCTCAGTTCATAGGCATGTATGTCAACGATTTTACCCTCGATTACGGGGACGTTGGGCGACGGGCGATACGGGAGTTTCTGTCGAGGGCTCACAAGGCGGCTTTAATTCCAGACCCGGTTGAATTGGAGTTTGTCGAGTAACAATGCCGATGCGGCGCCGGTGGGGCGCGGGAAAGGTCTGGATCGCG
>JBILUQ010000150.1:0-9174 GCA_044370935.1 Chthoniobacteraceae bacterium
CTTGCGCTCGCTAATCTTTATATGCGCTTTCACGCATTGCATCGCGATGGCTCGTGCCGCGAATCCTCTGGTACGCCCGGATCCCGCCCGCAGCCGCGGTTGGCCGCAGGCTGCCGGGCCCGACGGCAACTGGCGTGTAAACGGCCCTCCTGTGCCGACAAAATGGAGCGTCACGCAAAACCAAAACATCCTGTGGCGTTGTCCCCTTCCCAACGGCGGCCAAAGCGGCATTGCCGTCTGGGGCGACCGAGTTTTCCTCACGACATTCGACACGCTCCTGGAGGACGAAAAGGACGAAAAGTTTTCCGGCAGAATCCTGGGCCACTGCGTCAGCGCCGCGTCCGGCAAGCTTCTTTGGTCTGTGAAGCTCAGCGGACCAACGCCCAGCCCGGTACTGTACGCGTACAGCGATTCCACCTCCCCAACCCCCGTGACGGACGGCGAGCATGTTTGGTTCACGAACAACAGCGGTGAAATGGGGTGTTGGGATTTTGAAGGACGCGAAGTCTGGCGCCGCTCCTACGAGCCTTGGGGCAAGCCTTATCCCTTCAATAAGCAGCATGAGCCAATGCTGCTCGACGGCATGATCGTCAACGTGGAACCCCCGGATGGAAACCCACAGGCCCAGTTCGGGTGGAACTATTTGCGCGGTATCGACGCGCTAACAGGCAAAACCCGCTGGATCGCCTCCGATGCCACCACCACGTACTGCACTTCGGTGTTCGGACGCACAGCGGAAGGACTGCCCGCCATACTCACTGGACGCGGTGGTCACCATGAGGTGCCGGAGACCCCAGTTGGCCTGTCACTTGTTTCGCTCGCCCCCGACAGCGAGGGAAAAAGCTTTTGGCGTTACGTCCCGGATACAAATTCCGATGGCAAACCACTTCCTGAACCCGGCGCCCCGGATGTGCAGGCATGGCAGGCCCTGTACACCATGCACTGGGATTCAACACATGCGTACTGGTTCAAACTGAATCCAGAGGAGGCGCACCTAGTGATTGACAGCCGCACCGGAAAACTCGAGCGGGAGCAATCGCTTATCAAGGACGTTGATTACCGCCAGTGGGATCCTGCCAAACAGGCTCACGTGCTCCACGCCGCGGTTAATCTGCGCGAAATGGGTGAGCTTTCGCCGCGCAGTCCGCTGGCAAATGGAGAGGTAATTCGCGTCCAGCCGGCGTGGCATTGCAACATCGTGTTGAACGGATACCACTATTTTCTGACAAGCACTGCGCACCGCAGAAACCGGCATCTGCCGAAGGGTAGAGCGGGACCTTCACATTGCATCGCGAGGGTCCACATCGGCTCCGGCAAAGTGGAGTACTTCGAAGTGCCCGTAACTGTTTTGCGCAAACCTGGCGAAGACGATGTGAGAGTGTACGGAACGGCTCAGCGCACTAGTACGCTCAATAATGACGGTCGCGATATCGCCGCCGAAGACCGTTCACGCACAGATGGCTGGGAAATTCCTGCATTCTGGGGAAGTCCCGTCGCCATCAATGATGCCATTTATGTGACTACAATGATCGGCATCACCTATGTGATCGATTCAAAGGCGCCAGTGCTAGATGATCGGGCGCTGCTATCGGTGAACGACCTTGGGCCTAATGGCGAAACCTGGAGCCTGAATTCAATCAGTTGTGATCGGGGGCGCATTTATCACCGCAGCCTGAAGGAACTGGTCTGCATCGGCAGCGTGGACAGTGGACCTAAAAACTAGATTCCGCAGACGCCCTCCTCGCGTCGGAAAGCCACACGAAATCTGCTTTGTGCGCCGGATGCGCGTTACTTGGTCGACACTAATCCTTGAGAGGGTGATAACCTTGTCGCTGTGAGTTCTATTCACAATAATTTTGAGCGTCGCAAAGAGTCGTTAGAGGCTGAAGCGGGATTTCCGGTGTTTATCAGTGGTCTGACTGGGCCGTTGAGAATTTTCCAGCGGTCCGGCGGCCATCGCCATTCCATCGACGATGCAACTACAGCGTGGTACGCACTGCAGAAGGCACCGGGCGCCCGATCCGTCCTGGATTTGGGCAGCGGCATCGGCACGGTCGGGCTTATCGCCCTATGGGGTCTCGGCGAAAAAGCGTCACTGACCTGCGTAGAAGCGCAACAGGTGAGCTATTCCCTGCTCCGGGCCAACGTCGAATGCAACGAACTCGAATCGCGCGTTGAGACCTTTCACAAAGACCTGCGTGAACTCGATCTTGAGCGTAAATTTCCGCTCATTACCGGCAGCCCGCCCTACTTCCCAGTCGAGGCCGGCACGCTGCCCTCGGATACCCAGAAGGCGCATGCACGCTTCGAGTTGCGCGGACATGTCGGTGATTACGCGAGCGCGGCCAAACGCCACCTCACACCCGAAGGAGTTTTTGTGTTTTGTTTTCCATTCCAGCAGAAGGCGCGCTGTATCGAGCTTGTCCAAGCCACTGGATTTGGGATCGTCACTATTCGCGATGTATATCCAAGACGTGACCGGCCGCCCCTCTTTTCACTGTACTCAGCCAGACTCGACTGGGCTGGGCCAATCAAAGAGGAGCCTTCCTTCGTAGTCGCCGAACCGGATGGAGCGTATACTCCCGAAATGATCGAGATGCAGGCCAGCCGAGGTTTTGGCCCCGAGGGAACCAACCATCTCTAGTAGGGCGGTCCGATCCCTTAATGACCTGCACCCGGTTCGCCTCGAGGCCTACACAGGAGATCCCGGCGCGACCAGCTTGGGCGGCAAGCCTAGCCGTTGCCCAACGCGAATCGGACGACGCAACGCCTCTTGCATGCGTACAGCTTCATCCTGTCCACGCAGATCTTTGCAGGCCGGGTGCACCTCGGGGGATGCAATGATGCCGAGTTGATGCAACACATGCGCCGTGCTGTGCTTGTAGGCCGAAGCGCTCATGTTACCGTCGAGCCGGAACACCTGATCCTCGAGGGACTGGAATGCCTCAAACACCTTATACACTCGCGTATCAAAGCGGCCTGTACCCGATTTAAACTTTTTCGCCGGGCTTTGGTCCTCAAGCCACATGTCTTTCGCCGCGCAAATAAGCGGTGCGCCGCTTACGGCTGCACCAATCAGCAAAGGAAGCCCAACCTTAATCGCCGTCGCGATTCCAAAGTCGTCACCGCTGTGCGCTGCAAAGTCGAGATTGAGATCACGGCACATCGAGGCCCAATACAGAAAGTGCGGCTCATCAAGCGTACTGATCTTTCCCCCGACAAACTTGGGATGCTTCGCAAGCTCCCACAAAAGCCATGGACCGAAAGGCCGGGCCCAAGGAACAAACGCAGGCTCGAGAGCGTGCACAATTCCAGGCCGAATAAGCCATTCCGCAATCTCATAATAGGCGTCGCGGCACGCTTCAGGAGCAAGACCGCTCAGCCACTTGGAGGTCATCAGCATCACCTCGCAATTTTCGTGCTCTTGAACGATGTCCATCAACGGCCGGTAACGCTCCGCCCTGAATGCGGTGTCGTCTTGCGACCCGCGCGCAGTGACACCCGCTATGAATTTCGACTTCGGAAATTCCGATCGAAATCGGCGCAAGACCTCGGCATACATCGAGTCATCTAAGTCAAAGATGTATCCCGTGTCGGCATTGAGGACGACGACAAGTTCGACACCGAAATGATTTGCGGCAGACTGCATCCAGCGGATGCTCGCATAAAAGCCGTCCCAGTCGGGTGCCTTGTCCTTGAACGGCAGCAATGCGGCTGCGCAAAGCCGCGACTTGGTAGTGTGATCAATGAGTTCCTCTTCCGCGGTCCAAGCCCACTTTGTCTCCAACCACTCGGTTTGAGGTTTCAGATCGGCGGGCTTTTCGATGAGAGCGTTCATATGATGATAGGATTGGCTGAACAGTGTGATGCCTGAGCGGTTTGCTAGGCGGGAAGGCCGTCGACCGAGAGCCACTTTCTTTGTTCCCAACTTTGCAATCCCAGCTCAGCCAATTGGACTCCCTTTGCACCTTCGCGGAGCGTCCAAGGAAACGGTGACCCAATTGCCACGTGTTTCAGGAACTCCTCCCACTGGATTTTAAAGGCGTTGTCGTAAGTAGTGCTGTCGGGCACCTCCTGCCATCCGTTAAAAAAGTTGATCGGCTGGTCGATGTCTGGATTCCACGTTGGCCGGGGCGTGGTGCCGATGCTTTGCACCCAGCATTTGCGGAGGCCAACGATCGCGCTGCCGTGCGTCCCGTCCACCTGCATGGTTAACAGGTCATCCCGCCTCACCCGCACCGTCCATGAGCTGTTGAACTGGCACACGACACCGCCTTCACACTCAAAAGTCGCGTAACACGAGTCGTCGCTCGTGCAGTCGTAAGGCTTGCCACTCTCATCCAGTCTCTTAGGGATGTGCGTCGCCCCCATGCAACTCACGGCCTTTACCTTCCCGAACAGATCGTCGATGACATATCGCCAGTGACACAGCATATCCACGATGATCCCGCCGCCGTCTTCCTTTCTGTAATTCCAGGAGGGCCTCTGCGCCGGCTGATCTGCGTCTTCGCCCGTGAACACCCAATAACCAAACTCGCCGCGCACGCTTAGAATCTTTCCAAAAAATCCCTGGTCGCGCAGAGTCCTGAACTTGCGGATTCCGGATAGCCAGAGCTTGTCCTGCACAACACCATTCTTTAGTCCAGCGTCCTCGCAAAGCCGTGCGAGACGGAGCGCTTCAGCCGATTCAACAGCCGTCGGCTTTTCACAATAGATCGCCTTCCGTGCCTTCACCGCCTTCTCAATGAAGCCCGCGCGCTGGAGGGTGCCTGAAGCGTCAAAGAAAATTTCGTCCTCCGGGTTCGCAAGAGCCGCATCCAAATCCGTGGTGAAGCGCGTGACCCCGGTTCTTTCCGCAAGCGCCTTGAGCTTGTCATAATTTCGCCCTGTCAGAATCGGATCAGGCATGAGGATCAAATCATTCCCGACCCTCAGTCCGCCTTGGTCGCGGATTGCCTTGATCGAGCGGATCAAGTGCTGGTTGGTACCCATGCGTCCGGTGACGCCGTTCATGATGATGCCGATGCGTTGTGTTTTCATGTAATGTTGCTTTTCAAAGGTGCGAGCGATGCTGCCTAGGAGTACGTTTGGGAATAGCGTGAGGCGATTTGATCAAGAAAGAATCCCTGGTCCTCGGCCCACCATTTGTCGGAAAAAATTTCTACCTCGCGGTATCCCTTGAACCCCGCCTGATCCGCCCATTCGCTGATTTCACGGATGTTGATGCAGCCCTCGCCCATGAGACCGCGGTCGTTCAAAAGATCGAGCGTAGGGGTCTTCCAATCGCAGATGTGAAAAGCATCAAGCCGGCCGGTTCGCCCCGCGAGCTTGATTTGCTCCTCCAACTCGGGATCCCACCAGACGTGATAAACATCTACAGCGATACCGAGCTGCTTTGGTGAACCCAGCGCGTCACATATTTCGTGCGCCTGCCGCATGGTGTTAACCGCGCTGCGGTTGTCGGCGTAGAGAGGATGCAGCGGCTCGATTGCCAACTTCACCCCAGCATGCTCGGCGGCGGCGAGCACCGAACCGATTCCGTCGGTGATTTGCCTTCGGCTCTCCGACAGGCTTTGCCCAGGTACAGCACCGCAGACCAAGACAATCAGCGGCGCGCCGATCGCGTGCGCCTGTTCAATTGCGCGAAGATTGTCGTCGATGGCGGCCTGCCGGGCCACATCGGTTGTGGCGGGAAAGAAACCGCCGCGGCACAGGCTCACTACATCCAGACCCGCATCAGCCGCCTGGCGTTTGATACCGGGAAGATCCCGTCCCTCGAGCGCCTGCCGCCAGATGGTAATTCCCGCCACGCCGCGCGGCGGGTACTGGCGCAAGCACTCCTCAACACTCAAGGGCTTGGTCGTAATCGTGTGGACGCAGAGTCGATTCATATTTCGGCCCAGTACACAACGTTTCAGCAAATTGGTAAAACTGTTGTTTCCTTTGCTGATCAGCGGAAAATCCGATGGCTGGATTTTTGACCCTATTTCAGATTTCGAATGTAAAGGATCAGCGAGTCGATCTGTTCGCCTGTGAGCACTCCCTTGTAGCTGGCCATCGCGGGCTCGAACCCTTTCACAACTTTCTTCTGCGGGTTGAGGATCGAGTCTCGCAGGTAAAACTCGTTGGCAGACTCGATGGAGCCGTCCGTGAGTGCGCGGTCGCTGCCAAAGAGACCCTTCCATGTGGGACCCGTCCGCCCCTCGCGAGATCCATCGACCGAGTGGCAGGCGGTGCATCCCATGGACACGCTGAGCTTCTCACCCAATTCAGCGGAAGCAGGCCCCTCGGTGCGATGCGTTGCAACGATCGAAGTCTTGCTCAGGTCGACATTCGCAAAACCAGCCGACGCCAGTTCAATTTTTTGGAGTTGGTGGATAGTGAAATAAGTCGCCCCCTCGGAAGTCAGGCCATTTTCGAATTTGAATGAATGCCGCACCTCGAGCTGCATGGTGGGAGATGTCTCTGGCAAATGCACAAATACAGACCTGCGATCCTCGGAGAGCACGGTCTGCGACACGCCGACGGGATCCATGCCAGCGCTGCCGTCCTTGCGGTACCGACCGCTGCCATACGCACTGGAGCGTTTGTAATTCCACGCCTGCGCGATAATTTTTTCGGGCCTCACTGACGCCGGTTCCAGGGGTGTGGCGAACTCCAGAATGACACCTTCGGCGCAAGAGCGGGCGTTTACAGCCGAGGTGATAGGAGCGCCACTTGGGCGGACTCGCGCGAGCCCCCACTGGTTGAAGGCCCGTGAATCGTAAATCTTAAATCCTGTCAGAAAAACAGAGCCACCGCTCGGGTGCATGCGCCCCTGAAGCAATGGCACACGCGTATCAAACCCCAATGGAATCACGGCGGCCTGCGGTATCGGTGAGGCAAGATCCGGGCAGATTAAAAACAAACCACCATTGCCATAGGACAAGTGCAGGAGCTTTTCGTTGAATTTACCGAACTGCCCCCCCGTGAGCCATACGTGCGACGCGGACGAGTTATCCTCAGTGTGGGGGATCCACGCGAGCGGTGGAGTGAGTTTACGCGGCTGCTCGACTCCAAAGCCAAATTGATCACCGGGCCGGATCGAGTAACAGACAGAGGAAGGGATGTAGTTGCCTTGCTGGTCTGTGCCGGTGATGAACCCCGTTGCAGGGTGCACTGTAACGTAGGGCTCGCGGCCGCCCTCGGAAATGAGCTCCGCGGTTCTGCCGTCATGCGAAATCCGCGCTACGCCACCCGCGAAAGGAGTGCCGCCCCCACCCAAAGCGATGCCGCCCGCCGACACGTAGGTCGAGCCGTCGGGCCCGATATCCATATCGAGAGGGAAGGACCGCGTGCTTTGACTTTGACGCATGGCGTCGCTGAAATTTTCGTACCAGTCTGCCTCTCCGTCGCCGTCCCTGTCATACAGCCGGACCAGCCCGTTCTTGGTTGCAACCTGAACCACCCCGTTAGCAATCGCAATCGCCAGAGATTCATGCAGACCCGATGCAAACCGGCTCCAACGGGCATTTGCCAGAGAAGGATCGCCCAGCCCGTCGATGAACCACACATCGCCGTCATACGTGAGCAGCGCCGCACGATCCGCGCTTAGGAAGCCGACATCCGCAGAGCGCACGCGGCGTCCCCACGGGTTTGTTTCTGGTAGCACAACACGGTCCAGCGCGAGTCCGTTCGCCTTGACCTGGTTGAGTGCGACCTCAGTCGTCAGGATTACTGGCCAGCGGCGCGAAGCCCGCTTATCCCCCAATGGTGGCGTGGCCGCTAAAGGAGTGTCTTTCTTTGGGCGCCCCGAGATTTCCAGCGCAATACTGACGCGGCGCAGTTCCGTCTGCGGTGCAAAAGAAGCAACCAATGCACCGCTATCGGTACCGAGTACTAATGAATCCGAATTGGTGCGGATCGATAGTAGCTGGCCGTTTTGTGCTTTGCGCGAAGCCCGCTGCCGGTGATCCAACCTCCAATCAAACGCCCCGCATGAAAAGTGCACCGGTGCGGTGTGTGGGGCGATTTCGAGGTGCCGAAAGATCACGGTGTGTTCAGGCGCCGCTTTAATTTCATGCCATTCTCGAATCAATGTCTCGCCTGCCCGGTAGGTCAGCACCGCCTTCTCGCCGATCAATTCAATTCCTTCAAAGCGCCCGTCCTTGAACGATAGCGGACCGCGTCCCAGATCTTTGTTCGGGTTAGGTGTGCGCGGGTCCTTGGCGAGTTGAAGTGCATCTGTTGCGACTCCTGGCTTTAGTTCAGATGCAAACAATACGTCACCGGTCGGTTTGGAATGTTTGGGACCGCATTTCCTATTGGGAACCGAATACGAGGTTTGCGCCATGTTCACGAGCGTGACGAGGGATTCACCTTCCGGAATTCGCCATATCCCGGCAACGCGGAGCAGATCCTGGTCGAACGCGATCACGTGCTCCGCGCCAAGTGGCAAAACGATTCCCCGGACGGCAAAGTTGTCTTCGGGGGAATCGGGTATGCTGGTAAGGTCGACCTGTGTTTGGTAGAATGGAAATCCCGGCTCGAAGAACGGGCCCAACGGTTCTTGAGCGAGAGCGGCGTCGCAGAGCCCGAGACAGAAGGTGGCGATGAGGATCTTGTTCATGGGAACGGCTTCCTGGACTGGGGTCTGAATGATGGCCCTTCTCAGATTAAAGAGCCGTCATTCCGATTGGTAAAACATCAAAAACCATTTAATCTGATCGGAAATTCCGATGGAACTTTACCAGCTTGAATACTTCCTTGAGGCGGCAAGACAGCGGAACTTTACGCGCGCCGCAGAGTGCCTTAACTTGGCCCAAGCGGCATTAAGCGAGCAAATGCGCAACCTTGAAGACGAGCTTGGCACGCCGCTTTTTCACAGAGGTCGCCGCGAAACCACGCTCACAGCTGCGGGTGAAACCCTTGTAGGACACGCCGAGGGTTTGCTTGAGCGGGCGAAAGCAGCGCGGAATGCGGTTCAGGATCTTCTCGGGCTTCGCGCGGGCCGATTGATGATCGGGACCATTCCATCGGTTAGCGCGTGCCTTTTGCCGTCGGCGATTGGCGCCTTTCGCAAGCAGTACCCGCTCGTCGAGCTTGCATTGCTTGAGGGCACCTCCGAGCAGGTTGCACAATGGGTGCAAAGCGGTCGTGTGGAGTTTGGCATCGTACAGTTGCCGACGGCAGCTT
>JBILUQ010000151.1:0-9169 GCA_044370935.1 Chthoniobacteraceae bacterium
GCACGGCACAGCCCTTTTACTCGATTCCCGCAACAAAAGACATGTGCTCAGCATGGAGCGCAGTTGTCCCGATTGTGGTCAGTCTTTCGAAGAACTGGATCCGCGATTGTTTTCATTCAACAGCCCGCATGGGTGGTGCACTGAGTGCAATGGTTTTGGCGAGATATGGAAGCGGCACGAAAATCCGAAGCTGGACACGGCTCTCGAGCTTGAGCTGGATTATGAACGGCAGCACGAGGCGCTCGAAAGTGGGGAAGCGGAGTGTTGCGAGGGCTGCGCCGGTTCAAGACTCAACCCAACCGCCAGAGCCGTTCGGATTGCAGGGACGCCGCTTGATGTAATAGTTTCCCAGAGCGCTTCTGGCGTGATGGAATGGCTTCAAAAGTTGAAGTTCGCGGGTGCGGAGGCGACGATCGCAGCCGATGTTGTGCCGGAGATCCGCCAGCGACTCCGGTTTCTAGACAGCGTTGGGCTCGGGTATCTTTCGCTGAACAGATCTGCGAAGACCCTTTCGGGAGGCGAGTCGCAGAGGATACGGCTTGCAGCCCAGCTAGGGTCGAATTTGCGCGGGGTGTTGTACGTGCTGGATGAACCGACGATCGGTTTGCATCCGCGCGATAACGTGGCGTTGTTGGATACCTTGGATGCGCTCAAGAAAAAGGGAAACGCACTTGTAATAGTCGAGCATGATGAGGACACGCTGATGCGGGCAGATCACGTGATTGATTTGGGCCCGGGTGCCGGCAGACACGGCGGACGCGTGGTTGCGCAGGGCACGCTTGAGTCGCTCAAAAATGCTGAGGAATCGGTCACGGGGAAATGCCTGAGAGAGCCGCTTGAACATCCCATGCGCGGCGAAAGGCGTTTGGTTGAATCCGACAAGGAGTTGCGCTGGCTGACTTTGTCGGGAGCCTCGCTGCACAATGTTCGCGCGCTGGATTTAAAAATACCGATCGGGCGTTTGAGCGTGTTTACCGGGATCTCTGGATCTGGCAAAAGCACCATCATGCGGGGCTTGCTCAAGCCCGCCGTGCAGGCTGCATTGGCGTCGAAGCTTAAGGGTGGCGCAATGAAGACGCGGGATGGCGCAGTGCTGCGGGGCGCGGATCATATCGAGGCTGTTTATGAGGTGGATCAGTCTCCAATTGGCAAGACCTCAAGGTCAACTCCAGCGACTTATCTCGGTGTTTTCGACCATATCCGTGCCTTGTTTGCATCGACGCCGCTCGCGCGAATTCGCGGGTACGAGGCTGGCCGCTTTTCGTTTAACTCGCAGGGTGGCCGTTGCGAGGCGTGTCTCGGGCAGGGAATGTTGAAGATCGAGATGAATTTTCTTCCTCCTGCGCATGTGCGTTGTCCTGATTGCAATGGTTCTCGTTATGCGCCTTCGACGCTTGAGGTGCTTTATCAAGGCCGATCTATTGCGGATGTGATGGCGATGCCGATGGACGAGGCTGTTGAGTTTTTTGGTGTGCACGCTGCGATTGCGCGTCCGCTGCGTTTGCTGTGTGAGACGGGGCTTGGGTATCTCACGCTCGGACAGGCAAGCCAGACGCTGAGTGGCGGCGAGGCCCAGCGGCTCAAGCTTGTGAGTGAATTGGTGCGCGGGATCGGTCGCACCGAGCACAAGCGGATTCGAAAAGGCGTGGAATTCCGTTCGGTGCTGTATCTTCTAGAGGAGCCGACCATCGGGCTGCACATGGCTGATGTGCGGCATTTGCTTGCGGTGCTGCATCGCTTGGTGGATGCGGGCCATACGGTGGTGGTGATCGAGCATCACACTTCAGTCGTTGCCGAGGCGGATCATCTCATCGAGGTCGGACCTGAGGCGGGAGCTGGGGGTGGTTTGGTGATTGCTGCGGGAACGCCCGAGGAAGTGGTGCGTGAACGCGTGAGTCGGATCGGGCCGTTCTTGAAGCCGCTCCTTGCGTCGAAAGCGAAGCTTGGCGCGCCAAAAAAGAAAAAAGCGCGCTCCATTTGAATGGAGCGCGCTTTTCATGCCGCTGTTTGACCGTGAGGTCAGGCGGGGAGAGGTCTATTTTTTAGCAGGTGCCGAAGGCACGCAGGTGGCGCAGCCGGTTGCAAAGAAATCATTACCCTTGTCATCCACGAGAATAAACGCTGGGAAGTCCTGTACTTCAATTTTCCAGATCGCCTCCATGCCAAGCTCGGGATACTCGAGCACCTCGACTTTCTTGATATTTTCCTGCGCTAGAATCGCCGCCGGACCTCCAATGCTACCGAGGTAAAAGCCGCCGTGTTCTTTGCAGGCTTTGGTGACTTGTGCGCTGCGGTTGCCTTTGGCGAGCATGACAAGTGAGCCTCCGTTGGACTGGAACAAATCCACATAGCTGTCCATGCGTCCCGCGGTCGTCGGACCGAAACTTCCGGAGGCGTACCCGACAGGAGTTTTCGCCGGGCCCGCGTAATAGACTGGGTGGTTTTTGAAGTAGTCCGGAAGTCCGAGCCCTGAATCGAGTCGCTCTTTGAGCTTTGCGTGCGCGATATCCCGGGCCACTACGAGCGGCCCGCTCAGCAGGACTCGGGTGGTGACGGGATGCTTTGAAAGCTCGGCGAGGATCGATGGCATGGGTTGGTTCAGATCGAGCCTGACCACATGGTCGTCTTTGATCGCGCGCATTGCCTCCGGAATGAGTCGTCCGGGGTTCGACTCCATTTCCTCGAGCCAGATGCCGTCCTTGTTGATCTTCGCCTTGATGTTGCGGTCCGCCGAGCATGACACGCCGATGCCAACCGGGCAGCTTGCCCCGTGTCGCGGAAGCCGGATCACGCGCACATCGAGGGCAAAGTATTTGCCGCCGAATTGTGCGCCGATCCCGGTGGTCTGTGCGAGGTGAAGCGCGCGCTGTTCGAGTTCCAGATCGCGGAATGCACGGCCGTGCTCGTTTCCCGAAGTGGGCAGTGAATCAAGATATTTGGCCGATGCAAGCTTGACGGTTTTCAGACAGGCCTCGGCGCTTGTCCCTCCGATGACAAAGACCAGATGATACGGAGGACATGCGGCGGTTCCCAGGGAACTCATTTTTTCGAGCATGAATTGCTCGAGCGATTTTGGATTCAAAAGCGCCTTCGTTTCCTGAAACAAATAGGTTTTGTTCGCGGAACCTCCGCCTTTCGCAACAAAGAGCAGTTGATATTCGTCGCCTGCGGTGGAGTAGATGTCGATCTGCGCGGGAAGGTTGGTTTTGGTGTTTACCTCCTTGTACATGTCCACGGCCGCCGTTTGTGAGTAACGCAGGTTTTCTTGCGTATAGCACTCATACACGCCCTTCGAGAGCCACTCAGCGTCATCTGCGCCTGTCCAAACCTGCTGTCCCTTCTTTGCGACGATTGTCGCGGTCCCGGTGTCCTGACAGAAAGGCAGGATTCCCCGCGCCGCAATTTCGGCGTTTTTAAGCAGGGTGAGTGCGACGTAGCGGTCGTTGTCGGAGGCTTCCGGGTCATCGAGAATCGCAGCCACCTGTTTGAGATGTTTTTCGCGCAGCATAAACGAGCAGTCGTGCAGCGCTTGTCGGGCAACATACTCTAGAGCGGAAGGTTCAACTTTGAGGATCTGTTTGCCTTCAAAGCTTGCGAGCGAGATTCCTTCCTTTGACAGAAGACGGTATTTGGACTCGTCTGGTCCAAGCTCGAAAGGTTCCTGATAAACAAAGGGAGGCGTTGACATCCCGGGAGTCTATCCACAAAGGGGCTGGCTTTGCGCAGCAAAAAAGGCCTGTGTCAGGCCCGCGGCTTGTCGAATTTGCCGGTGTTGGCTAAGAAAGAAACCTGTCTGCGCTTGTCTAAAAACACAGATTTCGGTCTGTTCCGCCCAACTACCACCGTGATCCTGCGCGGAGCGACTTGATTTTCCTTCAATATTTATGCACACAGCCCGCATCCTCTCATCTGGCCTCCTTCTGGCTGCCCTTATTGGCAATCTCGCCGCGAAAGTTGAGCCGGTACCTCCGGGCGCGCGCCCCAAGTGGGATATGGACTACGGTCCGTTTTTGAATCTCACAGTGCAGATGCCAGGTGAAAATCCGGGTTCAACCCCGAAGGGGCTCGCGGTCCGCGTGGGCAGTCCGTTCGCGGGAACGGTGGTTTACGATACGGATTTGCTTCGATGCACGGGTGGATGGACCGGCGGCTTTTTGGATTTGAAGGGGGTCGCCTTCAATGGTTCCCACGGAGGCAACCCCGGACCGGTTGGAAGCGTGGTTTTCCGGACCTCGGCGATGCCAGGGTGGAGTAAAGCGGGGAGCTTTTCAGATCCGCGCGAGCTGCCCAAGGGGTTCGGGGCCTCGACCGTTCCGTACGGCCCGTTGCCAAAGGAGTGGGCGCAATACCGGGGGCTTTATCGAAATGGCGAGCGAGTGACGGTTTGGTACACTGTGGGAGCCGCCGAAATCCTGGAGTCGCCTGGGATTGAGGGCGAAGGGGATGGCGCGGCGCTCACGAGGTCGTTCCATGTGCGTTCGGCAGGCGAGGCCTCGACAGTGCTGGTCGCGGAGGTGTCGGAGGATGCAGTCTTGGAGGAACGCGACGGATGCGTCGTACTTCGGGATAACGCCGGCAAGGCTGATTCGCGTTTGGTGTTGCATGCAGCGGGAATGCCGGTGGGCGCGCGCTGGAAATTGATTGCTCCCGGCAAGGTCGGCCTTGAGTTGCCCCCATTTAAGGGGGGCGAGTGCTTCAAAATCGCCCACTGCAAGAGTACCTCGGACGCTGTTGAAAAGTGCATCGAATCGCTCAAGGTGATGCCTGCAGCGGAGGATTTGACCGCCTTGGTGAAACCGGGGAAATTACTGTGGCCCGAGACGGTTAAAACGCAGGGGCAGATCGGGAGCGAATCCGGGGCTTACCAGCTCGACATGGTGGCGCTCCCGATGGACAACCCGTGGCGTTCTTGGTTGAGGGTGGGCGGATTGGATTTCTTCAAGGATGGCCGTCTGGCGTTTTCGACTTTTGCGGGCGATGTGTGGATCGGTTCCGGCATTGACGATTCGCTTAAGCAGATCACTTGGAAGCGATTTGCGGCGGGATTGCACCAGCCTCTTGGTTTGCGGATTGTGGACGACGAGATTTACCTCACATGCCGTGACGGATTGGTGCGACTGAAAGACCTCAACCAGGATGGCGAGGCAGATGTGTACGAGATGTTCAACAATCAGGTGCAGGTCACGCCGAACTTTCACGAGTTCATGTTTGATTTGCAGACGGATTCGAAGGGGAATTTCTTCTTCGCCAAAGGAGGTCCCGTGAAGGGTGGGGGCCGTGGATGGGATCCGATCGGAGAGCACAACGGAACAGTGATGCGGGTATCAAAAGACGGATCCAAGTTCGACGTGTTCGCAACCGGAGTGCGTGCACCGAATGGGCTTGGGATGGGGCCTGGCGACATCCTGACCACCGGTGATAACGAGGGAACCTGGGTGCCGATGTGTTACCTGCACATCGTGAAGGAGGGCGCTTTCACGAGCGTTCCGGACTTGGCGCATCGTGAAAAAACACCGGATGCATTTGAGCCCCACGTCTGCTTTTTTCCAAAGTCCGTCGATAATTCGTCTGGTGGGCAAGTGTGGGTTACCAGTGACAAATGGGGAGCGATGAAAGGGCGCTTGCTGCACCTAAGTTACGGTCAGGCGTCGCTGTACGAAGTGATGTTGCAGGACGTGAACGGCGTTGTGCAGGGAGGCGTGAGCAAAGTGCCGTTGAAGTTTGCAACGGGACTGATGCGCGGACGCTTTTCGGATCGTGACGGTCAGTTGTATCTGGCGGGCCAGCGCGGTTGGCAGACCTCCGGCACTGAGGAGGGCGCAATCCAGAGGGTCCGTTATGTCGGCGGACCAAGCTATGCGCCGAAGGCGCTGCGTGTGACAGACCGCGGCATTCATATTGATTTTGAGCAACCGCTGGATCCTGCGACGGCCGCAGATGCCGACAACTACAGCATCGAACAGTACAACTATCGCTGGACCTCGAACTATGGTTCGAAGGATTATCGTCCGAGTAACCCGGATGAGCTCGGGCACGACGTGGTGGATATTACAGGGGTGGCGTTGTCGGGCGACCGGAAGTCGGTGTTTCTTGCTGCAGCCGGTCTGAGCCCGGTGATGCAGAGTGAAATCACGATGCGAATAAAGTCGGCGTCAGGCGAGGCCGTCCCGGAAAAGATCTGGCATACGATCAACGCGGTTGCCCATGAGGAGGGGCCCGCGCCGGTGCTGGCCGCGCAGAAACATCAGGCGCCCGTCGTGCGAACTGCAGGGAGCGGAGTGGCTTTGACGCTTCGCTCAGGGAACAAGGAGGACGTTCGCAGGGATCGTCTGATTGCGTTGCACGTGCCAGCAGGTGCATATGCATCGCCGTTTCTGCCGAAGGGCTCGTTCAATGCACGTTGGGATGCGGTGATGATGATGGCGCTTCGTAAAAACGTCACGTTCTATGCGGAAGGAACCGGGCGGGTGCAGGTGAGTGTGAATGGGGTGAATTTGTTTGAGGGGAGTCTTGGCGATGCGGGTGGTGCGCAAGGACGTTTGCAAAATGCGGTTGAGCTGCGTAAAGGCGGCAATGAGATTGCAATTGATTATCAAAGCCCAAGTACGGGTGACTCGACGTTTCG
Source organism: Chthoniobacteraceae bacterium (assembly GCA_044370935.1). Taxonomy (GTDB): domain Bacteria; phylum Verrucomicrobiota; class Verrucomicrobiia; order Chthoniobacterales; family Chthoniobacteraceae; genus Chth-196. The sequence continues at coordinate 6,626 of JBILUQ010000151.1, forward strand.
GTTTCTGTGGTCGGCGGCAGATTTCGGAGTGGAACCGGTGCAGCCCACGTCGCTTTACCTTCCCGCAAACCTGAGCGCTGCGGTGGGCAAGGGAGCGCAGCTGCGCATGGGACGCTCCCTGTTCGCGCAGGCGAATTGCGTTGCCTGCCACAGCGCACAAGATGTTCTTTTTCCCAAGGGAATTGCCCCGGAGGGCATGCCTGAGATGGCGTCCAACGCCCCGCACGTTTTTGATGCGGGAACGCGTTTTAAGGAGGCGTGGCTCGCCCGCTGGATTTCGAATCCGCACGATTACCGTCCGGGGAGCATGATGCCTGCGCTTCTGAAGGGCGCGAATGGCGCAGGGACTGCGAGGGACATCGCGGCGTTTCTGGCTGGAACCGGCAAGCCCGCCGCAGACCCAGTGTTTGAGTCCGCAGATGCGACCGCTGGCGGGGCGTTGTTCGGTAATCTCGGTTGCATCGCGTGCCACAGTACGCCCAAAAGCAAGCCGGGTAACGGTTTCGACAGGGTTCCTCTCGCGCATGTCAGCTCTAAGTGGTATCCGGCCGGTCTGGTTGAGTACCTGCTGGATCCGCACAAAAACCATCCTGCAAGCCGGATGCCGAAGACTGCATTGAATGAGAAGGAGGCGCATCAGCTCGCAGCGTTCTTGATGTCGTTCCCAGCTGAGGACGCTGGAGATTACAAAAAGGGAGACGAAAAAAAGGGAGGCCGTGCATTCGCAATGAGCGGATGTATTCAATGCCATGCAGGTGGACAGGGAATGGCGTCTGCACTGCATGCTACGCTTCAGAAGGGATGGGAATCGGGATGCCTTGCCGAGGATCCTGCGAAGCTTGGTGCGGCGCCTGATTTCCACTTTAGCGCTGAGCAGAGGGGTGCGCTCAGACTGCTCGCGAAGGAGGGGATTGAGTGTGTGGATCATGATTCGGCGCTGGAGTTCGCGCAACGGGCGGTTGTGGGGCTGCGTTGTGTGGCGTGTCATCAAATGGACGCGCGGCAAAGCGTATGGGCCTCGGTGACAGAGGAGGCGAACATGCTTGGCGCACTGAAGGCGGCCCCCAAGGCCGTGCCCGGAAAGACGATGATGAATCCATCAGATGCACCACACCAAACGACGTCGATTCCAGCGCTGACATGGCTTGGAGAGAAGCTGCAGCCGAGCTGGAGCGCAGCGATGATCGCGGGAGAATTGCCTGCCAAAACGCGTCCGTACCTTTACGGAAGAATGCCGGCGTTTGAGCATTACGCAGAACCTCTCTCGAAAGGGCTTTCACATTGGCACGGATATCCGGCGAGCGGTGGCGAGCTTTCTTCGGGGAATCCGATCGAGGCGGGCGCGGTGAAGGCAGGCGAAATGTTGGTGAACGAGCAGGGCGGCTTCGCCTGCACGGCGTGTCACGACCTCGGAAACCGAAAGGCGACCGCCCCATTTGAGGCGCCGGCACTCAACCTCGCGCATGCGGGAGCGCGTCTGCGTCTATCCTACTTCGAGCGCTGGCTGCTGCAGCCTCAGCGGCTGGACCCGGAAACCAAGATGCCGCGCTACTCGGATGCAGCTGCGAAAACGGGAATTAAAAATGTGCTGGATGGGGATGGAGTCCGGCAGTTCGACGCGATCAGGGAGTTTCTGCTGAGCGTTAAAGAGTAAGTGTAATTCCCTCGGCTACTGCGGTCCCTTTGAAAAGCATGACTGCAAATGGATCGCTCTTGCGCAACCGAGCAGGCCGCAGTCATCGTCCTTAATTTCGGCGATAAGCCCATCAGCAATCCCTGATCAAATGTAAGTTTCAGCCGCGCACAAAACCTGCCTGCGCGCGCCAGCCCAAACTAATCATTAGACAGATCCGGGAGCGTCCGTGTCGGTAGACTCCTGTGGAGTTTCCTCCGTTTCACCTTCGGTGGCATCCTCCGCGGCGACAACCGTGTGATCGGGGAGTTTGTTATGAGAAAGCTCGCGGAGTGAGTCAGATTCAAACTCAGCGGATTCTGCGTTGTTCGGCTCGCCTTCTTCGATTGAGGGATCTTGGGATGCCTCATTATTTTCCGGAGTGGTATCGGCGGTGTTCTCCTGCGGCCCGCCGGGTGTTACGGGAGTTTCGAGCTCGCTTGATTGCGCATCGGCCGGCGGGTTCTCTGGGTTTGCTGCATCCTGCGAGGCGGTTGATGCCGCTTCCGCTGCAGGTGCAGGTGCGGCCAGCAAATCCGCCACCTCGGACTGCACTTCGGCCACCTGGCTGAGCTTTAATCCGGGATCTGGAATTACAAAGACCTCGCCGCTTTTACCGTGTTGGTAGATGCGGGTGAGCGAGCCGTCTTCGTTTTTGCGCACCTCGATCTCCTTCAAATGGCGCTTGCGCTCGAGCATCAACGCGAGGATGTACCGGACATTTGCGAGGCCCGGATTTGGATCTGCCATGTATTTTCGCAGAAGATCCTCGGCGGTCTGTTTGCCAAGGGCCTCGGGGGCTTTTGGTGGAGCGGGTTCGAATTTTGAGCGCCAGTGCGAGAAGGGTTGCGGCGCATCGGAAGCGCGTTGTT
>JBILUQ010000152.1:0-9168 GCA_044370935.1 Chthoniobacteraceae bacterium
GCTGAAAAGTGGCTTCAGGAAGTTTGTTGGCGCCGCTACTGGAAGGGATGGCTTGAGATGCGCCCGCAGCTCTGGGCGCAGTGGCGGCGGCGGGTTCGATTGTTGCGGCAAACGCTTCCATCGGAAGTTTTGGAACGCGCGGATGCGGTTTCGGCGGCGAAGAGCGGCGTTGCATGCATGGATCGGATCGCCAGTGAATTGGTCGATACGGGTTACCTTCACAATCACGCTCGGATGTGGTGGGCCAGCTTTTGGATTCACGTCGAGTTGTTGCCCTGGGAGCTTGGTGCAGATTTTTTCTTTAGACACCTGCTGGATGCTGATCCTGCCAGCAACACGCTTTCATGGCGCTGGGTGGCTGGCCTTCAAACTCCCGGCAAGAGCTACTTGGTGCGGCTTTCTAATATTGAGAAATACGCGCCGGATTATTTGAGAGCAAACGAGGCTGGTAGTGAGCGATTGGCCGATGGAGAGGTGACCGCTCGTGTGATGGAGCTTTCTGATGTTTGGGATAAAGAACCGCTAGCCAAGTTTCCTACCTCTTTTGCACAGAAAACCGAGCGCACGGGGCTGTGGTTGCACGCGGACGATCTACTGCCCGAAATCGGACCACTTTCCGGACTGGCTCCAGCAAGCGTCGCCGCATACGTCAGCGACAGTGTTTGCCGGAGAGAGTATCACCTTGGAGCAAGAAGAGTTGAATCGCTACAAACCGTGATTCGTGACGGGCTTGCCCGCTCGGCGGTCTACTATGGGTGTCCGTCGGTGCTTCTGGAGGCCGAAGATCCAGTGGAGGGCCTCGTCGCTTGGGCGAGTGACGAAGAGCTTGCCGAGGTGGTGGCTTTTGCGCCTTTTGTGGGACCCACCCGCGATATTCTGACCCGGCTAATCAAGGGCCTTGAGTCAGCCGGGATTCGGCTGACTCTCATCCGCAGACCATCGGACGAAACAGCTTTCTCTTTTGCCACCGCCGGATTCTTTCCGTTCTGGCAAAAAATGAGCCGTCATCTCATGCTAGGAAGACAGTCATGAAAGCGACCTACGCGCCCGAACAAATCTCACGAATCATCCGATTTGCTTGGGAGGATCGCACGAGTTTCGAGGAAATCGAGGAGCGGACCGGTTTCACCGAAAAACAGGTGATTGAGGTGATGCGCCGTGAGCTCAAACCATCGAGTTTTCGCATGTGGCGTAAGCGCGTTGGTGGTCGGATCACCAAGCATCGTCGCCTGCTCGAACAACGCTTGAAGGGACCGCCAAGCATTGAATGAGCGGCCTGAATTGTCGTCGTTGCGATCGCTGAGTGAATGAACCGGTCATGAGCCTCTCTTTGTTGTCCCACTGCGCTGCAACATGGGCGCTTGTCGGTTTGATTTGGACTATCCAGCTGGTTCACTATCCGCTGTTCGCTCAAGTAGGACGAGAGGCGTTCGAATCGTATCATCGGCGCCATACCACCCAAATCACTTGGGTGGTTGCGCCGCTCATGTTCACGGAGCTTTTCACGGCCGCATGGCTTATATGGGCGGGTCACCGTGAGCAATTGCTGTTGGTGAGTCTTCTGCCGTTAGCCTTCAATTGGCTGTCCACGTGGAGGGTGCAAGTGCCACTTCATTTCGGGCTTTCTGCGGGCTTTGATGCGAAAACTCACGCGCGCCTGGTTGGTACCAATTGGTGGCGCACCATCGCATGGACCTTGCGCGGCCTTCTCCTTCTTCTGCTCGCTAAGTGATGAGTTCTTGAAGCGAACCTGTGTAAATCTCATCGATCACCGTTGAGGAGTGTTTGTCTTGTTCCAAAGAATCCTGAGGTTTTTAGTCTGGCGGCCTGCCAAGATAAGATCTGGCCTTCCATCACCATCCAAGTCTGCCGCCTTGAGATCTTCAATCGCTACCTCCTCTGCCGACAGTTCGCTTGTTCGCCACTCCTTCCCCTCGGGGTCAAGGGGAGTGAACAAGCGCACACCTGGTGTTCCCTTCGGATTCATGGCTCTCCAGCCAACCACGGCTTGATCGCTGCCTACACCAAGAAAGTCTTTTACCGCGACTGCGTGCCCGTCTTTGAGTGATTGATCAAGGGTCTGCTTTATCCAAGGGCCCTTGGACTTACTCTCGTTGGTGTAGATTGCGGCGGTGTTGCCGTGCATCGGCTCGATTGTCGCAATAAAACACTGCCCGTTAGGAAGTTTTCCATCGCGCACTTCGCCAGCCCATGATTCGGAGATCTGGCGTTTTTTCCAGCTGCCGGAACTCCGTCCAAACCAGAAGACTCCCTCTTTGGCGGCGGTGAGCAGCTCGTGTTCCGGGTCATTATCCCAGTTGATCGGATGGAAATTGTGGCTCGCATGCGTGAAGTCGCTTACGAGGGATGTTGACCAGGGCGCTTTTGGGTCGTCGGGCATGCTGTAGGCATATACGCGGCTGCCTTCGCCCGCGCTATTCAAGTTTCCTCGTCCGTGTAATGGTTTCACGATTAATTCCCATTTTCCCAACGGCGAAAGTACCCAGTGCATGCGGTGCACTGTTGGTTCGTGTTGTAGTCGCACGGGTTCCCACCGTGCGGTGCGGTCTTTGGGTGCAATTAGATAAAAAACCGCACCGCTTTGATCGAGATCAGTTGTCTCTGCCGGGTTCCACTGCGCCCCAACGGCGATCTCAGCCTTTCCGTCTCCATCGATGTCCTGAGCTGCAACGCACACGTTGTCGCGCGAGGTGAGATTTTCGGCGATGATGTGTTTTTTCCACGAGGGATTCTCGTACCACTGAACGGTGTGTTGATCAGCGAGGATGATGTCTGGTTTTTTGTCGCCGTTGACATCCGCAATCGCGATGCCGTAACCGATTTGAATTTCGGTGTCGATGTCCTGTGCCTTAAACACCGGCTCTGGAGGCACCCCGAAACTGTCAGTGACGAGCAATAGAGAAAACGCGAGTGGGCTGATTCGGATGGTCTGCATGGGGGAGGGATGATTCGCGAGAATCGTGAAACCCTCCCCGGCAATATCAAGAAAAGATCTGCGTTACTTCTGACTTCGCGCCATCTCGTAGAGATTCCGATATTGAATCCGAAAGCGTAGCGATTTTGGCTGGTATCATCTCAGGTTCCGGCAGAGAGCTCTTGAATAGCCGCTGCGGCATCCTTGATCCATTGCTGCCATTGCTTTCTGTCCGGGTGTTCGGGAGCTAGAAGGTTCATTCTCGTTGATGCCGCCCGCTGCACCCTTCTTGCGCCTTCGATGGCCCGCTGGTTTTTGGTGTAGAAAAGGTCGAAGTCTCCGAAAGGGAGGTAGCAGTAGGGATCGCGCGTTTTTGTGAAGGAAGTGGACTCAACGCCGTTGAGTGATTCAGTCCAAATAATCGCCTTTCCCGAATTGTTGAAGCCCGAATAGATTTTGCGGTCGGTTCCGAGCCACAGTGGAAGCCCCGCGGCGTCTACGTCACGGGTTGACTCATGAAGGAAACGGTCCTCTTGCTTGGGGGCATTTCGGGGCGCTTGGCTGAGTTTTCTTGCGGCTAAGCTTGAAGGTGCCGGGTGTGAACGAATCGAGGGCCGGTTTCGAGTGGCGGCTTGTTTGATTAGTTTAAACATTAACGCAACCATCGCAACTGCATGCGATCATGGATGGCTGCGCGTGTAAGCAAAGGCGTCTCAACTTGATTCTTTTAGGCTGCGAACCGCCCGTCTTTTGTTGCGGGGTCAATTTTATTCAGAGTGTTTGGGGTATTAAACAATCCGTGTTTGCCAAGGGGAGCGAGTTGCAAAAGCGCCGGCTAACGCCCCGATGGAGGGTCGAATTGTACCCAGTCCAAGTTCATCAATCCTGTTTTGTTTGGGTTTCGGAAAACGGCGACAACGTCTGTCCGCGCCCCGTCGGTTTTTGGAGCGGTGATCTTGGATTTTAGTTCCACCCACGAGTCCCATCCACCGGTCGGCGCGACCTCGATCTCTGCGAGTGTGGGGCCATCTTTGGATTCCGCGTGCAGCTCAATTTTGCCGCCCGCTCCGCCTGAGGAAACGCGACATGTAAGCCCGCCCACGTCTTGAAGGTGAATGTTGCGGAAAACCAGAGAGTGACCGTCGTTGATGCTGCCTACCGCTTTACCTCCGGAGGCGCCCTTGGCACCCACCGGCTTGCAACCGTTCGGAGTCTCGTTCCCCTCCGCCTCGATTCTGCGCGTGCGCAGCCGCACGATCGTTTTGCCGATCAACGAGGCTGCATCGCCTCTTCCATTGTCGGCGTAACTCGCTTCGAGAACTGCGATTTTTAATGCAGCGTCAGTTGGTGCGGTGACTTCGCCTTTCAAACCTTTCTGCAGGGTAGCTCCTGTTTTTCCGGGCTCGAGCGAGTATACCCACGCGACCATCTGGGCGATTTCGTCCGAGGTGTGCTGCTGGTGGGCAAGCATCGGAACTTCGCCCCATACGCCAGCGCTGCCATTGCGCACCCGCTGGATAGTTGCCTCGAGTGCTCCTGAAACACCACGATACCGTGTAGCAACATCTACCAGAGCCGGGCCAACGAGTTTTTGATCCAGTTGATGGCAGTTGAAGCAGTCGCTCTGTTTCATCAGGGCGAGTCCCGGATGGATTGCTGGTTTGTCGTCGGGTGATTTCAACCAGCGCGTTTCTAGCCCGACTTTAAAGCCCATCGCATCTCCCACTCGATCGGAGGTGCCATCCTCGAAGTCATTCACTCGGATCTTGTATGCGATTGGTTTTCCATTGGTAAAAAAGTCTCCATCTCTCGGCGACTCGAACTCGACCTCCGGTGGGCTGTTCCCGACAACGACCGTTATGCTCTTGGAGTCTGAGGTGCCCTGTGAGTCGCTGGCTGTGAGCTGGACTTTGTAGTTGCCGGGCTTTTCGAAGGTTTTCGAAAACCTTGCATTCGTTGAAACTACGTCGCCCTGTTCTTCAATTCGCCACTGGTAGCGGACCGCACCACCTTCGCGTTTGTGTGTGCCGTGAGCGTCGAATTCGACGGTGAGAGGTTCTCGCCCTGAAGTGGCGCTTGCCTGGAGTTTGATTACGGGCGGCAGGTTGCCTCGGATATACGAAACTTTTATTAGTTTTGAATCCGGATTTGCGCCCCATGTCAGTCCGTAGTCGAGCATGTAGAGGCAGCCGTCTGGCCCGAACACGGCGTCCACGGGCCTGCGTGCGACGAAACCCTCTTTGACTTCCTCGTCCTTGACCTTGTCGGAGACCACGGACATCGCATTAGAAAAAGGAATGATTTCTGCAAGGTCGCCTGAAGGCGCCAGTCTAGCCCACTTTACGAAGGGGCGCTGCCAGTCCCAAAACAGGAGGCAGTTGTCGTATTCTTTGGGAAAGCCATTGGTTGTCTCGAATCGGGCATCGAAGTGGAATACTGGTCCGGCGCAGGCGGTTCTGCCGCCTGTGCCGAGCATGGGAAACTCTTTCGAATCCTCGTACGGCCAGTAAATGAACGCGGGTTGTGCCGGGGGCAGGTCTCGGAGTCCGCTGTTGTTCACGCTCAGGTTGCGCGGCTTGGCAGGATCGTGGAAAGCACCGATGCTTTGCGCCTCAAAGTCGTATTTTGCGTACGCGAAGTTCGCCCCAACGAACAGCGGCCAGCCGAAAAAACCTGCCTCACGCGCCTGGTTGATTTCGTCGTAGCCGCGCGGGCCTCGCTCGGAGTCCTTGCGAGAATCCGGGCCCACTTCACCCCAGTAGAGATACCCGCTTTTCGGATCGATGCTGATTCTCCAAGGGTTGCGGCATCCCATTACGAATATCTCCGGGCGGCCGGAGGATCCGTCTTTCGGGAAAAGGTTTCCGTCTGGGATGGTGTATTTGCCGTCGGGCGTGGGGCGGATCCGGAGGATCTTGCCGATCAAATTTGCGGTGTTGGCGGAAGTGCGCTGGGCATCCCAAGGTTCGCGCTCAGACCGCTCGTCACTGGGGGAAAACCCGTCTGAACCGAAGGGGTTCGTGTTGTCGCCGGACGAGAACAACAGGTTGCCCTGGGTGTCGAACTCGACCGAGCCCGCATGGTGGCAGCAGGTTTTTCGCTGTTCCTCGCTTTCCAAGATCACTTTTTCAGACATCAAATCCATCGTGTCGCCCTGCATCGTGAAACGGCTCAGGCGTTGGCCTGAAAAACCCGGGGGCGAATACAGACAGTAGATCCATTGGTTTTTCGCGAAATTCGGATCCAACGCGAATCCGAGAAATCCGTTTTCCTGCTCATTAAAAACCTCGAGTTTCCCGCAGAGAACGGTGGCGTTGATTTGAGGCTTCCAAACTTTCAACGAGCCCCCGATTTCGTTGAAGAAGATCCGGCCATCCGGCGCCAATTCAAGCTCCATGGGCTGGGGCATTCCCGTTTCCAGAACCTCGAATTTGTAGCGGTAATCGGCGAGCTCGCTGCGGGCGGGTAGAGTGATCCACAGCGAGGCGCCTGCGATGAGGTGGGCGATTTTACGAGTCGCGCTATGAACGAGGCTTTTTGTTTTCATGACTGGAAGAGCTGGAGAGAACGGTCCGAGAGGAGTGCGTTTTAATGCTGTTCAAAAACAAACGCGCCCTTTTTGTTTCCGACGATGATTCCCAGTTTGCCGCCGGTTTTGACTGGAGCAACGGTGACTTGAGTGCCGACTCCCGAGTCCGAGTCAATGAGGTGCGGGATGAATTGCGCGCCATTCTCGCCTCGGCTGAGTTCAAACCAGTAAAGTACTGCGGGATCGTTTGAGCCCGGGTCGCCGCCCTTGGGTCCATGCGCCCAGAAGCGCTTCCCTGTTATCAGATCGGGAAGTCCGTCTCCGTTGATGTCGCCCAGGGCTAGTGCGTGCGGTTGGGTGAATACGGTTTGATGGGAGGTTTCTTCGGGTTTGGTTCCGACAATCCAATGGCGCCGCCATCCAATTCCGCCGGTGTCCTCCGTTTGCTCGAACCATGCAACTCCAAATCCGTGGGCTTGCAGGCTTGTGATGACATCGGCTTTTCCATCGCCGTTCACATCGGTCACAAGCATTTGAGCGCCTCCCGCGCCAAATATGGTTTCGTGGAAGGTCCATTCGGGATCGTTTTCCAAGCTTGGCGGCTGTTGCCACCAGCCCCTTGCCTCGAGTAGATCGGGGCGTCCGTCTCCGTTGATGTCGCCCATTCCCAAGCCATGCGTGAATTTTTGCCAGCGTCCCTTTGGTGAAATCGGATGCCACGTCCACGGGGATTCCGGATGTGAGAGGTCGGGAAGGGCGTAACCTAGAAAACCTGCGCTGCTGCAGACGATGCCCTTCCGAGCGTCCTTGGTGACCGGAAGGTAGCCGGGCGATTCGTTGTCGACACTCTCGAGCGCGAGGTGCTTTTTCCAATCCCCGTTCGCGGAGCCCGGGTTTTGGAACCAGAACGCTTCTTTGCCGGGAAAGCCCAGCACCAGTAAATCCGGCCAGCCGTCCTGGTTGAAATCGTCGATGTAATCAATGAAGTTGTCGGAGTACCCGTTCTCAGGAGATTTGGCGCCTTTGAATCCGAGCATTTGTTTTGGCTCCGCATTGGGTTGGGTGAGGGACCATGTGGCATTGGCTGGGTAGATTTCATGTTTGAGTTTGAAGTCGGGGCCTTCAAACCACCAAGGGCCATAAGCAACGTCCTGAAATCCGTCCCGGTTGAAATCAGCGACCGCGGCGCCTTCAGCCCAGAAATCATCGATGATCTGTTTTTTTGAAAACGATTGGGCGTTTGCTGTCCATGCAAGGAGCATGCAACTCAGCGAGCCGGCGAGAAATTGTTTTGGCGAGGGGGGCATGAGCGGGGGGGATAACGTCGTTTTGGTGGGGAAAACGTGGGCCGGTCTTCGGGTCAAGTCTCTGAATGACCGCGGGAGTTGAAGAGGAGCAACCAGCCGCCAATGAGTAGCAAACCACCCAACGGAGTGATCGCTCCGAGGGGTTTGATATTGGTGAGGGCCAAAGCGTAGAGGCTACCGCTGAATATGAGGATTCCGATGCTGAAACACCAAAAGGTGGCTTTCGGAATTGGGGAGCGTGAGCAGAGTGAAAGAAGTGCAACGCTGTGCAGAAGGTGATACAACGAAGCGGTTTGCCAGATGCCGACAGTTTGGTGGATGTCTAGGGTCTGCTTGAGCCCATGTGCTCCAAAAGCACCCAATGCCACCCCGAGGGCGCCGAGTACGGCGCTGGATTTTGAGTAAACACTCATGGAGAAGAGGGGAGGAGGTTTAGAACCTTGCGTGTTTGAGCTGAGTGAGGAAGACAAAGGCGGGGGCCTAGTGGGCTCGAGGAGGGGATATCAGAAGGGCGATCTTTCGCAATTCGTTGTTTTTGGTGTGGGCGAGACGTTTGGAATCCCCCGCGGGAGGAGAACACTTGCAAGCGACTGAGCGTTGTCTGATATTGGAAGGCCAAATTTAAAATACTGATACATGGCCGCAGCAAACGATTTACGCAAAGGAATGTGCATTCGCTACAATGGGAATGCCGCAATAGTGTTGGAAGTACAGCATCGCACCCCCGGAAACCTCAGGGCGTTTGTGCAGGCCATCATCCGCTACATCGGCACGGGCAAGTCCGCTGATGTGCGGTTTGGTTCGACCGACAAGGTGGAGACTGTGGATGTCCATCGGCAGAAACTGGATTTCTCCTACAAGGACAACACGGGCTTGCATTTCATGGACCCGGAGACCTTTGAGACGGTGACCTTTGATTCGGAATTCGTTGGTGACGCGAAAGAGTATTTGACCGAGAACTTGTCCGTTGAGGTGCTTTTCGTTGAGGGCAAGGCTGCGAACCTAGAGTTGCCTGCTTCGGTGAATCTCAAAGTGGCCGAGTCAGCTGAAGGAGTCCGTGGCGACAGCGCTAATAATGTTCAGAAGCCTGCGACGCTCGAGACCGGGAAAGTGGTAACGGTGCCTTTGTTTATCAAGGAGGGGGAGTTGGTGAAAATCGACACCCGAACTGGCCAGTACATGGGGCGCGCGTGATTTGAAAAGCGGGTTGAACGCGGTTGAATCGAGGGAATCGCCGCGCAAACACCTAGGTATCCAGTCTGGGGGGGGCGTGCACTGCAGGTAGACAGAAGGTAATGAATAAGAATGCTCTGGCCAGATGTGGTTGAGATTCGCAACTGAAATCAGTCCGCAGTAAAGCAGCCAAAGGAGATCGCACTTGAGCCCGAAGGAACCAT
>JBILUQ010000153.1:0-9078 GCA_044370935.1 Chthoniobacteraceae bacterium
ATCAGGAACCCTACGAGGTGGTTCTGCCCGTGCTACAACATAAGATTCAGTAGAAGACTCCGCAGAAGATTCACCCCACCCATGCCGGTTCAATTTAGCAATGCAGACGCAGCGCAGTCCGCGGTCGCCGACCCCACTGCGCGGCGTATTTTGCTTCAACGGGGCTGTAAGAGGGACGCGCGGCGCTCTGGTTCCGCGCTGCTTGCGGTTTTTTGGGCTGTGATAGTGCTCAGCATGGGGGTTACCAGCTGGTTTCTTTGGCTTCAGGAACGACTCAAATCTTATGCGCAAGAATCCCGGTCGGCAGAGGCCCTTGCGATGGCGCATTCCGGGATTACGGTGGCACTGAATCCAAAGGTCGATCGGTACAGCTCCTTGCTGGAGGCTCAGGTGGGTCCGGAGATCGGATATCGGGTCCGGATCGAGGGTGAGGGCGTCCGAATTAACCTTCCTTGGATCCTAAACGAGAAGTTCCCGCAGCGGTTGGCGGTTTTCAGGCAGTGGCTCGAAGTTAAGATTGGAGTCGAGCCGCAGGCAAGGGACCGTCTTGTGGATTGTTTGTTGGACTACGTGGATGCCGACAATCTCTCGAGGCTTAATGGGCAGGAGGATTCTGTGGATTACCATCCCGCCAACCGCATGATCCAGGGTTTGGACGAACTTAAGCGCATCCCCTGCATGGAGCCCTTATTGGCTTACCCGGGATGGGCCGACTTGCTTACCATGGAAAGCCAGGGGCCTATCGATGTCATGGAGGCGCCCCCGGAGCTCTTGAGGAGGCTTCCGGGGCTGGGGGAAGGGCAGTTGCAGCGCTGGATTCAGTTGCGCGCCGGGATGGACCAGGTGCTGCATACTGTTGATGATCCAAAGTTTACCGGCGTAGAACAGTTCTTCTCCGCCCTCCGCGTCGACAAGCAGTATCATGAGGTTCTGAGGGATCTCATTATGCTCAATGATCCCACTGTCCGGATTTTTTCAGAGGGATATTCTGCAAAAGTCGTTCGACAAGTGGAGGTGGTTGTACGAAAAGGCACAGGAAAATCTCGAATGTTCTCCTGGACCGAATGAAATCTCGCCCCGCCGCTCAGAAAGCGTGCATCTCCCCTGATCCCCAAGGTTGGACTCTGCAGTCCGGCGAGGTTGCGCTTTCTGTACAGACCATGGAGGAGGTTGCGTCCAAGGTGCCGTCGTCTCTGGCGGTAGAAGCCCTGCTGCCGTCTTCGATCCTTGTCACCGAACGGTTTACATTACCGAAGGCGCCCCGCGACGAGTTGATGGCGATGGCTCAGATCCAGCTCGAGAAAGTTCTCCCCTACGGCGCCGGGGAGTTTGTCTTCGATTTTGAGGAACTCTCCGAAAGCGAGGAGGGAGTTGAGATCTACGCGGTAACGCTTTCGATGAGCGCCCTCGCTCAGTGGGCCGCACCCCTGCGAAACGCGGACTTGGAAGTGTCTACCTTGGGAGTATACGCAGTCCAACTGGCTCGCGCCTGCCTTGGAGACGGACTCACTCTTGTAATCTGGCTTGAGCAGGGGGCTCCGTTCCTGTTGATCGCCGCTGGTGGCCGTTTGGTGTGGCTGGACACGCTGCCGAATCCCGCCGGGGAAACAGACGGCGACGAGATGGCCACGCACCTCTCTCGGTGCCTCCTGAGCGCCGAGTTATCGGGTGCGCTGCACGGCGGGATTACGTCCGCGGTGTGTTCCGTGGACGCTTGGTCTGAAGCTATTCGCAAAGTTGTTCCTCAGATTGCAGTCGATGGACGGTTGCCTCGCGCTGTGGACGAGATCGCGGGAAATTGGTTGCCTGAGTCTTGGTCTCAGGAGTCTGCGCAAAAGGCGCAGAGGGCGAATTTTTTGGACAAGCTCCAGACCCTCGGGCTGGTGTATCTCGCCCTGCTGGTGGGGGGATTCGTTTGGCTGGCTGTCCAAAAGGCGCAGCTTGGCAAACTAGACAAAAAAATAGCCGAGCTTCAGCCGGTGGTTGAGCTCTCCAAGTCTCGGCAGGCCAAATGGACATCTCTGAGCGCGGCTCTGGATCCTTCCCGGTACATGATCGAGTTGCTGCATCAAGTCACCAAGGTGATTGGGCCGGCGGATATCCGGATCACGGAATTTCAGATGGGTGTTCGCGAGTTTGGTTTCTCGGCTGAGGCGTCGTCTTTGGGCGAGGCCATTGAATACGTGAACCGGCTCAAGAAAGAGCCTGAGCTTGCGGCCTTCAAAATCGATTCGCCAAACCCCAATCTGCTGCCCAACGAGAGGGCGCAGTTCCGGGTCACAGGCAAGGTGGATTCTCCCACTGCTTCAAAACGATGAGTCTCGAAAATCTTTCCAATAGTGAGCGCAGACTGGTGTTCATCACGGGCACTCTCTTTGCGATTGTTTTGAATCTGTTTTTTGTCCGCTTCTTTCTCAAGAACCGCGCTCAGATTCAAAGTTTGACCGATCAAAAAACCGAACAGTACGAGGCATTGCGCGTACTCGCGGAAAACTCGCGCCTTTGGGAAGCGCGGGCATCCTGGCTTCAGACGGTACATGTGAAACTTGATAGCGAGGCCGCTGCGGGAAATTCGCTGATTAATTTCTTGAAAGTGCTGGCCGCGAAGACCGGAGTGTCCATTGCGAAACAGCAGCTGAGTGCGAGCCGCGTCGATGGAGCTGTTACTGCGGTGCCCGTCCATTTCGAGCTGAAGGGGAATTGGAAGGCCATTTGTGGTTTCCTCATGGACCTGCAGGCTCCCGACCGATTTCTGGTCCTTCAACAGGCGCGCCTAAAAATAGATCCCACGGATGCGACTTCCATGCAGGCGGACTTGACCGTGGCGAAATGGTTTCCCAGCAAATAGTCGACTCGTATGCCTCGCGAAAATTCATTTTTATTTTTGGGTCTCGGCATCGCCTGCTTGGCGCATTCCGTTTCGGGACAAGAGCCCAAGCAAACACCGGGATCTAAACCGCCCGCGGAGCTGAAAGCATCAGACACCCCTAAGCCGGAACCCAAGAGTGCTGCGCCTGCCGCAGCGCCTGCTGCAGCCTCGGTTGATCCGGCATCAAAAGAACCTGCAGCCAATCATGAACCGGCAAAGGAGGCCGCCGAAGGCGCGAACGGAGCCGAGCCTGCGGCGAAGGATATCCCCGAGAAAATGCCCGCTTTTCGCTACGAGGCTCTTCTGGCGAAGTCTCCTTTTGCCCTCGCAACAGCTGCTCCGGAGCCTATGGCTACGGTGGAAAACTTTGCGACTAACTTAGTGCTCAACGGGCTTTCAAAAAATCGTGGCAAAAACGGGCAGGAGTTCTACACCGCTTTCGTCCGCTCCCGCGACTTGTCCCAGCGCTTTGTTTTTGTGGGCGAGAAGCCGGATGACGGCATCACTTTGGTCTCGGTCGAGGACTCGGGGCCGCCATCGGAAATCGTCGTCGTTTTGAAGAAGGGAGCGGAGGTTGGTCGGGTCAAATTCGATCAGGCTGCGATTGCGGCCGTCGCTCAGCAGGGCCGCCCTCCGGGAGCGGGTCAGCCCAAGGGAGTTCCTTCGTCTGCTCCGAAAGCCCCGATTCCCAGACCAGGCATGAGCACTCAATCCCGCGCCACTGCGACTCCAAATCCCGTGCCTCAACCAGCGGTTCCTCCCCCGAATTCGAACATGCAGGATCCAAAACGCCGGGTGCGCCCCATCGGCGCCCCCGATAATCCTTGAGGATTTTACTCCTTACACTTGGCCTCGCTCGTAGCCAGCTTTAGGACGCAAGATGCTTTTTTGAGGAAATCGATCTGTCGGCACCCCCTGGGAGCGCGTAGCCCCAGCTGCGCTTAGACGCGGGTTGCAAAGAAGAGGTGGTGTGTCAGCCAAAGGGCAAAAAGGCAAAAGGACAAAAGGGGGAACAACCCAGCCTGATGTGAGCGTGTCAGCGCAGCTGGGGCTGCGCGCTCCCAGGGGGAGGGAGTGAGTTTTTATTGCGATTCAATCGCTCCTTCAGAGCTCGCGAGGCTCGCGCGTTCAACGCAGCCAACAATGTTCGCCTCGTTGCCTATTCGCAGGCAGACTTACCCGACTACAAAGGCTGACCCGATGCGGCCTCGCGGGTTGCTCGGTGCAATCAAGCAAGAATGGACAGCGTCCCTGAGCTGTCTCCATGGCGTTCCACGGAGGAACCCATGCCCCGCAGCAGCGTGAGCCATAGATTGCAGAGTGGTGTGTTGCTTTTAAGCACATGATGGTGCCCCAGAGGGATGCCTCCGCCTCCGCCCGCCACAAGAGTCGGGCAATTTTCAAGGTTGTGTACGTTTCGCAGGTTGCTGCCGAATACGACGCAAGTTTGATCAAGCAGGCTCGACCCATCGGCTTCGCGCATCGATTGAAGCCTGTCCAAAAGCCCCGCCATTAATTCGCTGTAGGCTAGGTCCCGCTTCTTTGAAGCCTCCATCCGGTCGCCCGGAGCGTAGTGGCTGATGTCGTGCGCCGATAGCCGAAGACCGAGACTCTTCACCATCGTCTCCACTGGGAGCCGGTAGGTGAACACGCGGGTGCTGTCGGTTTGGAAAGCCGCAGCCATCATGTCGTACATGAGCTTCACTTCATCCCGCCCCTGCAAGCTTGCTGCTGGCTCGGCGACGGGTGCCTTGGGTTTGGGAACGCCCAGCCACGACTCCTCTTTCGCAATGCGGGTTTCAATCTCTCGAATGCTCTGGAAGTACTCGTTCAGCTTGTCGATGTCTGTTTTGGTCAGGCCGCGCTGCAGTTGTTTTGCATCGGTGAGAACTGCGTCCAGCACACTGCGGTCCTGCATCATCATCGCCTGACGCTCCGCGAGAGACATTTTTTCCTCCGAAAACAAACGGTGGAACAGCAGCGCCGGCGAGTTGATACCCGCAATTGGTTTGCCCCCCGCGTTCCACGAAAGCGACAGTCCCGGACCATGACCAATATGATGCGCCTCCAAGTTGTTTTCGCCGCCATTCAGTGCAATCGATGCAAAACGGGTGCCCTCGCCGATTGCACCTGCAGCGACTTGATCGAATGAAATGGTGTTGTGGAAACTTTGTCCCGCCTCTGCGTACCGGTTCGCTCCGGTCAACCAGAAGGTGCTGCCCCAGTGCGCGTCCTGGGTGTACTTGTTCGTGAGTCCCTGAAATAGCGTGAAGCGATCCTTGTGGCGGGCCAGTGGCGCGAGCCCTTCGGAGAGTGTGTAGTCCCTGCCGTTCTGACTCGCATCCGGAAACCAAGTCTCTTGGGTGACTCCAAACCCCATGCCGATGCAGATCAGCCGTTTCGGGCGGGCTCCAGCGGGCTTCTCCGCCGCGAAGGCGCGGAACCCGATCGACTCCAAGGTCGGAAGCGCAATGAGGGAACCGGCGGCGCGCAGAAAATGGCGGCGTGAAAGGCGCGTGTTCATGAGAGGAAAGGGTAGGGGATGAGGAAGTGGGCGACGATGCCTATTTTGAGTGGAAGGATTTTGCTTCGACGAGGGCGAGTATGAACTCGGGGATCGCGAAATTTTGCTGTGCTGCGCGTTTCACGATTTCGTTGGCAAAATCTTCGTCTGAGAATCCAAAAGGCCTGCCAAGCGCGTATTCAATGAGTGCCTCGGTGAATCCGCGGGCAAATCTTTCCGGCTGCGACGCGATGATGTCGCGCATCTCGTAGTAATCTTTAAATGCCGGCCCCTTGTGGAAAGCACCTGCGGGTTTGATTGAATTGTTGTCTTTTGGCACTCCGGGACGGGCATCCTCGGTGCGCCATTTTCCGACGGCATCAAAGTTCTCAAGCCCAAAGCCAATCGGGTCAATTTTACGGTGGCACTGGGTGCATTGCGGATCCTCCTGATGCTGGGCGATGCGCTCCGGGGTCGTGAGCTGCTTGTTTGAAAGACGGTTCAGTTGCGGCACATTCGCCGGGGCGGGGGGAGGCGGGTCGTGGAGTAGTTTCCGCAGCACCCAAGCGCCGCGTTCCACGGGGCTTGTTTGTTCCCCGTTGCCGCCCATTGCCAGCACCGCAGCCATTCCAAGCAGCCCGCCCCGGGGCGAGCCGGTGGGCAGCTTCACTTCGCGGAACTCGTCCCCGCTCACATCCGGAATTTGGTAGTAATGAGCTAGCAGTCCATTCACGACGACCGAGTCAGATTTGAGGAGCTTCGACAGGCTGCCCTTGGTTTTTAACAGCAGCCGGAAGGTCTCGAACACTTCGTCTTTTGCGGCCGCTTTTGTGGGAAGATCAAATGAGGGATGAAGCTTTTCGTTCACTTGAAAAAAGTCGAGGCGGGGCATTCCCAGCCACTGGCTCACAAAGGAGTGAGCGAACTCATCGGAGCGGGGGTCCGCCAGTAGGCGCTCAAGTTGTGCTGCCAGCACCTCGGGCTTGTTCAAGTCGCCACGCTTGGCAACCTCGATCAGTTCGGCATCCGGCGGTGCGCTCCAGATGAAGAAGGACAGCCGCGTGGCGAGCTCGAGTGGCGTTAACGAGCGCGGCTGTCTCTCATCGGCAGGCTCTGCAAGGTATATGAAACTTGGTGAGGAGAGCAGTACAGACAGCGGCTCTTTGATCGCCTCGAGCGTCGCGTCGCCAGCATCGCGCCGCATTTCATAAAGCCGAACGAGACGGTCCAGCACCTCGGGCGCAAGGGTGCGTCCCCTGAGGCTTCGTTCCGCAAATTGCGAAATGATCGGACGTGGATCGTCGGGCTGTTTCTGAAATTGCAGCAACTGCTCGCGCAGCGCCGACTGGGTGGCGGCTGTTGCTGCGCGTGGGAACGGTCCTTCTGCTTCCACCCAATCAACCCAAAGGGCGTACTCTGGACCGATTTGCGACTGTCGGTATCCGCGAGCGAAGACCTGGTTGGCTGTGCCCTTGCCATCGGGATTTCCCAACATACCCTTCTCACCAAACTGAAACACCCGCCCCCCATCCTTGTCTAATGTGATTGGGATTTCGATGACCTGCGGCTTATCCATCGTGCCCGACACCTGGTGGGTGCTGATTACGTAACTGTTGGGATGCGATGCGAGGAAGTCGACAAAACGACGCTCGGGTTCGCCCTCCTCGGTCGCTGCGATGCACACCCGGATCTTGTAGTCCCCCGCGGGCCAGTCGTTGGGCACGCGAATGGTCACCCAGCGGTGAGGAAGATGTGCTATCCCCAGAAACGTGCCTGTCTTTGACTTCGGCATTGTCAGGTAGGAGACGCCCTGTGGAATATAACTGTCCCACCTGTTCTTCATCATGTTTGCGTCGATCGCGTCCGGAAAACCAAACGCGCTCGGCGGTGGGGCGCCCTCGATTTTCTCCCACTTCAGATAAAACGCGTCGGAAAACTTGTTCGGTTCGTCCTTCGTCGCAGCACGAATTTCAGCGCAGACCGCCGCGTTCTTTGGCTTACGCGCGGCCTCCTCCACCGCAACCGCCCATTGCTGGTGGCGCTTCCGGATGCTCACGAATTCCGCGAGGGTTCGCTCGATCGCCGGTATGGTTTCAGCCTCCGCTTCCTTGCGAAATTTCCGAACCTCGCTGGGTGTCAATGCTTGCTCAAAGCTCAACGTCAGCGCTCTCTTTCCAAGCTGCCTATAGAGTTGAAACTGGTCCGGGGACATGAATAGTGCGGAACCCACCGTGTCAAAAGTCTCGAGGCTGCCGTCCGCGGGAAGGGAGGATACTTCAACGTCGACGCCAAGAATTTCGCGGAGGGTGTTCTGATACTCCCGGCGATTAAGCCGGCGCATGGTGATTTTGCCGCCCTGATCGGTGAGCACTTTTCGCGCAATGACCATGGTGTTCGAAAGCGACTCCAAAAAATCTGCTTTTGTAGTTTTATCCGGCTGCTTGGGGTGGTCCTCAGGCGGCATTTCGCCCGAGTTGATCTGAGCAAGAACCTTCCGCCAGAGCTCGGCGTTTTCGATGGAGTTAATGTTGAATGAAAGGGTGTCCAACCGCACTTTGCCCTTTTGTTTCTCCGTGCCGTGGCATTCAAAGCAGTGGTTTTCGAGAAAGGCCTTGTGGTGCGCGGGCAGTTCGGTGCTCGGCACTGAAGCTATGGAAGCGGCGCGAAGCAGCAACGGCGCAAAAAGCGTGGCGCACGCGGTTGCCAGAAGCATCGCGACTGAATGCCCCTGGACCGGACGATAAAACTTATGAGCCCGCTTAACGCGGGGCAGGGGGCGAGTGGTGTCTTCGAGATTGCTGTAATCCATGCTGGATGTAAGGACGATCAAACGATGAGTCCCTTTACCAATTCACCGTGAATGTCCGTCAGGCGGAAGTCACGCCCCTGATACCGGTAGGTTAGGCGTTTGTGATCCACTCCCATTAGATGCATGATCGTCGCGTTCAGGTCGTGCACATGGACCGGGTTCTCCGTGATGTTGTAGCAGAACTCGTCTGTGGCTCCGTAGGTGATTCCTTTCTTCACCCCAGCCCCGGCAAGCAGCATCGTGAAGCAGCGCGGATGATGGTCCCGGCCGTAGCTTGTTTCAGTGATCGCGCCCTGCGAGTAGATGGTGCGGCCGAATTCGCCGCCCCACACAATCAATGTGTCCTCCAAAAGGCCGCGCTGTTTGAGGTCATTTATCAGCGCCGCCGTGGGCTGGTCGGTGTCGCTGCACTGGCCGCGTACCGCTGGCGGCAAGCCGCCGTGATGATCCCAACCCATGTGGAAGAGTTGGATGAAGCGCACGTCCCTCTCAGCCAGACGCCGCGCAAGCAGGCAGTTCGCTGCATACGTTCCCGGGGTGCGTACCTCCGGCCCGTAGTCCGCGAGAACATGGTCGGATTCTTTCGAAAAATCTGTGAGTTCGGGAACGCTGGCCTGCATTCGGAACGCGAGTTCGTACTGCGCAATCCGGTTCTGAATTTCGGGATCACCAAAGCTCTCGTGCTGGTGTTGGTTTAGAGCGGCCAACTCATCCAGGGTGTCCCTGCGCATCGGACGGTCCATGCCCGCCGGGTTGTTTAGGTACAAAACTGGTTCGCCTTTGTTCCGGAATTTGACGCCTTGGTATTTGGCGGGAAGAAACCCCGCGCTCCAAAGTCGGTCGTACAACGGCTGGTCTCCCTTTCGGCCTGTTCCGAAACTCGTCAAAACCACGTAG
>JBILUQ010000486.1:0-9008 GCA_044370935.1 Chthoniobacteraceae bacterium
GGATGCCGGCAGTTATCGGGTGGAAGTGAGCAACGAAGCCGGGGCGGTGCAGTCGCCGGTGGCTCGCTTAGATCTGTTGAGCTTCACGCAGCAGCCGCAGGGCGGGTCTGTGGCGTTTGGCGAGCCGATTAATTTGAATTCGCAAGCACAGGCGGGTGATGTGGCGGTGTCGTACCAATGGTACAAGGACGCGCAGTTGATCGCGGGAGGAACGGGTTCGAGCTTGCATGTGGCTTCAGCGACGCTTGCCAATTCAGGGACCTATGCGGTGAAAGCCACTGCAGGCGGTGCGGAACTGATGAGCGGCGCGGTGCAGGTTGGCGTATCGTTGGACACGCCCGTGATCACCTCGGTGACGCCGGGTTCGCAGGTGAGGCTTGCAGGACAATCTGCAACGCTGACAGTTGCGGCAAGCGGTAGTGGGACATTGTCGTACCAGTGGTTGAAAGACGGCGCGTTGATCGCGGGTGGAACATCGCCGACGCTTGCGATTGCGTCAGTGGGTCTGCTGGATGCGGGAAGTTACCGAGTGGAAGTGCGCAACGATGCGGGGGCGGTGCAATCGTTGGTTGCGCGCCTGGAGCTGCTTGGGTTCGCGCAACAGCCGCAGGGCGGATCGGTGGCGTTCGGCGCGCCGATCACCTTGAGCGCGCAGGCGCAGGCGGGCGAGGCGGCAGTGGCGTATCAGTGGTACAAGGACGCACAGGCATTGGTGGGAGCGACGAGTGCGAGTTTGAGTATCGCGTCAGCGTCGATGGCTAGTGCCGGGACGTACACGGTGAAGGCGACAGCGGGCGGCGTGGAGTTGGAGAGCAGTTCTGCGCAGGTGAGTGTGCTGCTCGACGTGCCTGTGGTCACGTCGGTGACGCCAAGTTCACAGGTGAAGCTTGCGGGCCAGTCGGCGACGCTGGCGGTGGCAGCAAGCGGGAATGGAACGTTGTTGTACCAGTGGATGAAGGATGGCGCATTGATTGCGGGCGGAACGTTGCCGACGCTTGCGATTGCGTCGGTGGGTCTGCTGGATGCGGGAAGTTACCTGGTGGAGGTGCGCAATGAAGCCGGGGCGGTGCAGTCATCGATCGCGCGCCTGGAGCTGCTTGGGTTCACGCAGCAGCCGCAGGGCGGGTCTGTGGCGTTTGGCGCGCCGATCACATTGAGTGCCCAGGCGCAGGCGGGCGACACAGCGGTGTCGTACCGATGGTACAAGGATGCGCAGTTGATCGCGGGGGGAACGGGTTCGAGCTTGCATGTGGCCTCAGCGACGCTTGCGAATGCAGGGACGTATACGTTGAAGGCCACTGCAGGCGGCGCGGAACTGATGAGCAGTGCGGTGCAGGTTGGCGTATCGTTGGACACGCCCGTGATCGCATCGGTGACGCCGCTCTCGCAGCTCAAACTTGGGGGAGAGACTGCGACGTTCAATGTGGCTGCAAGCGGTAATGGGACGTTGTCGTACCAGTGGCTCAAAGACGGCGCGTTGATCGCGGGTGGAACGTCGCCGACGCTTTCGATTCCTTCGGTAGGTCTGCTGGATGCGGGAAGTTACCGGGTTGAAGTGCGCAACGAAGCCGGCGCGGTGCAGTCGCCGGTTGTGCGGTTGGATCTGCTTGGATTCACTCAGCAGCCGCAGGGCGGGTCTGTGGCGTTCGGCGCGCCGATTACTTTGAGCGCGCAGGCCCAGGCGGGCGAGGCGGCGGTGGCGTATCAGTGGTACAAGGATGCGCAGTTGATCGCGGGTGGGACGGGTTCCAGTTTACATGTGGCTTCAGCGACGCTTGCCAATGCCGGAACGTACGCACTCAAGGCTATAGCGGGCGGCATGGAACTAATGAGCGGCGCGGCGCAGGTTCACGTATCGTTGGGAACGCCCGTGATCACGTCTGTGACGCCGCTCTCGCAGGTGAAACTTGCGGGGCAGTCTGCAGAGTTGAGCGTGGCTGCAAGCGGGAACGGGACGTTGTCGTACCAGTGGTCGAAGGATGGCGCGTTGATCGCGGGCGGAACTTTGCCGACGCTTGCGATTGCGTCGGTGGGTCTGCTGGATGCGGGAAGTTACCGGGTGGAAGTGCGCAACGAATCCATGGCGGTGCAGTCGCCAGCGGTGCGTCTGGATGTGCTGAGCTTCACGCAGCAATTGCAGGCACGCTCCGTGGCGTTCGGCGCGCCCGTTATTTTGAGCGCGCAGGCGCAGGCGGGGAATTTCCCTGTGTCTTACCAATGGTACAAAGAGGGTGCTGTACTTAGCGGCGGCACGGGCGCCACCCTGACCATTTCCTCGGCGACCCTTGAAGAGGCCGGCACGTATTCGGTGAAGGCTGCAGCAGGCGACGTGGAGCTCATGAGCAGCACGGCGCGGCTTTCGGTGCTGCTTGATGCGCCGACGATCACGTCGGTGACGCCGCCGGTGCAGGTGAAAGTTGCCGGCCAGTCCGCCACGCTCAATGCGGTGGCCAGCGGCAGCGGCTCTTTATCGTACCAATGGTTCAGGGATGCCGCAACGGTCGCAGGCGGCACGGCGGCGACGCTCACGATCCCGTCTGTTGCAGCGGGCGATGCGGGCAATTACCGGGTGGCGGTGCGCAACGCCGCAGGCGCGGTGCAGTCGGATCTCGTGCGGATCGATTTGCTGCGTTTCACGCAGCAGCCGCAGGGCGGGTCGGTGGCGTTCGGTGCGCAGATTACGTTGAGTGCGCAGGCGCAGGCGGGGACCGCCGCGGTGAGTTACCAGTGGTACAAGGACGCGCAACTGCTAGCCGGCGCCACGGGTGGAACCCTGGTCGTACCGGGTACATCGCAGGCACACGCGGGAATGTACTTGGTGAGTGCGAGCGCTGCAGGCGTGCAGTTGTTGAGCGCCGGCACGCAGGTGATCGTCGGGCAGCGTCCGAGCCTGAATCTCGGGGAGTTTGCGCTTGCGGGGAGCAGCGGGATGATCGCCGGCGGCGGCACCTTGAGTTTCAATTTGAACGCAATCGCGCCAGGCAGCTGGACGACGGGTGCGGTGCGCTGGGAGGTTCGCGACAACGGGGTGTTTGTGCCCGGCTGGGTGTCGGTGACGGGCGGAACGCTGACGGCGGCGCCGACTTCGAACGAGGCGCCGTCGGAGCGTGTGATCGCGTTCACGGGAATGGATGAAGCAGGGAAGGAATTGCTCGCCACGCTGCGGGTGCGGGTGCTGGCGGCGGTGCCGGTGATCACCCGTCAGATGGACGCTTTGATCAAGGCTAAGTCCGGCGAGTTGGTGGTGCTGCAACCGGCGGTGAGCGTGCGTACAGGGAGCAATGCGACGCGGTATGAGTGGCGGCGCACGGTGGACAAAGTGCTGGTGACTTCGGGTACGGCGAATGTGGTGGGGACGGGTGCCTCGCTGCAGTTGGCGGCCTCCGAGGCGAGCCAGGGCTTTTACTGGATGAAAGTCAGCAACGAATCGGGGTCTGTGTGGAGCGAACCCGTGGAGGTGGTGGTGGCGCAGCGTTTGGAGCTGAGTCCGCCGGCGATTTTCACATCGCTGGGCGAGACGTCCAAGAGTGTGAAAGCCGTGCTGCACGGGGTGGAGGATCCGCAGAAGCCGACGACTTACACATGGACGAAGGTGGGCAGCACGGCTGTGTTGCCGGGAGGCGGCACGCTGCAGCTTGGCCCGGTCAGCGCGCAGGACAACGGGGAGTACACAGTTGAGGCGGACATCGGGCGGTATGGGAAGATTTCTGCGCGGTTGATGGTGTTTGTGAGTCCGCTAAAGATTGTCTCGCAGCCGCAGAGTTTCACTGCGGTGCGGGCGGGAGACGCCTTGGATTTGAGTGTGCGGCTATTGACTGCCGGGAGCTACACGTACCAGTGGCGGCAGAACGGCAAGGCGGCGGGGCCGTTGGTAAGCGGTGGGAGCAGCAACCAGTACACGCTGACCATGGATGAAAGGCTGGCGGGCATTTACGACGTGGTGGTCAGTGACGGCAGCGTTGCGGTGACGAGCGAACCCGGACGCGTGGTGCTGGTGAAGCCCGTGGTGGTGGACAACGCACAGTTCCAGTCGCAGGCGCGAACGGTGCTGGAGGGCGGGACTCTGCAGTTGTCTGTGCAGGTGAAGGAAGGCAAGCCGCCGTTCTACTACCGCTGGCTGCGCAACGGGACGTTGTGCGTGGAGGGCGGATCAGTGAGCGGATCTTCCAGCGACAGGCTGACGGTGAAATGGGGCGATTTGTTGAAGGGATCCTATGTGGTCCGCGTCGGTCAGTATTTGAATGGAGTGGAGGACACGCGTACAGAGGCCGACTCGCAGGGAGTGTTGATCGGAGCGCTTCCAAAGCCGAGGGCGGAGGACTTCACCATTGTGCCGTCCTTGGAAAAAGAGGCGTTGGTGCAGGGTAGCACGCTGAATTTGTCGGTGAACGGGAAGGATGGCGCGCTGCCCCCATACATGCAGTGGCGATTCAATGGAGGGCTGCTGCGCGAGGGATCGCTCGTGAGTGGAGTGAACACGGGGACGCTCACGATCCGGAACTTTAATTCAAGCTCCGTCGGCCGGTACGAGGTGGTGTTGCGGAACGACGCGGGGGAGGCGGTCAAGAGCGGAACGATTGGGTTTAGTGTGGCTCCGGTGCAAAAACTGGGCGAGCTGACGCCTTTGACGGTGATGGAAGGCGATGCCGTGCGCTGGGCAGGCTTCGAGGTGGAGGGTGGTGGAAAGCTGGATTACAAGTGGGTCAGACAGGGGACGCTTGTGGCGGAAGGCACTTCGTTCACGTCGGGTTTGGCGGGTGCGAGGCTGACGGACGCCGGCAGCTATGTGCTGACGGTAAGTAACCCGGTGAGTGCGGTGTCCAGCACGGCGCGTCTGCGTGTGTTGAGTGCGCTGAAGATTGAGAGGATGACGCTCAAGACCGGGACGCTGGTGTCGGGCACGGTGCAAGTCGGGACGTTGGGAAGCGGGGCACTGCAGACCGGCACATTGGTTGTGAACAAAGGCGAGCGCGTGGAGCTCGCCGTGCAGGCCGTGGGAGGATTGGACGGCGCGGTGCAGGCGGCGGGACTGCGGTACCAGTGGATGCGTGGCGGGTTGCCGATCAGCGGCGGGACGGGTGCGGTGTACACTGTTGCGGCGGTGGGCGAGCAGGAGACGGAGGCCGCGTACAGCGTGCGTGTTTCTGTTGCAGACCCTGAGACGCGGCGTGTGTTGCGCGAGGTGGATTCGGGAGATTTGCAGTTGAACGCAGGGGCGGTGCGCTTGGTGTTGCGGCCGCCGATTGCGCCCCCGAACATTTATCGATTCGTGAGCGGAGGGAGTGTCAATGGAGGCACGCTTGTGGGTGCGGGCACGGCGGTTGCCGGGAGCACCGCGTCCTTTGTAGTGCGGGCCGGGACGCAGGGGGGGGCCTATGCAGGCGGGGTTTCGTATCAGTGGTTGTACAACGGTACGGCGCTCAGCAACGGGTCGCTTGGGAATCTGGGAGTGGTGAGCGGTGCGACGGGTTCGTTGCTGACAATTGCGGGCGTGAGCGCAGCGGCGTCCGGATCGTACGAGGTGCGGGTGAGCAGCGAGTTAAACCGAAGTGATGTGCAGAAGTCTGGAGCGCTTGCGATGCAGGTGCTGGTGCCTGCGCGGATCATTCAGCAGCCGGTTTCAGCAAGGGCTGCGGAGGATTCGGAAGTGCGCCTGCGCGTGGCGGCGGATGGGACCAACTCCGGGACGTATGCGATCAGCTACCGGTGGAGGCGTAACGGGGTGGATTTGCCGGAGGGATCCGGCGTGTATTCTGGAGTGAAGGAGCCGACGCTTGTGATTGGGGGCTCAGCTGACGCGACCGAGGGGCAGTACGATGTGGTGGTGACTAACGGGCTGGGGCGTGAGGTGACCAGCAGTGCGGCGGTGGTGACTGTGGTGCGTACGGATTTGAGGGTGGAGCCGCTGGTGTCGCAAAGGGTGCTTGCGGGAAGTCCGGTCGAGTTCCGGTTGCGGGTGACCAAGCAGGTGCTGGACGGTGGGTCGGTAAAGTTGGTGGAGGCGACGGGGTTGACCTACCAGTGGCGTCGCAACGGGGTGGCGGTTTCCGGGGCAAGGGGAGCGGTTCTGAAGCTCGCGGCGAGCGGTGCGGTTTCCGGGGAATACGACGCGATTGTGGCCAGCGGTGCGCAGACCATTGTGAGTCCGACGGCGACGCTTGCGGTGCTGGAGCCGGTGCGGATCACTCGTGATTTGGTTCCGATGCTTTCGGTGGTGCCGGGGACGCTGCAGGGCGGCGCGCCTGCTTCGGCGCGTGCGGTTTCATTGTCGGTGGGAGCGGTGGGTAACGGGACGTTGAGTTATGTGTGGAACAAGTATGCGAGCCGTGATGCGAGCGAGCCGTTGCCGTGGACAGTGGGCTCCTCGCCGAGCGTGAGTGTGGATGCGACGGATGCTGAGCAGTGGGTGTCGGTGACGGTGAGCGCGGGGACGCAGGTATCGGTCGGGACGCTGGTGACGGGGACAAGCACGGTGGCGACGAGCGCGCGTGTGCCGGTGCAGTTGCTTGGGGCTGTGGGTGATGGATGGGTTCGGGTGCCGCCTGCAGAGGCGGTGAGGGGCGGTGGAATGGTTGGCGCGACGGTGACCGCGGGAAGCAGCCTTGTGTTAAGCGGGTCCGCGACGGGCGGCGGTGTTGTGGGCTACCAGTGGCGCCGCAATGGAAGGCCGATCATCGGGGCAACTTCGCCGTTGTTGAAAATCGAGGAAGTGCGCTTGAGCGACGGCGGCATTTACCAGCTTCTTGCGATGAACCCGCGGAACACATTGGTGTGCGGGACGGTTGATGTGACGGTGGGCGAGGCGGACGTGATCGTGACGCAGCCTGAGCGCGAGAAACGGGTGAGCGAGGGGCAGGAGGTAGTGCTCCGGGTGGTGGCTGCGGGGCGTGACTTGTCGTATCAGTGGCGTAAAAATGGGAAGCCTTTGGATGCAGCCGATGGAGTGGCGGGGGTCGATAGCCCGCGGCTGACGCTCGCGAATGTGAAGAGTGGATCGCTGGGCGCGGGCGGGGTGTACGATGTGGTGGTGAACCACGCGTTTGGATCGTCTGTGAGTTCCATCTGTCGTCTGACCGTGAACGAGCCGATCCGGATTCTGACCCACCCGAGCGAAGTGACGTTGGTGGAGGGTGGTCCGGCAACGCTGACGGTGAAGGCGAGCGGGGTGGACCTAAAGTATCGGTGGCGCAAGGGGGGCGTGGATTTAAAGCGGCAAAAAGCCGGCGAGAACGAAAGCACCGCGCACTACACCATTGTATCGGGTTCGGTGGGATCCGCCGGGGTGTATGATGTGGTGGTTTACAACGATTACGAGAGCAGGACGAGCGAGTCGGTTGCTGTGACGCTTCTGAGAAAAGTGGTGATCGACCAAAACCCGGTTTCGCTGGCGGTGGCGCCCGGGGCGTCGGCCGTGTTTTACGTGGGTGCAACGGGGTCCGTGCGAAAAGGGGATTCGGATTTCCAATACCAGTGGCGCAAGGATGGTGTTGCGATCTCCGGGGCGAACTCGAGCTCTTATCAGGTTGCAGCGGCTGTGCCGGGATCTGCTGGGGACGCCGGGTCGGGGGGCAAGTACGACGTGGTGGTGAGCAACGAGGTGAACACGGTGACGAGTTTGCCTGCGACGCTGACGGTGTATTCCGCGCCTGTTCTGGTGAAAGCGCCGGTGCCGCAGGTGGCCAACGACGGGGATGAAGTCAGGCTGCAGGCGTTTGTGGAAGGCACGCAACCCATCGAGTACGAGTGGAGCACGGTGTCCGGAGGCGCGATTGATGCGGGGTTGGCGCGGACGGGTTCGACGCTGAGGATTCCTTCGTTCAGGAAAGGGGATCATGAGAGGACGTACCGTTTCAGCGCGAAAAACAAGTACGGCAGCGTGTCGATGGAAGTACAGGTGTCCGGATTTAAATCGGATGACGTGTTCAAACTTGCAGCCCCGGAAGAGAGGGTGGCGCTCAGTCAGAGTGAGGGTGCATCGCTGACCCTGCCCGGGGTCACGATGCAGCCTCAGACCGGTTTGAGCTTCAGCTATCAGTGGCGCCGGAACGGGGTGCCGCTGTCTGAGAATGGGCGTTTCAGCGTGGATGGCGGAAGTCTGACGATTAATTCCGTGGTTGAGGCGGATGCCGGCCAGTATGACGTGCTTGTCCGGGCGATGTCTGGAGGCCTTGAACGTGGACGTTTGGTGAAGAAAAATTACCTGCTTACGGTGAATCCCGCGCCGAAGATCACCGGGCTCTTCGACCAGCTCGTGGCGGCGGGCGGTTCGGTGAGACTCTCGCCCACGGTGTTTCCGGAGCGTGCAACCGGCGAAACCGATTCGTACAAGTGGGAACTGGAGAGCGGCGCAGAGAAAGCGTTGGTCGGAACGCAGGTGGACTTAACGGTTGAAAACATGTCTTTGGCCAAGGCGGGAACGTATACCTTCACGGTGACGCGCAGCACTGCGGGGGGGACGCTCTTGACGAGCACCAAGGCGTTGAAAATCACGATGGGACGGCCGATCGAACTGATGCCGCTGCCCGCCAGTGTGCAGGCGAAGCCGCGCGAGCGGGTGGTGTTGCTGGCAAGTCTTACGGATCCCGCGCGCCAGTCGGATCCAACGCTGCGCTACCAATGGCGCTTCAACGGACAGTCCATCCGCGGGGCAACCCAACGCAGCCTGGTGCTTTCCGGTGTGGGCTCGGAGAACGCCGGCAGTTACGACGTGATTGTGAGCAACAACGTAGATCGTGTGACAAGCAGCCCGACGGCTCTGAAGGTCTCGAAATCCACAGAGATTAAGCACTTTGGCTTTGTGACGGATCAAAAGGATGGTGGCTACTTGGCTCTGGCCACAGTGAATCCCAGGGAGCGGGTGAAGTTGCAGGTGGTGTGTACCGAAGACGCGCCGCTGAGTTACCAGTGGATTCAGGGCAATGCGAGGACGGCGAAGGTTCTTCCGGGTGTGAACTCCGACACGTACGTGATCGACAAGGTATCCACCGAGGAGCACGAGGGTTGGTATA
>JBILUQ010000154.1:0-8991 GCA_044370935.1 Chthoniobacteraceae bacterium
CAAAATTCTCCGCCAGGTGATGTCCAAGATGCCTACTGGACCAATCACCGTTTCAGATCCGAAAAACATTCCGCCGCCAAAGACTTCGGTGATGACCAAAATGGAGGAACTCATCCACCATTTCATTTTGCACACCGAGGGGCTGAACGCTCCTCCGGGGGAAGTCTATTTCGGAGCGGAAAACCCGAAGGGTGAACTTGGATTTTACATCAACTCCAAGGGCGGAGGTGTTCCACACCGGCTCAAGATACGAGCCCCCTCGTTTGTGAACCTGAGTATCCTCCCAAAGATTCTCCCAGGTCACCTGATGAGCGATGTGGTAGCGATTCTCGGTTCATTGGATTTCGTGATGGGCGAATGTGACCGATGAAATTTTCTGCGAACGCTATCCTCACAACCGCAGTACTGCTCACAGTAGCCGCATGTAAGCCAGAAATTTCAAACGACAACATCGACGCTGTGAATGCTCGCTTCGGCAAGGGGGAGACTGCGGGAAAAAAAAACCTCTCCCCTAAAGAAGTCGAATCTATTTTAGGGCAACCCGACAGAATCGAGAACACAACGATTGAATTAGAGACACAGAAGAAACAAGTACCCGTCACCCGCTACTACTACGAACAAAACGGGAAATCGATCGAACTTCACTTCTTCGACAACAAACTCATTAACCGCGTACCTCACTGGGACGCTCCCACTTCACCCGAACCGAAGCAGCCATGAATATTCCAACTGCACTTTTGGCACAGATAGACGAGGCCATCTCGCATTACCCTGCCTCCAAACGCAGTGCATCCCTTCCGCTTCTTCATCTGTGGCAGGAACACTTCGGCTTCATCTCGGATGACGCGATGAAATGGATCGCGGCCAAGCTGGAACTTCAGCCAATCAACATTCTTGAACTGGTCACGTTCTACCCGATGTTCCGGCGTCAACCAGCGGGAGCAACACACATCCGCGTTTGCAGGACGCTCTCATGCGCGATGGCCGGCAGCTACAAACTGCGAGATGAACTCGCGAGGTCGGCCGGCATCAACCTTGATGCGTGGAAAGAAGACTTCTACGGCGGAGCCCACGGAGACCAGGGCCATTCAAACTCGCCATCGAAAATCATCGGTCATGCCGTTCACAATGCTGGTCATGGGAACCCGATCGCAGTCAGCGCCGATGGCAAGCACTCCATCGAGTTTGTAGAATGTCTCGCGTCCTGTGGTTCAGCCCCAGTGGCATTGGTGAACGATTCGTTCGCCGAAAACATTAAGCTGGAAGACGCGGCAGCCCTTTGGAAGACCACGGAGTCAAGCGCGACCAAGATCCGTCCTCAGGCCCCCCACCCACGGGAACACCGACTCATTTTCAAGAACATTGACCGCGGGGACTGGACTAACGACTTGGCTTGTTACCTCAAGGACGGAGGCTACGAGCAGCTCAAAAAAGCGGTGCTGATGAAGCCCGAGGACATCGTTGAGGCCGTCAAGAAGAGCGGCCTCCGCGGACGCGGTGGCGCGGGTTTCCCCTGCGGAATGAAGTGGAGCTTCATCAAGCGCGGCGGACCCAAACCCACGTATCTGATCTGCAATGCCGATGAATCGGAGCCCGGCACTTTTAAAGACCGCTACATCATTCATCAGGATCCGCATCAACTCATCGAGGGGATGATCATATCGTGCTTCGCGGTCGGAGCGAATCTTGCCTACCTTTACATCCGCGGAGAGTTCCCCGAGGGAGCGCAGATCCTCGAGAAGGCCTTGGCGGAGGCAAGAAAGGCTGGATTCCTTGGAAAGAACATTTTGGGTTCGGGATTCGATCTCGAGATCTACGTGCACCGCGGAGCAGGCGCATACATCTGCGGCGAAGAAACTGGTTTAATCGAGTCACTCGAAGGCAAACGCGCATATCCCCGCATCAAGCCTCCGTATTTTCCCGCAGTGCTCGGTCTCTACCAGTGCCCCACCATCGTAAACAACGTGGAAACACTCTGCCACGTGAAGCACATCATTGCGATGGGTGGCGAGGAATACGCCAAGATCGGCCGCCCGAATAATACGGGTACTCGCATCCTCTGCGTATCTGGCGACGTTCAAAAACCAGGTTACTATGAGGTAGCGGTTGGATCGCTAACTCTCGGAGAACTAATCAACGAAGTCTGCGGCGGACTCAAGCCGGGGCGCAAACTCAAGGCCGTCATACCGGGCGGAAGTTCTGCGAAAGTCCTGAAGGCGGGTGAGACATACAAAATCAAGGACAAGGATCTTGCGCTGGAAGATCTCGTGATGGACTTCGACACCCTGGCCGCGGCAGGCTCGATGGCTGGCTCAGGGGGGGTCATCGTGATGGATGACTCCAGAAACATGGTTGAGATCCTCAACAACATTAACGAATTCTACGCGCACGAATCCTGCGGCCAATGCACGCCATGCCGTGAAGGCGCACAGTGGATGAAAAAAATCACCGACCGCATCGTGGCCGGTGGCGGAGTTGAAAAGGATCCTGACACCCTAAAGTCCGTCGCTGACAATATCGCAGGCAAAACTATCTGCGCGTTCGGCGAGGCTTGCTCCTGGCCAACTCAAAGTTTCGTGGCCAAATTCCGTGACGAATTCACAGCGAAAGCGTCGAAACCGCTTCCACCCCCGATGCCTCCGGAATACACCACGGAGGAACTCATCAAACACGACTCAATCCCCGAGATCGAGGCCCCTCGCGGCAACGGACACGAAATCATGGCCCCAGCCGCCACCCGATAACCCTTTCACACGATGAGCACCGAAGTTCCTTTGTTGAATGTCCAGATTGATGGCGTGTGGCTGCAGTTTCCCAAGGGCACGCGGGTAATCGAAGCCTGCTCAAAGGCTGGCAAGTTTATCCCTCGCTACTGCTATCATCCAAAACTGTCTGCTCCAGGAAACTGCCGGATGTGCATGGTCGAAATGGGCATGCCCAAAATGGGCCCGGACCGCAAACCCATCATTGGCAGCGACGGTCACCCGGAGATCGCATGGATCCCCCGCCCTCAAATTTCCTGCGCTCAGGATGTCGCCGAGGGAATGGCGGTTCGTACGGACTCGCCGATGGTTCAGGAATGCCGCAAGGGCGTCATGGAGTTCCTCCTCATCAATCACCCATTGGATTGCCCGATCTGTGATCAAGCCGGTGAATGCCGACTTCAGGAATTCTCCGTCGAGTACGGGCAGTCCAACTCCCGCTTTCTTGAGCGGAAAGTCAAAAAGCCAAAAAACGTCGAACTCGGGCCGAGAGTCACCCTCGACGCAGAGCGCTGCGTGCTCTGCTCCCGCTGCATCCGCTTCATGAAAGAGGTCGCGCAGGATGATGTTCTGGGATTCGTGGACCGCGGCGGCTTTTCCACGATCGCCTGTCATCCAGACAAAACGCTGGAAAGCAACTACTCTCTCAACACGGTAGACATCTGCCCCGTCGGGGCACTCACATCAACGGACTTCAGATTTAAAATGAGAGTCTGGTTTCTAAAGGAAACCAAAACGATCGATGTGAACGATGGATTGGGCTGCAATATCACCATCGGCAGTCGCGAAGGTCGGATCTACCGGATCACACCCAGGGAAAATAACGACGTAAACTCGAACTGGATTCCAGATTCACACCGGTTGAATTTCAAATACCTCCACGACGACGCTCGTCTCACCTTCCCAATTGTCTCTGGGAAACAATCCTCATGGGCTGATGCACTCGCCCACGCGGTAAAATCGCTCAAGGCTTGCGGTAACCTGGCAATGGTTGTTTCGGCGAGGCTCACGAACGAGGAACTCTACCTCGCAAAAAGCCTCGCTCTAGCATTGGGCATTACGCTCTGGGATGTCCTTCCCCGCATTGGTGAGCCAGACGGCATCCTGATCCCTGCGGACCGGAATGCAAACACCTCCGGCGCTCAAATCTTGGGCCTGACCGGCAGCGAACCCGGAAAACAGCTCCCAAAACTTGCCCAGGGGATTCGCAACGGATCAATCAAGGGAGTACTGAGTATCGGCGAAGATCTGACCAAATGCGGCGTGTCGACAGCGGACTTGGGCAAACTCGAAGTACTCGTCGTGACCGATCTTCTCCCGAACGCCACCACCACGGCAGCCACCGTTCTTTTGCCCGCCTCGGGGTGGGCTGAAAAACGTGGTTCTATGGTGAATATCAAGGGACGTCTGCAACGCCTCAACAAGGCTGTGGATGCACCCGGTGAAGCACGGGATGATTGGGAAGTTCTCAAAGATCTCGCCAACTTGGCTGGCGCAAATTTGGCCATCCACTCTATCGAAGACGTGTTCCGCGCCATGGCTCAAGACACGCCGATCTTCGCAGGATTGAATCTCAGCAAAATTGGCGACTTGGGACTCCAGCTTGAACCCAATCCAATCGCAGCAGTTTCATCAACTGCCACCGTTTAAAACGAAACACCGGACGATCCATGGACTTCTTCTCGACACTTCCGCTGGAACTGATGGCAGCATCTGTTGCGAAAACACTGTTTCTAGTGTTCCTCGTGGTACTGCCGCTTGTCTCCTACACCGTCTACGCCGAGAGGCGCGTTAGCGCGCTCATCCAAGACCGCTTGGGCCCTAACCGCACAGGCTTTCCAATCTCTCTTTTGGGGTTTCAAAAAGACCTGCAATTATTCCTCGGTGGCCTCGGGCAGCCGGTGGCTGATGCGATGAAGTTCATGTTGAAGGAGGAATTCACTCCAGGCCATGTGAACCATTTCTACTTCTGGCTCGCTCCGGTGCTTGCAATGGTTCCGGCACTTTCGACGCTCGCCGTGATTCCCTTCGGAAACTTTATGTTCGGTCACAAGATGGTGATCGCAGACGTCAATGTCGGCATTCTTTACGTGTTTGCGATCGCATCAATCGGTGTTTACGGAATCGTGATCGCAGGCTGGGCATCCAATTCAAAGTACCCCTTCCTTGGCGGCATACGAGCGTCCTCACAGATGATCAGTTACGAGCTCTCCCTCGGGCTAAGCGCCGTTCCAGTTCTATTAATACTCGGCAACCTCAACCTCTCGGACGCCATTCAGTACCAGATAAACAACGGATGGCTTCTGCTGCCGTTCACCGACGGCAAACTCACCGCGCGCGAATTGCTGCTTTGGATCCCTCTGATCATTTCGTTCGTAGTGTTTACGATCGCGATGTTCGCGGAAACTAACCGCCTCCCATTCGATCTTCCCGAGTCAGAAACGGAACTCGTAGCCGGCTATCACACCGAGTACTCCGCGATGAAATTCGCGTTATTCTTCCTCGGAGAATACGCCGCGATGATCGCTGGATCGTCACTGATCGTCGTCTTGTTTCTCGGGGGGTGGCATCTGCCGTTTTTCCCGATCAACGACATCGAATCATCCATGACATTGTCGGGATCGATCCTCGGGCTCGTTCACATCACGACTTTTTTCGCGAAGGTCGCGTGTATCCTTATTTTCTTTATCTGGGTAAGGTGGACTCTCCCCAGGTTCCGCTTCGACCAACTGATGAAGCTCGGATGGCTGTACCTCTTTGAAATCGCTCTGGTGAACATTTTCATAACCGCCGGCATCCTTGCGGCCACAAAGTAAACCGTCAGCGCATTCACTCATCCAACACCGTCCGCAGCTTCTCACCTTAGAACGCAAAAGACCATGGCATACACCGTCCGACGGCCAAATCTAACCTTCTGGGAAAAACTATACATTCCCAACATCATCGCTGGGCTGCTCATCACATTGAAGCACCTCAAAAAAATGCTGAATGGTGAGACAAAAATCATCATGCAGTACCCCGAGGAAAAGTGGGACTCGCAGCTGCCCGAGTACTACCGAGGTGCACCGACTCTGGTGAAGGACGACCACGACCGAGAGCGCTGCGTCTCATGTCAATTGTGCGAGTTTATCTGCCCGCCACGGGCTATCACAATCACCCCCGGCGAGCTGACATCGGAAAGTAAATTCGCCAAGGTCGAGAAAGCTCCAAAGGAATTCCTCATCGACATGACCCGCTGTATCTACTGCGGGCTCTGCGAGGAGGTTTGCCCAGAACAAGCAATCTACCTCAGAAAAGACTACGCCATCACGGGTGAAAACCGGGCCGAAATGGTCCACAACAAAGCCAAGCTCTATGAACTCGGCGGCGTGATGCACGGCTTGGTCCACAAATGGAACCCTGACAAATAAGGCTGAACTCATGTCTCCCATTCTTTTCTGGATACTGACAATTGTGATGCTCTCTTTCGGAGCGTCCGTGGTTATCAACCGAAACCCCGTAGCTAGCGCCCTGAGCCTGGTTGCATCCTTTCTCTGCCTCGCCGCCTTGTTTGTGGGACTGGACGCATTCTTTATTGGCGTTATCCAAGTCCTCGTATACGCCGGCGCTGTGATGGTTCTTTTTCTATTCATCATCATGCTGCTTGATTTGAAGGCCGAAAACCGCAGGCATTTCAACAGGGGTGCCCTTGCGGGAGGTGCGCTGGTTACCGTCGGCTTCGTATCCCAATTCCTCCGGGTTTTGGAATCCTTCAAGATCGGATCAAAGCCTTTCCCCGCCTTGGGCACCGCCCGAATCGATGACGTTCGCTCGGTCGGGAATGCACTCTTCACGGACTTCACCCTCCCCTTCCAGATTGTCGGAGTCCTGGTGCTAGTGGCGACCATCGGCGTCATTGTGCTATCGAGGCGCGAGCTCAAATAAAACCTTCCCTTCCTCACCTGTGACTCCTCTGACCCTTAATCATTACCTTCTCGCGAGCGGACTCCTATTCTCGATTGGCTTCGCTGGCGTATTGCTGCGCAGAAATATCATCACCATTTTCATGTGCCTCGAGTTGATGCT
The DNA here is from genome assembly GCA_044370935.1 of Chthoniobacteraceae bacterium. Lineage (GTDB taxonomy): Bacteria > Verrucomicrobiota > Verrucomicrobiia > Chthoniobacterales > Chthoniobacteraceae > Chth-196. The sequence continues at coordinate 6,828 of JBILUQ010000154.1, forward strand.
GAATGCGGCGAACCTTTCCCTCGTTAGCTTCTCCCGCTTCCACGTGGGGCCTGACGGCCTGCCAAATTACAACGCACAAGTGCTTGTTTTCTTCATCATCACGGTCGCGGCGGCCGAGGTTGCCGTCGGTCTCGCAATCATTGTCGCCCTCTATCGCGCACGTCAAACAACCCATGTGGAGGACATCCGCTCTCTTCGGTTCTAAACTGCCAATCATCACATGGACCACTTCCTACCCTGGCTCATCTTGCTAAGCCCGCTTTGCAGCGCGGCACTCATTCTTCTGTTTGCGCATCGCTCCAAGCCACTGAGCGTTTTTATTTCTCTGAGTGCCGTCTTTGTATCCCTCCTCGCAACGCTTGCGGCATTTGGAAAGGCGCCTGAAAGTCTGGCGTCACAACTCCCTTGGATTGATCTCGGGCCTGCGCTCCAGCTCAACATCGGCCTGAAAGTCGACGCTCTTGCAAAAGTCATGCTTCTCGTGGTCACCGGGATCGGTGCGCTGGTTCACGTTTACTCCACGGTTTATATGGCGGACGATTCGGGCAAGTCGCGCTTCTTCGGCTCACTCTCGCTTTTCATGTTCTCCATGCTGGGCATCGTGCTAGCGGACAATCTGGCGATGATGTTTATCTTCTGGGAGCTAGTGGGGGTTAGCAGCTTTCTCTTGATTGGCCATTGGTTCACTAAGAGCTCAGCAGCCGACGCCGCCAACAAGGCTTTTCTCACCAACCGCATCGGTGACTTTGGATTCATGACTGGAATCCTTCTGGTTTGGTCTGCAACCGGATCAGTGACCTTTGACGGCATCCAGGCTGGGCTCTCGAAGCTCACAACCAGCCCCACCCTGCTCGCGCTTGCGGGGCTTTGCTTGTTTTGTGGCGCAGTAGGCAAATCTGCGCAGCTTCCTCTTCACGTTTGGTTGCCGGACGCAATGGAAGGCCCTACACCGGTCTCCGCGCTTATTCACGCAGCGACCATGGTGGCGGCCGGCGTCTACATGCTGGCACGCATTTCATTCATTCTTGAACCATCGCCCGCAGCCCTCTCTGTGATCTCGATCATCGGCGTCAGCACCGCTCTGGTGGCTGCGCTGATGGCCACGCAGCAGGATGACATCAAGCGGGTCCTCGCCTACTCGACGCTCTCCCAACTCGGACTGATGGTCACCGGAGTAGGTGTTGGAGCTTGGGGCGCGGCTATGTTCCATCTGTTCACTCACGCTTTCTTCAAGGCGCTCCTTTTCCTTGGCTCTGGCGCAATTATTCATGCGCTCCACCACGAACAAGACATCTGGAAAATGGGTGGCCTCCGAAAAACCATGCCGAAGACTTTCGCCACTTTCGCGATCGGAACGCTTGCGCTCACAGGTTGTCCGTTCCTGGCCGGCTTCTTTTCCAAAGACACCATCCTTTTAGCTGCCTGGCACAAAAATCCGATTATCTTCTGGCCTGCTTTGCTGACAGCTCTTCTGACTGCCTACTACATGACTCGGCTGGTGCTCGTTGTGTTTTTTGGTTCTCCTCGTTCAGAATCAGCAAAACACGGGCATGACTGCCCCAATGCGATGACGGTCCCACTTCTAATTCTCGCTGCCCTCTCGGTCATAGCGGGCTATCCCTTTTTCGCCGAGCCCATCTTTGGGGAGCAACTATTCCATGCGACGCATCTCGGTGAGAAGGTTCAGATCGTGCCAATCCTAGCGGTAGGCTCTTTCCTAGCAGGCACCGCCCTAGCGATGTGGATTTACAACGACCGTAGCCGCTCAACTAAGGACCCTGTCAGGGTTCCGCTGTTCGCAAACCGCTTTTACATCGATGAACTCTACGCCAGCTTAATTGCCGGCACCCAAGATCTCTTGGCCTCCCTTTCTGGTTGGCTGGACCGGTACGTGCTGGACGGCGCGATTGTCCGCGGGCTTGCTTCATCTACCTGGGGAGTCGGCTACGCTCTGCGTCTCCTTCAGTTTGGCAACCTTCAGGGGTATTCATTCATCTTCGGCGCAGGCGCTGTCTGCCTGTTCTACATCCTCACCAAGTAACCGGAACTGCTCATCGTGCTCACCACTCTGCTTTTAGTTCCCATTGTAAGCGCGGTTGCCCTGCTCATGGGCAAAGGCGATCGCGCCCTAACCAAATTCTCAGCGCTTCTTCAGGCCGCGATT
>JBILUQ010000156.1:0-8984 GCA_044370935.1 Chthoniobacteraceae bacterium
CGGGCGCGCCACGGGCGTCAGCGCAAAGAGCGTACCCGGCGTCGAGACTTCCACGTCGGTCTTTTCGATGCTCGTGCGCAGGAAAGGCAGGCCGCGCACCGACTCAGGGATTTCTGCGAAGACGTAGTCCCGATCGACGAAAATCTTCACTCCATGTTTGGCAAAGTCGACTGCCGCGTTGTTGTCAGATGCTTCCGACAGGCCGGCAAACGTGAGAAAGAGGGCCAAACCGAAGAGCATGCGGAGTCTCATATTTTGAACTTTATCCATGCCATCCAAAGGCCAGCAACAGGGTTGGCTGTAGATGGTTTGGTTTGCATCAGCCGGCACATACCGATGCGCGAATTAGAACATTTTCAAACCTGGGGCGCCCCGGATTTTTCACCACGGCGATAATCGAGCGGCGTCACGCCAAACATCACTCGAAAGTCCCGGACGAAATGCGAGGCATTCCGGTAGCCCACGCGGCGGCCGATGAGCGAAACCGTCTCCGCACCGGAACGCAGGAGTTGAGCGGCGCGTTCCCCCCGCACCTGTTTCAAATAACGCAGTGGTGAAATGCCTCTTTGAATGCGAAACAGCCGGGCCAGCTGACTCACGCTGACGAAACTCACATGCCGGGCAACCCAAGCCACATCGAGGCGACTGGCGAAATGCGTCGCGATAAAAGATTCCGCGCGTTGCACTGGATCCAATTCCACCGAACAGGAATCCTCCGCCATCCGGCGCCGATACCACCCTGCCTCCAAATGCTGGTGGGTAGCCTGTTCCGCCACCCAGTCATCCTCTGCCAACCACGCCTCAAGCAACAACTCATGCTCCCGATACAGCGCCATCAGGTTCGGCCAGTAGGATTGTTTGACCCCGAGAATCCACGCATCAAGGTCCGTTGCGACCATTTCCCAACTCTTCCACAAGGGTTCCAGGCCGGCCGCTTCAACCACAGCTCGGTGGAACTGTTGGTCAGCTTGATGGAAAGCCGAATAGTCGCCCTGTGTTGCGGGCTGCTTCATCCCATCCAAAAGAACTCGCAAAGCGTCCACCTCACGCTGCCGCCCGCCACTCTTCCTCCAGCGCCGCACCGCAAATGCCTCAAGCGTCGAGCGCAGACGACACAAATCGTGGAAGTGGGCCCAATCTTTCATCTCTGCTGCTTGCCTCAATCAGAATAACGGATCAAGCGGTGTTTTTGTCAGGACACGCTCGATGGATCACCACGCCCGTCTGCCGCTATGGCCCGAACCGGCCAGAGAACAGCCACCCGCGGCAACCCTGATTGCCCCTTAGCGCGCAGCCATTCACTCGGGAGCACTGCAAGCTGATGCATGTAACGCTGCAGATTACTCCAATGCATGGCTTTGCAATACATTGCATAGAAGCAATTATTGTCACATTGACGGGAGCGTTAAAACGGTTGCCCCACTGGGAGCACAGAGCCCCGCGTGATTCTCCGCCCAATCCGCCCAATCCGCCCAATCCGCCCAATCCGCCCAATCCGCCCAATCCGCCCAATCCACTCAACCAGCCTTGCTGGCGACCGAGGCGACCAAGAGCGCGTGCTCGCGGATCGAGGCCCGCAGCGGTTTGTCGACGATTTCGACGCGCACCCCTACGTGCACCGCGTCGAACACCTTGACCACGTCGCTTGAGCGCATGCGGATGCACCCCCAGCTCACCGGCTTACCGAGCGCCTTTTCCTCGGGCGTCCCATGGATGTAGATGCAGCGCTGAAAAGAATTCGCGTTGCGATCCTCCAGACCGCGCAGCCACAGGATCCTTGTCACAATCGGATCGCGTCCGGGGGCGTTGGGCCGGAGAACCTCCCCGGTGGGCTGGCGCGTTTTGAAAACGGTACCCTGCTGCATGGCGTCGCCAATCTTCTTTGCAATCTCCAAGCGGCCCAGGGGCGTTGCATAACTGCCCAAGCGATCCCCCAGCCCAAACCGAGATGTGGACACTGCGTAGCGAGCCACTTCCTCGCTACCCTTCATCACCGCCATCTTCTGATCCGGTACGCTGACAAGAATGAACGGATCGTCCTCGCTCCCAAACGCATTCATACTGCAAAGCAGCATCAATGAAACCGCAGCGGAGATGAGATGGTGGAAATTCATTGGGAAGCTCGGTTGAAGGCGAACCGGGGGAAAACAACATCCTCTAATGACACACTACGAGCAATGGCGCCAAATTGTTTTAGCTAAAAACACATTTTTTGCAGCACTTTTGCAGGACTGTTACACACTTGCTCCGAACAACTAAACAACTCGTTTGGGCGCCCCTCGAAATTCCGCGGACATCGTATTCACCGCCCCGCGACAAAAAACCTTGCGCTCGCCCACCTCTTGAGCGACTCTAATCACGTAAATCGCGGGGTGGAGCAGCCTGGTAGCTCGTCAGGCTCATAACCTGAAGGTCGTAGGTTCAAATCCTACCCCCGCAACCACCTTTTGGATCCTACTCAACAGATCCTACTGAATCCTCTACTTGGGTTCACTGCTCCAGCAAGCCCAAGCATTTCTGGTTCAATCGACGGACTCATTCAACCGGCTCGCTAGAGAACCCGCGCTGCCACAAACTCACCTGGCCCGCCCGACTCGCATGACTGCGCGGCAAACCTACTTCCGCTCCAGCATCGCGCGGATCGCGTCAAAACGGCTGCGGGCCGACTCCACCGAGACCGTCGTATTTTCAATCTGCCCCAATGACTTGCGCTCCACAAACTCCGGGTCCAACTCGTCGGAAAACGAACTCAAATTGCAGGGCGAAACGCTTCCAAATTTCATCCGGCTCTGACACCAAGTGATCGAAAGGGTGCGCATCGCACGCGTGATACCCACGTACAACAAGCGCCGCTCCTCGTCGACGGTTCCCTCCGTTTTTGAGCGGTCGTGCGGCAAAACCCCCTCCTCCAGGCCCAGCAGGTAAACGTACGGAAACTCGAGCCCCTTGGCCGCATGCAGCGTGATCAGCGTCACGCCGGTCCCCTTGGACTGGTCGGAGTCATCTTCTTCGCGCTCTTGGCGCAGCATCATTTCATCCAGAAAACCCCGCAGCCCCGCAGTGGAGCGCTGCCCAAACTCGTCGAACGACTTGAGCATCTCCCGGACGTTGGTCTCGCGCGAAAGCCCCTCTTCCGGAGTTTTGCAGGTTCGCTTTAAATCCTCCAAATAGCCCACCTCCTCCACGAGGGCGCGAAGGATCGCGGGCTGGTCGGCGAGGGGCTGCAGCAACCGCGTTTCATACCCATCCACCAACTCGCAAAACCGCTCGACGGCGGTCCGGCTGCGGCCTGCGAGCCGGGCTCGGAACGCGTCATCACACAGCGCCTTCCAGACGCTGCACCGGGCCTTCGCGCTGTAGTCCACGGCCTGCTCCACGATCGAAGGGCTCATCCCCCGCGCGGGGGTGTTCACGATCCTCAGCAGGGAAACATCGTCGTCCGTGTTGAGCATACAGCTGGCGTACGCCAGAATATCCTTCACCTCGCGCCGGTCGAAGAAGCTCTTCCCCCCGATGAGCCGGTAGGGAATCCGAAACTGCCTCAGATGCTGTTCGATCAGCCGGGATTGAGCGTTCATGCGGAACAGCACGGCGAAATCATCCCACTTTGCGCCCTCGCAGTTCTGCCTGCGCTGGATTTCATCGACGACAAACTCGGCCTCCTTCCGATCATCCGGCATCGCGAGCAGGCGCACTTTTTCCCCGCCCTCGGACTGGCTCCACAGGTTTTTGACACGTCGCCTGGGGTTGTTGCGGATGAGGCGGTTGGCGGTCTGAAGGATGGCGTTGGTTGAGCGGTAATTCTGCTCAAGCTTCACCACGATGGGATTCGGGAAGTGCGTTTCGAATTCCAGAATATTGCTCACCTCCGCGCCGCGCCATCCGTAGATGGACTGGTCGTCGTCGCCCACGACGGCCACGTTCTTGTTCGCATCCGCGAGCAGGGTCACCAGACGCAACTGCAGTTTGTTGGTGTCTTGGAATTCGTCCACCATCAGGTAGCGGTACCGCTGCTGCCACTTCTCGCGAACTTCGGGATGATCTTCCAACAAATCCACGGCGAGCAGCAAAAGGTCATCGAAGTCGACGGCGTTCAGCGTTTTCAGCTCGGCCTGGTAGCGTGCGAAAACAGCGGCAAGCAGGGTCTTTTCCTCTCCGGGCGCGGGCTCGCGCCAGCCGTTGTTTTTGGCCTTTGAAATGAGGTTTTTTGCGAGGTTCGCGTCGAGTTTTTCGTCCTGCGCGGCGGTGCGCACGATGATTTTTTTGATCAACCCCATCTGGTCTCCCTCGTCGTAGATGGAGAAGTTTTTCTTGTACCCGAGCTTGTCGATGTCGGAGCGCAGCAGGCGCACGCAGAGAGCGTGGAATGTGCACATGGTTACCTGCTTCGCGTCCATCGGATCGGTCATCGAGCGCAGACGCTCGCGCATTTCGTCGGCGGCTTTGTTGGTGAAGGTGACAGCGAGAATGCTGGAGGGCGGGACTTTTTCATCGATGAGATAGGCGGTGCGTGCGGTGATCACGCGCGTTTTGCCAGTGCCGGCGCCTGCTAGGATCAGCAAGGGGCCTTCGATGCTTAGAACAGCTTTCTGCTGTTCGGGGTTGAGATCAAAAAGTCGGAAGCCAGCCATGAGAGGCGTGAAGGAAACCCTCAGTGCGTCCACTTTTCAACTCCCGCGCGCGACGAATTGCGAATCCCCCCGTTTCACACCGTGAAGCCCCCCCTGCCGGCTACGGAAAATACGTCCGCATCCCTGCAGGCCGTTGACCTTGCCGCCTCCAAGGCTACCTTTAGGCGGCATGCCACACCCCGCTTTTTTCCGCTCTTTTTGGAGGGCCCTCGCCCTGCTCACCTTCGCCCTCTGCGCGATGCCCTCCCACGCTGTGCAGCTGGGCATCGACCGCCTCAAATCACTGGACTTCGAGCCGCTCAAAGGAAAGCGGGTGGGATTGATCACCAACCACACCGGGGTCGACTCCAAGGGACGGCTTACACGCGAAATTCTACACTCGGCAAAAAGCATAAACCTTGTATGCCTGCTCACGCCCGAGCACGGTCTTGATGGCACGGAGCTTGCCGGCAAGTACGTCGCCACCCGCACCGACAAGCTCACCGGACTCACGGCCCACTCCCTGTACGGCCCCACGCGCAAGCCGACTCCTCAGATGCTCAAGGGCATCGACACGCTGGTGTACGACATGCAGGACATCGGGGTGCGCTCCTACACCTACATTTCGACCATGGCCAAATGCATGGAAGCCGCGGGCGAACTGGGCTTGGAGTTCGTCGTGCTCGACCGGCCGAACCCACTCGGAGGGACGCGGGTCGAGGGCCCGCCGGTCGAACAGAAATGGATCTCCTTCGTCGGCCAGATTCCCGTGCCCTACGTCCACGGCATGACTTGTGGAGAACTCGCACGAATGCTCAATGAAAAACAGTGGATGGCTTCCAAGTGCAAACTCCGTGTGGTCACCATGGAAGGCTGGGACCGGTCCATGGTCTGGGAGGATACGGGGCTGCGCTGGGTGAAGACTTCACCCAACATTCCCCGCGCCGACTCCCCTGCGTACTACATCGCGACGGGAATCGTCGGCTCGCTTGCGGGCTTGGAAACGGGCGTTGGAGGCAAGAACCCATTCGAGATGTGCGCCGCGAAGGGAGTCGACCCACAGGAGTTCACCTCCTCCATCCAAAAGCTTGAAATCTCCGGAGTAAAAGCGACGCCCTGCAGGGAGGGCGGCTTCAGCGGATGCCGGCTCTCCATCGATCCGCACGCCAAGGGCAACCTGACCTACCTCGCGCTCGCGCTGCTGGGCGAAGTCAACCGGCGTTCAAGCCCGGACCTGTTCGCCAAATGCCCGAACGACAAGCTCGACATTTTCTTCAAGGTCTACGGTAGCGAATCCATCCGCGAACAACTCCGCAAAAACGTGCCCATCCAAACCATCGCACAATCGTGGAAGCCCTCCGTGGACCGGTTCAAGTCCGAGCGCTCCTCGTACCTGTTCTATTGATCGTCAAACCACCCCGGCCATTTTGAATCCGGAACGCATAGGCCTTTTTGGCGGAAGCTTTGACCCCGTGCACCACGGGCACCTCCTGCTTGCGCAAGACGCCCTCGAACAGCTGAGTTTGGACCGCCTCGTCTTCATTCCCGCGGCGATCAACCCGCACAAACTCGAGGCAGCTCCGCACGCCTCCCCAGAGCTCAGGCTCGAGATGCTGCGCGAAGCGATCCGGGTTCAACCCCGCTTTTCGATCGACCCGCAGGAACTGGAGAGGGAAGGCCCCAGTTTCACCATCGACACGGTGGCCGCCTATTCCCGGAAATTCGCCGGGGCGCGCCTTTTCCTGCTCCTCGGGGAGGACAATCTGCCCAAGCTTCATTCCTGGCATGAATTCGAAAAAATCTGCGAACTCGTTGCCTTCGTTTGCTTCGGCCGGGGTACGACCGGCGATGGCGCCGCGGCCCGGATTCCGCTGGCGCGCTCAAAACTGCCCCTGCCGATAGAGCGGCTGAGTCGGAAAATCGATATCTCTTCGACCGAAATCCGGACGCGCGTTGCGAAAGGGCTTCCCATACAGTATTTAGTCCCTGAGTCCGTGCGACTCCTGATCCAATCCCATGCCCTCTACAAACACCCTGTCTAGCGAAGCAATTGCAATCCACTGTGCGGAAGCTGCTTCCAACAAGAAAGCCGATCAGCCCGTCATCCTCGATCTGAGAGGCCTCTCCACCTTCACGGACTTCTTCGTGATCTGCTCCGGCGCGTCCGAGCCTCAGTTGAAGGCGATCGCGGATGAGATTCAGGATAAACTCCGGACAGACCACGGGGTGAAGCCGCTGCGCACCGACGGGTTCCCGCTCAGCCAGTGGGTGATCGTCGACTTCGGGTCCGTTTTGGTGCATATCTTTCACGAATCCAAGCGCTCACACTACGCGCTCGAAGACCTCTGGAGCGACGCCCCCCGTTTGACGCTCGCGCCGCTGGCCCCTCCCTCCTCCCCCGCCCTTTCCTAGTTTACACTCCAGTAAAATAGACTCCGGCGAGCCCACCTCCACCCTCTCTCAAAAACCATGGCCCGCATCAGGGACAACCGCCCCGCCCCCCGCGAAGAGCAAGAAAACCCCGCGCCCGTTCACGAGTTCACCGGACTGGCGCTCCTTGCCTCGGGGTTGGTCATATTTCTGTCCCTGATCTCCTACGCTCCGGCGGATCTTCCGTCGTGGCTCCCTTTCCACCACGCAGCCAGTGGCGCATCAAAGCCGACGCTGAATTTCCTCGGCGTCTTTGGATCGATTATCGCGTTTGTGACCTATTCCTTTCTGGGCAGCTCTGCGTACCTTCTGTGCGCAATGCTACTCGGCTACGGTTCGGCAAAGCTGATCCTGCCTGGGACCCGTATTTCAAAGCGGGCGCTCTGGAGCGTTTCATTCGTGTGCTCGGGTGCATGCCTCGCGCATCTGCTAAATATTCCCCTGCTGGACGCCGAGCGCCTTGCACTGGTGAGTGAAGGCGGATGGTTCGGAAAATTCGTCGGAGGCACCCTTCTTCAAACAGCCTTGGGCTCGATCGGTGCGGTTTCGATACTACTGGCCATCTACGCCGCGAGTATTCTCTACATGACGGGCGTTGAGCCGCGCGAAGTGCTGCAACTCCTCATCGCGCTTCCTCCTAGAGGACTAGAGCTGTTCAACGAATGGCGTGCACGCCGTGCCGAAGAACGCGCGCTCCGGCAGTCTGAGATGGAAATACCGGTCGCCCGTAACGGCCGCCTCGAGGACTTTCCACCCGACCCTCCAAAGAACACGAGACGCCGCCCTCAACGCCCCTCCACCCCATCCACCGAGGAGGCGATGGACGAGGCGCAGGAAAATCCGGAACGCCGGCCCCGTGCCAGCGAAGCGATCGCCGCCGAAGTCACTGATCACCCGGAGGAAACCCTCTCCCCCGCTGCCACGAATGCCTCGCATGCCGATGATCAGGAGGCTCCCGCAGAGCCTACAGCCGCCCCGCAGGAACCGGCAAGACCCGCACCGAAAATCATCGACGGCACCGCGCCGCAAACACCCCGCCCGCGCGACTCGAAAAAGAAGACGGATTTTTCGCTCTTGGAAAACGTCTCGTGCGAGGGCTACCAACTGCCGCCAATCGAGCTTCTGGACGTAGTCGACGAATCAACGCGTGAAGCCGTCGACCCGGCAGACTTGCTCGCACTGCAGAGCATGATCGTTGAAACACTCCAACAATTCGGAATCGAGGTTTCTCCGGGCGACATCACGCGCGGCCCGACCATCACCCGCTACGAGGTTTACCCCGCAAAGGGAGTTCGTGTGGACCGCATTCTCGCACTGGAACGCGATTTGGCGCGCGCCACCCGCGCAGAGCGCATCAACATCCTCGCGCCCATTCCCGGCAAAGACACGGTCGGCATCGAGATCGCCAACTCCAAAAAACAAAAGGTCACGCTGCGCGAGCTTTTCGAAAGCGAAGACTTCGCATCCGCGAAAGCGAAGATACCGATTGCGCTCGGGAAGGACGTGTACGGAAAAACCATTGTAGCGGATCTGGCGGCGATGCCTCACGGATTAGTGGCGGGCACGACGGGATCCGGAAAAAGCGTCTGCATCAACGCTATCATCGCATCCATTCTCTACCGGTTCACTCCGGAAGAACTCCGCTTCATCATGATCGATCCGAAGGTCGTCGAGATGCAGATGTACAACACGCTTCCGCATCTGGTGGTACCAGTGGTTACAGATCCGAAAAAGGTTCTGCTCGCGCTGCGCTGGGCCGTGGATGAGATGGAAAAACGCTACGCGATCTTCGCGAAAACCGGCGTTCGAAACATCGCATCGTTTAACTCCCGCCCGAAACCAAAAACGCAGAAGGAACTGGACGACGAACTCAGAGCCAAGCAGCAGGAACTCTTCGACGAGGCGCTGAGGCCCACGGTCGTTTTGGGTTCGAAGACGGAGGAG
>JBILUQ010000157.1:0-8983 GCA_044370935.1 Chthoniobacteraceae bacterium
AAGTGCGCCAACGGGTGGGTGCCGCAGCTCAGGCGCTGGGGTTGTGACTCGGGCGCGCCCGACTACGAGGCGATCGCCAAGCAGGTCATGCGCCCCGACCTCTACGAGGAGGCAATGAAGGAACTCGGCGTGAAACACGGCGGACCGAACGAAGAGGTCGAAAAGCTTTTCGACGGCAGTGTGTTTGATCCCAAGGCCGACGGCGAGACCTACGCCCGCAGCTTCGCTGTGCACAGCATCAAGGGTTAGCGCCGATGAAAAAAAACATCTCCCTCTCGCGATTGTTTCGAAACGCTGACGTACTCGTGTTGCCGCTCGTTGGGGTACTTGGTTGTCTGCTGCTGTGGCAGCTGATATCCGGGTCCGAGGTAAGAGTGGTGTCCACGGACGACTTTGGCGATCCGGTGACCACAGTTAGGCGGCTGGGCATCTCCGCCGACCTGCCGTCGCCTCTCGAGACGTGGAGGGCGAGTTCGCGCTACTTGGTAGAACCCTTTGCCAAACGCGGCGAGCTCGATCAGGGGATCCTTGCTTTCACCTGGCTTTCCCTGAAGCTGGTGGTGCAGGGTTACGTTCTCGCACTGCTGCTCGGGACGCCAGTGGGTTTTCTGCTGGGGGGGTCGGAGAAGTTCCGCAAAGCCTTTGACCCAATCATCCAAGTGCTGCGGCCCGTCTCGCCACTGGCCTGGCTTCCGCTGGGAATGGTGCTCTTCCTCGGCGCGAAGGTGGGAGTTCCGGGCACGGGCGTGGTCTACACTGCGTCTGAGCTTGCGGCGGTTTTTACCGTCGCAGTGTGCTCCATGTGGCCCACGGTTTTGAACACCGCTGTGGGGGTGCGCGCGGTGCCGCAGGATTACCTCAATGTGGCGAAGGTCCTCCGTCTGTCCAAGACGCAGACGCTTTTTAAAATCCTTTTGCCTGCAACCCTGCCTTACATGTTCACGGGGTACCGACTGTCACTGGGGATCGCGTGGCTGGTGATCGTGGCCGCTGAAATGCTCACGGGGCGCCCCGGGGTCGGGGGCTTCCTGTGGCAGCAGTATAACGCGCTCAGTTACGCGCACATCATCCTCTGCATCCTCACGATCGGGGTGGTCGGATACACCCTCGACCGTTTCATGAGCCTCATCGAATCGCGCTTCAAAACCGCCTGACTTATGCCGCTGCTTTCACTCCACAATGTGCACAAGGGATTCGACGGCCGCGGCGCTCGCGCAGAGGTGCTCCGGGACGTAGAGTTCCGCGTCGAAGAGGGCGAGTTTGTGGCGGTCGTCGGCTGGTCCGGGGCGGGCAAGACCACGCTGCTTTCCCTCATGAGCGGACTGCTGAAGCCAGATATTGGCAAGGCGCTCTTCGATGGCTCCGAAATCGTCGGGCCCGGCCCAGAGCGGGCGGTGGTGTTTCAAAACTACTCGCTCCTGCCATGGCTAAGCGTCCTTGAGAACGTCCGTCTCGCGGTGGATTCGGTCCTCCCGAAGGCAACGGAGCAGGTGCGGCACGAGCGGGCCACTCGATACATTGATATGGTTGGCCTTCGGGAGGCGGTCGCAAAGAAACCGGCGCAGCTCTCCGGCGGCATGAGGCAGCGGGTGAGCGTGGCTCGCGCCCTTGCGATGGAGCCGAGGGTGCTACTTCTCGACGAACCTCTCGGCGCGCTGGATGCCCTGACCCGTGGCATGCTTCAAGAAGAGTTGGTGCGTATCCGGCAGCAAAGCGGCACCACCGTGGTCCTCATCACCAACGATGTCGACGAGGCATTGCTCACCGCCGACAGGGTCGTGCCACTCACCGCAGGCCCGGCCGCGACACTCGGGCCCTCCTTCGCGGTGAAGGTCGCGCATCCTAGAGACCGCAAGCGACTCAGGAATGAGCCCGAATTTGTGCGGCTGCGGCGCGAGATCGTCGACTTTCTGCTGGGCGAGGGCGGCCGCACAACAGCAAGGGTTTCCCGGCAGTTAGTGCTGCCGGACATTGCGCCCGAAGACCTTTCCTTCGGGCGCCCGCTTACTAGGGGCGGGCGCAGGGCGCTCCGACGCAGTGAGGTCCGCAGGGAGGAAGTTGATATCTAATATGAAACCCTACCTCCACATCTCGGATCTGCGCAAAAGTTTTCCAAGTCGGGACACACAGAACGTTGTGGTCGACGGTTTCAATTTGGAGGTGGCGCGGGGTGAGTTCGTGGCTCTGATCGGCCACTCCGGATGTGGTAAGTCGACGGTGCTTTCCATGGTGGCGGGCTTGAGCGAGCCAGACTCGGGGGCGATGGTTCTCGCTGGAAAGGAGCTGCGCGGCGCGGGTCCGGACCGCGGAGTCGTGTTCCAGTCGCCGAGCCTGCTGCCTTGGAGGACCGCCTTTGAAAACGTGATGCTGGGGGTTGACCAAGCTTTTTATACGGCTACGGCCCTCGAGCGGCGCCAGATAGCGGAGTATTACCTGAGTGTGGTCGGACTTGCCGACGCAATGGAAAAGCGCCCCGCCGAGCTTTCGCAGGGCATGCGCCAAAGGGTTGGCATTGCTCGCGCCTTTGCGCTTTCCCCAAAAATGCTGCTTTTGGACGAGCCCTTTGGAATGTTGGATTCACTCACCCGCATTGAGTTACAGCAGGTGCTCATCGACCTTTGGAAGCGGGAACGCATAACGGCTCTGCTCGTCACCCATGACGTCGACGAGGCGATCTTTCTCGCGGACCGAGTGGTTGGCATGACAGACGGCCCAGGTGCGGCGGTCGGGATGGATCTGGAAATTCCTTTTCCCCATCCGCGCAATCGTGAACTCCTCCTTGGGGATCCGGACTTTGACCGCTACCGCAAAGAGGTTCTGACTTTTCTTGAAACAGGCGCGCATCAGCGCCTGAAGCTGCCCAGGGGCGCCGTTCGCCGGCTCCCTAAGCCGATACAACCCCAGACGCTTTAAACCATTTTCCCTCCCGGAGCCCGCTTCTTTGTCCGTCCACAAAGCGGCCGTTCCAAATCCAAAAACAGACAGGCCGGGGTCAAAAATGCCACCAAGACTATGAAAATAAATCACCGCATCACAGGCCACTGTGCCTTGCTAGCAGGAGTTCTCCTCCAGTCTATCCCCTGTAGCGCAGCAGACAAACCGAGCGCGCCCGCACTGCTCACCCCGTCGCTTTCCTTTTGGCAGGACAAGGTGCGCTTCGATGGCGAGGCCATGCACCGGTGGGAAAGCCGGCAAAACAACTTCGACTTTGCCCCAGGTGCGGCGGCAAACGGGACGGATGATTCGTGGACCCTGCAACGTCTGCGGTTGGGTGTCACGCTCAAGCCCGCGCCATGGCTCAAGGTGGTGGTGCAGGGGCAGGATTCGCGCGAGTTCGGCTCGGACAGAAAAAATGTTCCCGGTTTGTTTGCAGCCGAAGGGGATGACACTTTCGACCTGACTCAGGCATACGTCGAGCTGGGGGATGGGAAGGCGAGCCCATTGACGCTCAAGATTGGGCGGCAGTCGCTTGCTTTTGGCGACGAGAGACTTGTCGGTCCGCTGGAATGGCTCAACTTTGCGCGCCGCTTTGATGCTGTGAAGCTAGGGTACACGGCGGGAAACTTGAAGCTGACCGCCTTTGTGTCGAGCTCTGTGGTCACGCGACGCGATGGATTCAACCGGTCGGATGTGTTCGATGGAAACGACACGAGCCGAGGGCAGGTGTTTGGGGGTCTGTATGCCTCCTACGACGCGCCAAAGTTCGGGGCAGTCGACGGGTATGTTTTCACGTTGAATCAATCCCAGACCAACGCAGGCAATCTCGAAGCGGGTGTGCTCACAGGCAACGGCGCAGCTGGCTCTGATTTTGTCACCATCGGCACGCGATTAAAGGGCGACCCAAAAAGACTGGGTGGTTGGGATGTGGAGCTTGAGACTGCTGCACAAGTGGGTCGCGCCGGCGGAGATGAGTTGCGGGCTTTCGCCTTTCACGGGGGGGCCGGCTATAATCTGGAAGCGCCTCTGAAACCCAGGCTCTTTGCCGAGTACAACTATGCGACAGGGGATGGGCAGCCAGGGGACGGCAAGTCTGGCACCTTTCAAAACTTGTTTCCTACCAACCACAAATTCTACGGGTACATGGATTTCTTTGCCTGGCAGAACATCCACAACCCACAGATTAGCTTGCGGGTCTCACCGTCCTCCACCGTAAACGTGCAGTTGGACTACCATGCGTTCTGGCTAGCGGACACGGCCGACAGCTGGTACCGGGCCAACGGCGTGACGGGCGTGCGCCCCAAATCTCCGGCAGCGGACAGCTTTGCGGGACAGGAGGTCGACCTGACAGCGACATGGAAGGCTCACAAGCACCTCTCCGTCCAGGCGGGCATTAGCCATTTTTTCGCGGGCAACTATTTAAAAAACGCCCCTACGGCTGGTCGGCCGAATGAAGACGCGGACTTTGGGTACGTGATGACCACGATCGCATTTTAAATTTGGGTGGGTTGCAGCCGCGGGGCCGTGTGCTTCGGCCCCGCGGTCTTTTTAAAACCACGTATGTCTTCACTACCAGTCATTCCCAAGGACGCCCCCTTCTCTGAACCTGAGCGGCTCTGGTTGAACGGCTTTCTCGCCGGCCTTTTTTCCCGCGGGGAGGCTCAATCCGGCGGTCAGGCTGCCTCAGAGGTACACGCTGTTTCCATCCCCATCCTTATTTTGTACGGCACACAGACAGGCGGAGCCGAGGGGCTCGCCAAGCGATTTGCAAAGGAAGTCAATCAGGGCGGAGGAGCGGCCAGAGCGGTGTCGATGGAGGAGCATTCAACTCTCGAGTGGAGTTTGGAGCGCCGCGTGTTGCTGGTAGCCAGCACCTATGGGGAGGGGGAGCCGCCGGATTCAGCACTTGGTTTCTGGAATTGGCTCTGCGCTGAAACCGCCCCGCGTATGGAAGATGTCGAGTACTCGGTGCTCGCGTTGGGCGACACCAACTACGCCGAGTTCTGCAAGTTCGGGCGCCAACTGGACGACCGCTTTGAAGATCTTGGTGCAAAGCGCGTCGCTGAGCGGGCCGAATGTGATGCGGATCCAGGGGAGATCGCCGCGAACTGGTGGGCGGGGCTGAGGGAATGGGTTTTCGCTAAAACTAAACTCGCTTCCAAAGAACCAGTTAACGGCTCGGTGAGTTTCAGTAAGACAGTCCTGCCCGAGGCTCAGACGGTGCCTGAGGCGCAGACGGTGCCTGAGGCACACGCAGCCGCTCCTTACGGAAAGCACAATCCCTTTCCGGGTGTGTTGTTGAGGAATGTCTCTTTGAACCGAGCCGGATCGGCGAAGACTGTCCGGCATTTCGAAATATCGCTCGAAGGAAGTGGTCTTTCCTACCAACCGGGCGACGCGCTTGGCGTGGTCCCCACAAACTGCCCGGAATTGGTCGAGCAAATCCTTTTGGCCGTCCACTGCGACGGTGAGGAGGCCGTCCAATTGAAAGACGTTGGCGAGGTCTCACTGCGGATGGCGCTTCAGCGCTATCTCAATTTGGGGCGTCCTACCAAGGAGGTTCTCGCGCTGGCCGGAGCCCTGACACCCGATGGCCAAGGGGCCGTCTCACATCCTGCCGCGGAAGGTATGGATCTACTGGACTTGCTTCAGGGGAGCATGTTCCGCGGAAGTCCTCAAGAGTTCGTCGCGGCCTGCCGCCGACTGCAGCCGCGGTTGTACTCGATCTCCTCGAGCCCAAAAGCCCATCCAGGCCAGGTGCATCTGACTGTCGGCGTCGTGCAGTACGAATTGGCTGGCCGCCTCAGGAAAGGAGTGTGCTCCACCTTTCTCGCTGAACGGGCTTCGCTTGTTCCCGTACCAGTCTTCATCCACGAAACTCGATCCTTCCGGCTGCCCGAGGACCCCACGCTTCCGACAATTATGGTCGGCCCCGGAACCGGGATCGCTCCGTTTCGTGCGTTTCTAGAGGACCGCCGCTCCACAGGCGCTGCAGGCTCAAACTGGCTTTTTTTCGGGGATCAAAAACGAGCCTGCGACTTCCTCTATGAGGAGGAGCTCTGTGCCTTTTTGAAGGACGGATATCTGAAGCGGCTCGACTTGGCTTTTTCGCGGGACGGGGCGGAAAAGGTGTACGTACAACACCGGATGCGGGAAGAGGGGCGCGAGCTATGGGACTGGCTCGAAAGGGGTGCGCACTTCTATGTGTGCGGAGACGCCAGCCGCATGGCTAAAGATGTAGAGGCGCAGTTGTTGGAAATCATCCAGCTGCACGGGGCAAAGACTCAGGGGACGGCGCTTGAGTATCTCGCCGCCCTGCGGAAAGCGGGCCGCTACCAGCGAGATGTCTACTAATCGCCAATTTAAACCATAGGTCACATGAAGAGCTTCGAGCTTCCGATCCAAGAAATTGACGGCACTACCCTCAGTCCGGTGCAGCGGAAATATCTGGCCGGTTTTTTTGCCGGCGTGCAGGCGCGCGGGTTGAGTTTTGGTGACGTAGAACCACCGCCTGCGGCAGCAGCTGAGGAGGCGGATCTTACGTTTGAAGAACGGGTCAAACGCGCGCGACACCCGCTGGACGCCTGGCAGGACTTGCTGGATGCCTCTTCCCTTCAAACAACTCCTTCAAAGGAGGATATGTTTCGCTTCAAATGGCACGGGCTGTTTCATCTGACCCCTGTCCACGGTGCCTACATGGCGAGGCTCCGCATCCCGGGAGGGTGGCTGCGTTCGTTTCAATTCCGCGAGCTCGCGGCGATTGCGGAGGAGTTGAGCTCGGGTTACGTCCAGATTACCACACGCTCTAATTTGCAAATCCGGCTCATCCCCGCAAACAACGCACCGGAACTACTGCGCCGCATCGAGGCCATCGGGCTCCACACTCGAGGTGCCGGGGCGGACAATGTCCGCAACTTGACGGCAAACCCCACAGCCGGCGTGGATCCACACGAGCTCTGGGATGTCCGGCCGCTGGTCCACTCGCTTGGGCAAGTGCTCTTGAATGATCGCAGGTTTTCGGATCTGCCCCGGAAGTTCAACATCGCCTACGACGGCGGAGGCCGGATCGGGGTGGTTGAGGACACCAACGACATAGGAGCCCGCGCGGTCCTCTACAAGGGAAGACCCGGGTTTAGACTGGCCCTCGGCGGTGCCACAGGACACCGCTCCTTTGCAAACGACATTGGCGTGTGGGTGGAGCCCGAGCGACTCAATGAGGCGGTGCTCGCGCTGCTGCAGCTTTTTGTCGAAAAGGGAGATCGCTCAGACCGTAAAAAAGCCCGCCTCAAACACATGCTTGAGAGCTGGGGAGTGGAGCGCTTTGTCGCGGATGCCGAGGCGCTGCTGGGCTGGCAAATGCAGCGGGTCCCGCTCTCGGAATGTTTGGAAACGACCGTGCCGAAATCGAGTCATGCCCACGTCGGTGCGCATCCGCAGCGGCAACCGGGACTGTTTTATTTTGGAGCCACCTGTGCCGTAGGGCAGTTAACTCCAAAGCAAATGCGGCGCGTTGCCGAGCTCGCAGAATTGTATGGGAATGGGGAGGTCCGGCTTACGGTGTGGCAGAGTTTCATTCTCACAGGGATCGCAGAGGCTTATGTGCCCACGGTGGAAAAAGCTCTCAGAAGCCTAGGGTTCGGCGTCGAGCCGTCGAATGTTACCAGTGGAATTATCGCTTGTACGGGCAGCAGGTATTGCAAGTACGCGCAGGCTGACACCAAAGGGCATGCGGTCGAGTTGAGTGAACATCTGGCACGCCAGCTGGAGCTGGACCAACCGGTGAACATCCATTTTACGGGCTGTCCCCACTCCTGCGCCCAACACGCCATGGGCGACATCGGCCTTCTTGGCACGAGGGTCAAACGTGCCGGCGACTCAGTGGATGGCTACCATGTCTTTGTCGGAGGCGGGTTCGGCAAGAGCCAGGCGCTGGGACGGCAGTTGTTTGCCGCAGTCGCCTATAATGAGGTGCCACTGTTGCTCGAGAGGATGCTGCGGGGGTACCTCACTCATCGAATCGGTGACGAGTCCTTTCAGTCGTTCACAACGCGTTTCGAGGTCGAGCGCCTGCAGGAACTCTTGTCATGAAGACGCATGTCCGCGTGGGGTCCGACTTAATTGCCGGGTCGACAGCAGTCGACCGGTTTTCCGACTGGCATGCACAGGGCGGACAGGAGCAGGGCGTCCGTCTTTACCGGGGCTTGATCCCGCTCTCAAAACCCGCCCCGGGGCAGCAGTATGCATTTGAGGTGGACCTTGATCGGTGTACCGGCTGCAAGGCCTGTGTAGTGGCCTGTCATTCGATGAACGGTCTGCTCGAAGAGGAGTCCTGGCGCGATGTCGGGATCCTGACAGGCGAATCCCACTCCGAGCCTTGGCTCCAAACCGTCACCAGTGCGTGCCATCACTGCGCTGAACCGGGTTGTCTGGAGGGTTGTCCCGTGGGGGCCTATGAGAAAGATGCTGCAACCGGGATCGTCCGGCATCTGGATGACCAGTGCATCGGCTGCCGTTATTGCGAACTTAAGTGTCCCTACGGTGTTCCTAAATATTCCGAGGCGCTCGGAATTGTACGCAAGTGCGACCTTTGCGCGGGGCGCTTGGCAGTGGGGCAGGCGCCCGCCTGTGTCAACGCCTGCCCGAACGAAGCGATCCGGGTGCGCATTGTTGACGTCCAAGAAGTACTCTCGCAATCCGGACCCGGCGCACGGATGCTCGCTGGAGCGTTTCCCTCGGAATACACTAAACCCACGACTCGGTACGTGACCACGAAAAGCATGCCCCTGGAGGTACGCTCCTCCGGAGAGTCAGTCTTGGTCCGTCAGTCTCCCCATTGGCCGCTGGTGGTGATGCTCCAGCTTACCCAGATGGCCTTCGGTCTCTGGGTGCTTAGTTTTGGGTTTTTATTTAAGGGCGAGCGTCTTTTAGAGACCTCGACGTTTGTTACGGCGACCGTCGTTCTGCACTTGGGCTTGGGGGCGTCTGTTTTTCATTTGGGCCGGCCGCTGGGGGCTTGGCGTTTTTTTCTGGGCCTGCGCACCAGTTG
>JBILUQ010000158.1:0-8904 GCA_044370935.1 Chthoniobacteraceae bacterium
CTGATCCGCGGCCAGAGCGTTCTCGGCAACAAGCTTCTCAAAGTGCGTCTTGAAAACAACCTTCTGCAAATCCACCGCATATTCGCCAATGGCCCATAACCCCACAACACCAGTGCCGCTGATCAGTGCGCCGACCAGCAAATTTTTACGCCAGCGTTTCTCGGCGAACAAAGCAACGTAAGGCCCAAAAATATTTCCCTTCGGCAACAGTCCCTGCTCTTTCAAGCGAAGCCATGGCGCCGGCTCGCGCAAATGTCCCTTCGTGAGAATCACCAAAAGCGCGGGCACCGCACCAATGAGGAACATCCACCGCCACCCGGATCCCGCGGCAATCGCCCCGGACTTTTCCAAGGAATCTATCCCCATCTTTGCAAAACCAGCGGTAACGTTACCCACCGTGGACAAAACCTGAAGCAACCCCAGAGCTTGGGCGCGCGCCCCATCAGGCACGGTCTCGGCGATCAATGCCACGGCGAGCCCGAACACGCCGCCGACCCCAAGTCCGGTTAGAAACCGGCATATGGTGAAATCCATCGCCGTCTTGCTGAAATAGCTGAACCCCGTGAATCCCGAATAGATCAGGATCGTGAGCGTAAGCATTTTCGCTCGCCCGTACTTGTCCCCCAAAGCGCCAAAGATGAGTCCCCCGATTCCCCACCCGATCAGAAAGCAGGCGGTGACGATTTTGCCGAAACTTTGGATCTCTGTGGTGCTGGTCCCCTGCCCCATCAGACTGGTGAGGGCAGGGATGCGGGCCAGCGAAAACAGCCTCTGATCCAAACAGTCAAAAAACCAAGCCGCTGAAGCGACAATAATTACAAACCAGTGATAGCCGGTCAGCTGCCGCCACCACACAACGGGGGATGTGTTCTGCATAATCCCCACAGACTGATACCTAGATGCTTCGCGGCAAGCTCAAATCCCAGCGCAAAACGTGGTGAGATGCACCTAGGGTGCGCCCCGACGGCTCGATCCATCACTCGACTGTTTTTGTTTCCCCTTGCCGCACAGGCCGAATGCAAGATAAGGTCTTAGACCAAATCTTTTATTTCATGGGCAAACAATACAACAAAGTTGAAAAACGCCGCCGTCGCGCAGCGTACCTAAGCCGCAAAAAGCTAAAAGCCAAGGCCCCAGTGGTAAAACCGAAGGCCCGCCGCACCAAGAAGGCGGAGGCCGCAGCGAGCTAGTACGCTAGTTTACAGAGCATTACAAAATTTCAGCGGCGCGCTGTCCTCCAGGGACGCGCGCCGCTTTTAGTTGGCCGCATCCGGCCGCCACATCGATCCCCCTGTGCTGGCGAATCGTACACGGAAAGCCTGCATCCTGAATTACTTGACGGAACGCCTCGGCCGCGGACTGCCCTGGCGTGACGCCGTCAAAACCGGTGGTCGGATTCAGTCGGATCAGATTCACATGGGCATCCATGCCTCGGATCAATTCCACAATCTGACGCGCTTGCTCCGGGGAGTCATTGCGCCCTTCAATCAGCGTCCAACCAAAAAACAGTCGCTGCCGCGAAACCTTCAGATAATAACGGCAAGCATCCAGCAGTTCTGACAGGGGCCAGCGCTGGTTTACGGGCACCAGCGCCGAACGCTCTTCATCAGTTGTGGCATGAAGACTGACCGCAAGGTTGAATCGCGCCCGCTCCTCGGCAAAACGAACGATGCCCGGCACGACGCCCACTGTACTCACCGTAATCCGCGAGGGTGTGAGGTTGAGTCCGCGTGAATCCGAGATGATACTCAGAGCCTCCATGACCGCCTCGTAATTGTGAAAAGGCTCGCCCATGCCCATCATCACAAGATTGCGCAATGAATCCCCCTCAGCGGCAAGGATTCGCTGAGCTTCAACGGCTTGAGCCACGATTTCGCCCGGACGAAGGTGCCGGATAAACCCCATCTGTCCAGTCGCGCAGAAAACACAGCCCATCGCACATCCCGCTTGGGTGCTTAAGCAGGCAGTGAAGCGGCCCGGGAACCCCATCAAAACAGCCTCGACCTGCTGGGCATCGGCAAGGGAGAACAAAAGCTTCCGAGTCCACCCATCACCGCTCTCGATACGATCGATGACGCTGGCAATTGGCAGTCGTTTCCCCTCACCCTCCCCAAGCCATCGCCGAAGTGGCTGAAGGAAATCCGCGCGTCCACATGGATTGCAGTCCAAATCTCGGTAGAGAGCCTGCCACAGTGCGCGCGCGTGAATCGGACGCACCCCATCCCCTTGCAGCCGAGCTTCAAGCTTAGAATACGAGAGGTCAAAAAGAGATTCCGTTAGAGAGGGCCTGGTCATAATGAGGGCTTCGGACACAAAACCTACCGTTCGGCAAGCAGCGCGTCCACTAGGCTGGAAGCCTTGGCGGATTAAAAATTGCAGACACCCCCGCCTCCAGTCAAATACGAGACGCGCACTATTACGCGCGCAGTGTTGATTTTTTGTAATCGCCACCCCGTAGCCGTGCCGGATACGCTACTGAAGTGTAACGCCTTGCGAAGCTCAAATGATGATTAGCCTTCATTTAAGGTTCAGGTTACTTCCGCATACTACTTTTAGTTCGCCAATTTCTTAAAACCTAACAGCCGTCATCAGCCATGCGATACGCCGATAAGATTAAAACGATGCTGAGCTTAGGTTCCGTCAGTCTCGCCTCGCTTGGAGTACTTCAATTGCCAGCCGATGCAGTCCAAGCCAGCACCGCCATCGCCAAAGCTGCTTCCTCAAGCATCAGCACCAGCACTCTTCCAGTGAGGCTGTCCGGGTCCTCGGTGGATGTTGCGATTCCGTCCGGTTGCACGAGCTGTCGCATCGAAGTGCGTCTTAAAAACCGCAAAGAATTCCTAAGGTGGCGCACATTCTCGCTCAATGGCAAGCCCACCAGCGTGAGCGTCGCCGCTCCGAGAGGACTGGCGATCGAAGAATGGCGCGCCGTTGGATCAATCGATTCGGCGAGGGCAAAACTCGTCGCGCAGTCGAAGAAATACCCGGACGCCTTTTACCAGGGAAAGCGAGTATTCGGTAGAGTCGCCGCAAGTGGTTACCAGGCGTTTTCGAGTACATCCTCCGACCCGCTCACGCCACAATCCGCTAAAGTTCTGACATCCCAAATCAGAGCCTTAAGCTCCGTGCAAAACTCAACCCTGACGACTACGAATAGCTCGAACAAAACTGAGGCGTCTGCGGATATCGCCGCATCGGGAAACAAAAACCAAATTACCGAGGCTGACATCTGGAAAACGGACGGATCCACGGTGTACTTCTTTAATCAACTGCGAGGCTTGCAAGTCATTGATGCGAGCGATCCGAGTAACCCGAAACTGACTGCATCGCTAAGGATGCCGGCAACCGGTCAGGATCTTTACATCCTGCCGGGAGAGAACCCCGGGGAAAAGCTGGCTGTGCTTCTGGCGCAAAATTACGACTCGGGAGCCAGAACCGATGTCGTGGTCGTCAAAATTACGGAGGGTAGTGCGCGGGAAATTTCGAGAACCGCCCTCAATGGCAGCCTTAGTGACAGCCGAATGCTTGGCAACCGCCTTTACACTGTCACTACCGACTGGAGCGCGTACTACAACGCCGCGGCCGGCTTAGTCTCCGGGGTAGAGGATAACACCAAACTGTCCCAGTTTTTGATCCTGCCGGATGGATCTCAAGAGTCAGGAGAAGTCCACACCTTGCCGCTATTCGCCGGCTCGTCTTTGATTGCTGCGGGAAATGACTGGCTCGCGGTCTCCACCAACCAATGGGACGCCAGTGGCGGTTCTTCCCAGATCAACCTTTTCAGTTTGGATGAAAATGGAGCATCCCCGCTCACCAATTCACCCATCAAGACAAGCGGGTGGGTGTACGACAAGTTTAAGATATCCTACCAAAATCAATGCCTGAGCGTCGTTTCGGTTTCGAGTGAGCACGTCACAAAGCTTGAGAACTTCGCTGTGGACGGAAATCTTGTTGCGTCTCTCGAAATCATCCGCGGAGAGTCTCTGCACGCGACAAGGTTTACCGAGGGCAAAATGTACGCCGTCACTTTCCGCCAGACCGACCCGCTCTGGGTGGTCGACCTTGCGGACGTACAGAACCCTGTTATTTCCGGGAAACTTGAGATTCCCGGATTCTCCACCTACATCGAACCGATCGGAGAAAAAGGGGAATTCCTGTTCGCTATCGGCTTGGATGCGGGCGCAGTGGTTGCCTCCCTTTTTGATGTGCATGATCCCTCAAATCCGATCCGCGCAAGCTTTGTGAAACTTGACGAAACATGGGGTTACAGCGAAGCGGTCTGGAATGAGAAAGCCCTGAAGGTGCTTCCCGAGGAAGGCCTCGCATTGATCCCGTTCACTTCGGGCTACCTGTGGAATGCACCCGCGGGCGCGCAGACGACTAAGCCGTCATTTGTGCGGCTCATCGACATCAGTCTTCTCGACGGTGGCAGCCTCAAGCTGCGTGGTCGCTTGGAACACAACTTCGAACCGCGTCGGGCCACCTTGGTGAATGGAATCCTCACTTCGATCTCACAGAAAGAACTTATCACGGCAAACATCGATGATCGAGACAAGCCTGCGGTGCTCGCGGAAGTCTCTCTCGCGTGGCCAGTGAACCAGATTATTCGGTCTGGAAGCTTTCTTCTACAAATTAGCGATGGCTCAAGCGCGGTTTGGTCCGGGGAGTCCGCCGTCGTGCGCATTTCAAAAGCATCGTCGGAGAACGCAATCCTTGCGGATATCGATCTGGGCGAAGGCACCGTGCAGGACGCGGTCCTGCGGGATTCGAAGTTGTTTGTGCTGCGCAGAAACTGGGGGCCTTACATCCCGATGGTGCGATTCGTAGGGCGCCCGGGAAGAATCACACCGAATGTTTCCGAGCCTGAGCTGGCTTTGGATATATACGACGCATCCGCTCTCCCCGCCCTGCCACGCTTGGGATCCGTAGCGGTGCCGATGGCGAACGCAGACACGAACTGCACAGTGAGCAACCTCCTGTGGGCCACTGATACGCTTCCCGTCGTGATCACCCAAGCGCGTCCTTGGTATCGATATTTTTACCCTATGATCGGTGATATGAGGGCGCCCAACGATGCATTGCCCGCGCTGGGAAGAATGTCCGTGAGCGCACTTGCGATCGCCCCTGAGAGTGACAATAGAAAGCCCAGCCTCCGTTCTGCGGTTCTTCGTGCTTTTGACGTTACCAACCCGAGAGCACCGATCGCGATTCCAGGTGTGCAACTGCCCGCAACCAGTTCAACAGCGATTACGGCAGCGGGCGCAGGCGACGGCCTCGTGGTTTTCGGATACGGCGAGTCACCCTCTCCTTGGAGGCCTCGGGGTTGGCCCTCGGAAATGGACCAACCACTCGCGTGCCTCAATCGAGTTGGTATGGTAAACCTCTCAACCCCGAGACGACCTATGATTGGCGCTCCTGTGCTGTTGCCTGGTAAACTTTTTGCGGTAACCGACGTGTCTCGCTCAGGTTTTCTGGCATTCACCGAATCCGTTTCAACCGAATCAACCCTGGCCGAGAAGGACCCAAAAACCGGAACTGCGATCTACTCAACCTCGGCAACACCAATTCGCCAAGTGCAGGCCAGTCTTGTCGCCGACTCCCAAGCTTCAGTGATTTCCTCCATTCCAGTTGGGCTCGATGCGAAGCTTACCGCGCAGGGGCGCAACGTATACAGTTCGGCAGCTAACAAAATAGATCGCTACACTCTTTCAGATGCGGCGAGTTTCACCAACACAGGATCCGCAACGACCGATTGGACGCCTTCTGAAATCCAAATGCGGGGCACCAGCCTTGTGGGAGCTTACGGCAAACAGTTGATGCGTGTTTCGTGGCCGGGGCTTGATGGGGTGGTTGAAAACTTCGTATCCAGCCAGTGGTTTGAACTCACGCGCCTCACGCTTTGCCCGGATGGCTCCCTCATAGTGCCGATGGGCGATTATGGAGTTGAAAAGCTCACCGATGTAACCCTCTCAAGTACGACAAAAGGGACTGTCAGTTTGGTGAGTAGTAGTTCAGGGATGCTTACCCTAAGCGGATCAAATACGGGAACAGTGACCTTGACCGACTCGATTGCGAACAGCGGGTCCATTGGCATAAATGCGGGAACTCTGACGTTCAGCGGCTCGAACACTTACTGCGGTACGGCAAATCAAACCGGCAGTGTAATGAGCACGAGCGGAGGAACGCTAATCTTAGCGGGCTCGAATGTGGGAACGGTGACCTTGAGCGGCTCGAATGCACCCGTTCAAGAGACCTACACCGGGACCACCGGCGTGAACCAAGGAACACTTACGTTGACTAGCGGGAGCGTACGATTAAACGGATTATAACCGTGGGTGATCGCGGCAGCTTTTAAAAACAACAACTCTGCCGCTTCATCAAGGTTGACTCCCATCATCGAGCCTCGCCTGCAGTCGATCCCAGATACACTGAACCTCTCAACGCAACCGCGCTTATTCCAGCGCTGAGTTCCACATTATCTTCTTTTTCTTCCACTCCAGGACGAGCTCACGAAACCTCTGTAACGGTGGAGAATCCGAGTCCTCCTGCCACACTAAAACCAGGGGGACACTCTGCTTCGGAGTCAGCGGCACAAAGCGAAGCGGATGCATGGGTGAAACGATTCCTTCAGTGACCACGCCGATTCCTGCACCGGCTTCGACGTAACTCAGAACCGTCCCGATCAGGCTCGGGGTCTGAACCAGCCGTGGCGTCACCCCCGCTTGGCGGCATCCCGCCAGAACCGCGTCGTGCAGACCCACGCCCTCCCTGCGCGCCAGCACCACGAGAGGCTCGCGCTCTAGCTGCTTCCATGCAACAGAGCTTAACCCGCCAAAAGGATGCCCCACTGGCACCACCACCCCGAGCTTCTCCTCGCGCAGCAAAATCGTCTGCAGGCCCAGATCCTCTGCCGACGGGACCGGCCGGGTGATGCCGATCGAAAGCCTCCCCTTGGCCACCATCTCCCACACCCGCTCCGGAGTACGCTCCTCGAGGTGAATGCCCACCCTCGGATATCGCCTCCGATACTCCCCCAACAACCGGCCGAGAAACGGCTGGGTCGGCGGCCCGATGTACCCGAGCGCCAGTTCACCTTCCTCCCCAGCCGCAGTACCCTTCACCCTCCGCATGGACTCCTCCCAGCGCTCCAACAGCACCGCGGATTCCCGCAAAAGCACCGCGCCCGCCGGGGTAAGACGCACTCGGTTCCGGTTCCGATCAAACACCTCCGCCCCCAGCTCAACCTCAATCTCCTTAACCGCCCGACTCAGCGCGGGCTGGGCAATCCGGAGACGCTCAGCGGCGCGCGAGTAGCTCAACTCCTCGGCTACCGCCTGAAAATACCGCAAATGTCTTAACTCCATATTTGGAAAGGGTTAAAATAAATACTAGCGAAACGACTGTGAACCACGCTGGCCGCAGGATCGATGGGTTCCCACGGTCGTCTTGCGCATCGGAAGCACGGGTCTCGTGATGCCGAACCAGCATCACGATGATGCCAAAACGCTATTTCCGTTACAAGCACTCATACCCTACTCTTGGGCTGTGGTAACTCACACCGGCAACGTCCATCTAGCGGTCCAGTTCTTCCTGCAGCTGGCAGTCATACTCCTGTTCTGCCGTGTGGTCGGCTCCATCGCCGCTAGGTTGGGCCAGCCTCAGGTGGTTGCTGAGATGATCGCGGGAGTGCTTTTGGGGCCATCTTTCCTCGGTCTATTCTGGCCGGAAATCCAACACTCACTTTTTCCTTGGGACAAAACGCAGTCCCTCAGGGACACGCAGAGTTACCTCTTCCCCGCGTCACAGCTGGGGCTCGCGTTGTACATGTTTGTAGTCGGAATGGAATTCCGCACGGACGTCATCCGGGGCAAATTCAAAAGCTCCTTAAGCGTGTCGATGGCGGGAATGATCGCTCCGTTCGTCCTCGGAGCCGCACTCGGCTGGTTGATCTTTCGACACACCAATCTTTTTCCGGAAAAAACGAGCCTCTTTGAAGCCTGCGTATTCCTTGGCGCGTCGATGTGCATCACAGCGTTCCCAATGCTGGCGCGGATCATCCATTTCAAAAAACTCAATGGCACCACGATGGGCACCGTCGCAATCGGCGCTGGAGCAATCGACGATGCGGCTGCGTGGTGTCTTCTCGCCATCGTCCTCGCGAGTTTCGACAAGCAATGGAGCAACGCCATTCTAAACATCTGCGGCGGCATCGGCTTTGTTGGATTCACGCTTGGATTGTTGAGGCCGCTGCTGCGACGCGCATTGTCACTTTGCACCAAAGATAACGCATTATCGGAGGCGGGCCTTGTGATTGCGTTGGCATCAATGGCGCTTGGCGCGTGGTTCACCGATCTGATCGGACTTCACGCGGTATTCGGTGCATTCGTGATGGGGGCGGCAATGCCACGCGGCTTGATCACAAACGAACTCACGGCACGCATTCAGCCGCTGACGGTGGCTTTGCTTTTGCCACTTTTCTTCACCTACTCCGGACTGAACACTCGCATCAGCTTGCTGAACACCGCTTCGCTTTGGCTGGTATGCGGTGCCATATTAATCGCAGCCATCCTAGGCAAAGGCGTTGCCTGCTGGCTGGCGGCTCGTGCCAGTGGGTTGCCCAACCGCGAGGCGCTGGGCATCGGCGTTTTGATGAATGCGCGCGGACTCATGGAGCTTATCATCATTAATATCGGCCTGCAGCGCGGCGTGATCAGCGAAGGTCTTTTCTCCGCCCTAGTGCTGATGGCCGTTGTGACCACGCTGATGGCGTCCCCGATTTTTGAACTACTCGTCGGATCCGTTGCGGCCAACCCGCAAACTGGTCCCAGCGTACCGGCGCAAGACATCCTGCCGGGAACTTCAGCTTCCTAACCGTTGACACCATAAAACGCACATCGAATTCCA
>JBILUQ010000159.1:0-8830 GCA_044370935.1 Chthoniobacteraceae bacterium
CAAAAAACCGAAACCACTCAGACTGCCACCTTCAGAAAAGTCACTAGCCACTTTTACAGAAAAACATTTGCGCCGCCCGCATTCGTCGGGGATTCCAAGCTCAGCACTGATCCAAGGAATCAGTAGATGATCTGGAACTGTCCGAGTGTGGCC
Organism: Chthoniobacteraceae bacterium; assembly: GCA_044370935.1. Taxonomy (GTDB): domain Bacteria; phylum Verrucomicrobiota; class Verrucomicrobiia; order Chthoniobacterales; family Chthoniobacteraceae; genus Chth-196. The sequence continues at coordinate 154 of JBILUQ010000159.1, forward strand.
TGCGACTGCAATGACTACTTTAGGACGCCGCCCTTCAGTCCGTGGCGTTTCCATTGTATTCGCTACAACATCCCCCAAGGAGAGGCTCCCAATCGGGTTTCGAACCGCGAATTTAAAAGCCTCCACCTGATTCTCGAGTGCGTGCGGGTTTGCAGGGGGGAGCACCTCTGGGCTGAGTCCCGGAATATCCAGCAGGAAAGCGTAGCCATGTTCGCCGTAAGAGATCCGGACAGTTTTTGAAGTACAACGGGAGTCCGAGGCCATTATCGCGGCTTGGGTGATCTGGTCTGTCGGATTTGTGGTTGCAAGGTGGGTCTGTGTGCTAGTGTGGACACCGACAGTTCTGCGTTCCAGAGTTTTGGATCCGTGGTATTGCTTTCCATCAAATGAACCAAACGCCCGTTCACGACAATCATAACGCGGATCTTTTGAATCTAATTCCCGTCAGTTCGCTGAATGTTTTGGAGTTTGGTTGCAGTTCCGGTGCGCTGGCCCGTGAGTACAAGAAAATCAATCCAACCGCGCGTCATGTGGGAATCGAGATCACTGAGGAATATGCAGCGCTGGCCCGGCGTTTCTGCGACGAGGTTCTGGTGTTGGATGCGGATTTGACTTCCGACTCCTTTTTCGACGGACACGCCCTCGTGGATTGCTGGGTGTTTGGCGATGTGCTTGAGCACTTGAAGGATCCATGGCGTATTCTGCGTCAGATTCGGCGCGTGATGACGTCTGGTTGCGTGGTGGCGTGCATTCCGAATGCGCAGCATTGGTCGGTGCAGGCAAGACTCTGTGCCGGCGTTTTCCGGTATCAGGATTCGGGACTACTGGACAGAACCCACCTGAGGTGGTTCACGCGCCAGACGATCTTTGAGCTTTTCACCTCCTGCGGGTTTAGGGTCGATGCGGGAAAACCGAGGGTTTTCAACGAACCCGACCGAGAGGTTTTGCTCAAGGGGATCCATGGAGTTCGTGAGATGGCGAAATCTCTCGGATTAAATCCCGAAGAGGCGGAGCGGGACAGCCTGCCGCTGCAGTACGTGGTGCGCGCCGTGCCCGCATAAGCGCCAATTTAATCACCGCTGATGTCCTTCAGCCTGTGATTGCTGGAGTTGAAGAAGGGTGGTTTAGCACCGCAATCAATGACCTCTGGAAGTTTTCTAAAGTGATGAAAGCCAGCTATGGAGTGCCCAGGGACACCCAGCAAGCTGTCGGTTTTACTCGCGATGTAGCGGCCAGAGTTGGCGAGCTGTCCATGAAGGACAATTTAACGTGGAATGACAGCTGTAGAGTTGTTTTTTTTGAGATTTCCTGACAAACCTCGGGTTACTTTGACGAATTCTTGGTCGCTCTGCTGTTCTTGGTGGCGCGTGCTTAAATCATTGAAAACAAAGATTTAAAGAGAGATGGTGGCTCACTGAAAAATGGAGCGGGTGAAGGGAATCGAACCCTCGTATGCAGCTTGGGAAGCTGCCGTTCTACCATTGAACTACACCCGCGAAGAACAGAGCTGAAAACCGAACACCGCCGTGCTTAAACGGCAAATGCCCGCCCCGTCTACTGCCAAGAAAGGATGCCCTTCTCCTTGTCGTTGCCAAGCGAAAAAACCCCAACCCCTCCAGAAATTGACTTGGCTTCTTCGGGCAGTTTCAGCGCCGAACCACTGTATTCCAACTTGCCGTCGTAGTTTCCATCCATCAAAACTCCGTACGTACTACCCCATGGGTCGAATAGCGCTCCCTCGGCGAGTCCACCGGTGTAGCCCGACCCGCTCTTCGCCTTCTTTGCCATCTTATTTTCGTAATACATCACCTGGCGGGGATTCAACGTGGCATCCGTCGCTGTCAATGCACCAATCACTTCAGAATTACCCTCGGGCGTTGTACCCGGCTCGAGGACCACGTCATCCCGCCGCGAAGTTGGGTATTTGGAATAGTCGCTGTAAAATGCTTTGATGGCTGTTGATAAACCGGCGCAATCATTACGCGCCTGGGCATTTTTGGCCTGATTTTTGATCGCCGATGCTCCCGAAACTCCAAGGCTCATAAGGATACCTAGAATTGTGATAACAACCAAAAGCTCAATGAGGGTGAACCCATGGTGGCCTTGGCTTACTCGGGATCGGAATGAGAGATTTTCGGAAGGTCGGGTTCGAGAGTTCATGGGAGAGCTGCAAAAAAGCTAACCTCATTCTCCATATTGACAATGGTTTTTAGCACTGCTTCAGCATCCTTTGAACACTGCAGAGCTTTGCGGTTGGTTGAGTGTAAAAATTGGATATCAGAAGGTTAGCTGCGGTGATTTGATCTTCCCGCTGCCGTGTTCAGTGCGAAACGGTATTTTGCCATTGGGGTGATGGTGATTTGCGAAATCAGTCGGAGAAACTTTTTTGAACGGATGTCGCCCTAAACGCAGATGCGTCATTTGCGATTCGGTGTGTTGGCGTTGGTTTTCCGGGACGGAATTTCTCGAGATGCTCCAAGGCCGCTTTCAGCTGAGGCATCTGGCTTGTCAGCTCGGAAACCGACTCACGAAGCGCGGAGGCGAGACGTTCGGGATCCTCTTCCGCACGAAGATTGATAATTAACTGCCCTAACTGGACAGGTTGCTCGAGTCGGATCGAGAGCTCTGGTACGAAGTCGTTGCGAATCAAATTGATTACCGCGATGTCGCCCAGTCCAGAGCCCGGGCTGAAGGTCATCTTGCAGTGGGCGATCTCCGCGCCGGTCGCACAAAACCGCTTTTGTAGATTCATAGTCAGCGTTGTTAGCGCATGGTTTGCGTCAAAATCCTCCTGAGATGATAGCTGCACCGTTGCGTTCAGCCATCCAAGTAGCGCCTCGCCCTCGGCGTACAGTTCGTAGTCCACATCCATCACCTGACCTTCGATCTGCTCGCCAGATTCCAGACAATCAAACCAATCGTCCAAATGTGCCCCTGTGCGTGCAGAGGCAGTCAGGATTTTTGCTTTTGGAAACTCGCGCGTCATCGCCTCATGAAGAGCGTCAACTTGACTCTCACTGAGTGTATCAGACTTGCTGATAACGATGATATCTGCTTCCTCGAGCTGCTTTTTGAAAATATAAACAACTTTCGGCGAAAACGAGGATCCCGCTTGTAATCCGAACACGCGCATTGCCCTTACCGGATCCACGAGAACGCTGAGCGGTGCGATTGTGAAATGGTCTCCGTACATCCGGCGCAGAGGGTAAGTGACAGTGGCCACCAAGTCCGTGCAGCTACCGACGGGCTCAGCGATAAACACGTCCGGGCGGTTTGATTCAGACAGCCGGTCTGCGGCGTCCACTAGTGAGTTGAAGCGGCAGCAAAAACAGCCACCAGGAATCTCTTCAGTCGCGTACCCCTTTGAACGCAGCATTGCGGTGTCCACTAGCTCCTGCCCCTGATCATTGGTGATCAATCCTACCTTGAGGCCACGGCTGGATAAACGGTGCGCGAGTGCCGCGACGGCGGTGGTTTTTCCTGCACCGAGGAATCCGCCGATCATTATGTAACGAGCCTTTTGAGCGATGTTCGCAGCGGGCGTGGGAGGTAGCATGTTGGAGTTTTATGTGCTGATTTAGGCTTGGACAATGGGCATTTGAGTTCGGCGGAGATGGCAAAGGGGCAATCCTACTGCAGTGCAGCAATACGCTTTTGTTCGAGGGTTTCCCATCTCTCGTACAGGCCGGTGATTTTGGTGCGCAGTGCTTCACACTGAATCTGGACCCCTTGCGCCTCGGTAGAGCGCTCCTTGTAGAATGCAGGGTCGCTCAAAAGTGCTTCAAATTGTGCGAGTTTAGTTTCCTCGCCCAGAATGGTCTGATCCATCGCCTCCAGCTCGCGCTCCTCTTTCCATGTAAGTTTGACTGCGCGCGTGGGGCGTGTCTCGGGAGGAGGTAGATTGCCTGCACTTGGCTTGGCCTGCGGTTTTAAGGCGGACGCAATTTTGGACTGGCGGATGATGAACTCCTCGTAGTTTCCGACGTCGAATTGGACGGATCCATCGCCATTGAGCGCGAGAGTGTGCGTGCAAACACGGTTCATAAAATACCGATCGTGGCTGACTAAAATGATGGTACCCTTGAACTGAATTAACGCCTCCTCAAGCAGTCTAAGCGTGGCGAGATCCAAGTCGTTTGTGGGTTCGTCCAGCAACAGCACATTGCCACCGCGCTTCAATATTTTGGCGAGAAGCACCCGGCTGCGTTCTCCTCCGCTGAGTTGACTGATCGCTTGTCCAATCCGGTCCTCGCTGAAGAGAAAGCGGCGCAAATAAGCGCGGAGAGAGAGGGTCTCTTCGCCAAGCTTTACGGTCTCCTTTCCCTCGCCAACTTCGTCCCACACCGTGCGACTTGCGTCGATTTGAAGTCGGTGTTGGTCAATCACATTGAGTTCGGTGCGGGCGCCAAGCTCGATAGTTCCCGCCGTAGGCTGAATTTCGCCTGTCAGTAGTCGCAGGAGAGTTGTCTTTCCGACGCCATTTCGCCCAATCACCCCAATGCGGGCATTTGGCGGAATCTCCAGGGTGAGCTTTGAAATCAGCGTTCGCTGCTCGAGTGAATAGCTAAGGTTACGAATCGATATGATGCGGTTACCAAGTTCTTTCGGCGGCGGCAAAATAATATCGACGGCACCAAGTTTCTCGGGAGGACCGGCTGCCGCCATTTCGAAATAGCGCTCCACTCGGTCAACAGACTTCGTTCTCCGCGCACTTGGCGCCCTCCGGACCCACTCCAGTTCGCGCTGGAGGAATTTCTCGCGGCGATGCTCTGCCTGCTCCGCGATGGATTCACGTTGCATCTGCGCGATTAGAAAGTCGGTGTAGTTGCCTTGAAACGATATGAATCGCCCTTGAGAAATCTCTACGATCCGGTTTGAAACACGATCCAGAAAGTACCGGTCATGGGTGACGAACAAGCATGTGCCCCGATATCTTGCCAAAAAATCTTCCAGCCACTGGATGGACTCCGTGTCGAGGTGGTTCGTTGGTTCATCCAGCACTAAGAGGTCCGGGCGAGCGATCAGCGCACGACACAAGGCGACGCGGCGTTTCTCTCCACCACTCAGAGAACCCACGATCCTGGACGGGTCGGGAGCATTGAGGTGGGAAAGCAAAGCCTTAACACGTGACTCCAGCCCCCATCCTTCGAGTTGTTCGATGCGGTGAAGAAGGTCCGCAGCCTTTGTGGAGTCAGGTGGCGTCGCCTCGTATTCGGTTAACAACGCCTGAACCGCTGCAGCTCCTTTCATGACTGCCTCATGAACGGAAAGCTCCTCCTCCAGTTCGAATTCTTGGGGAAGATAGCCGATCAATAGGCCACGGCGAAGGGTGACGTGGCCGGAATCCGGTGCCTGAACAGCGGCTGCGATTTTAAGGAAGGTCGATTTACCGCATCCGTTGCGTCCCACTAATCCGACACGCTCGCCCTCCAAGATGGCAATGGTGCCTTCGCTTAGGAGCGGTCTTGCTCCAAATGCGATTGATAGGTTTGTGGCGCTGAGCACTGCATCATTCTGAACGGCTTCTGACATGCCGCACTGTATGGCACAAAAACAATTTGCGCCGTTACTTTCTGCACTTGAAATCACTCCGCGCCGCTGTGGCTCGGTCGGTCTGTTTCGGGTGTAGGTGGCGATTCCTGCGAATAGCTGCGGGTTACTTCGCGAGGGCCGTCGCGGGTGAACGCAGCGAGGAGAGAATCGGACCTGGGTTGATTCCAAAGAATAGGATGCTCACCACAAGAGCAAGCATCGTAAATCGGCTCAGCGGCGAAACATGGATCGGGGTCGTGTCTGTCGGTTCCTGCCAGTACATGGCGGCCACCACTCGGAAGTAGAAGTAAAACCCGGCGGCAACAGTGATCATTCCAATGCCGATCAGGAGCCACTGTTTAGCGTTAACCGCCTGCGAGAATACGAGAAATTTTCCGTAGAATCCCGCCGTCAAAGGAATGCCAGCCAGAGATGCCATTGAGAGCAGCAGGCAAAACGCAACAAAAGGTGAGCGCTTTGAGAGGCCGTTGAAATGCTGGATGTCGTCTCCACGGGACTGCGTCGAAACAAGCGTTAACGCCAAGAAGCCCAGCAGTGTCATCAAAAGGTAAGCGAATAAATAAAAGCCAACAGTAGTGCCCACTGAGCCAAACCCGGAATGGGCGCCTTCGACGCTAGCCACCGCGGTCAACAGGTAGCCGGCGTGGCCGATGCTTGAGTAGGCGAGGAGACGTTTGAAGTTGTTTTGAGGTAGTGCGGCCAGATTGCCAAAAATCATCGTGGCTCCGGCGATAAGGGCGAGGACCGTTAGAACCTTCGGGGCGATCGTGGGGACGCCAAGGAAAGGCTCTACAATCCTGAGGAGCAGGAGCATTCCCGCTGCTTTTGATGCGATCGAGAGGTAGGCAGTAACCGGAGTCGGGGCGCCCTCGTAAACATCGGGAACCCAATTCTGGAAAGGGACAGCTGCCACTTTGAATCCGAGACCGATCAGAACAAGCGTCAGCGCGAAAAGGATCGGAATGTCAGAGTCCTGGAGCTGAGCGAGCTTGACGGCGATCTTCGCCAGGTGTGTCTCTCCAGTGAGACCAAACATCCACGTGATTCCGTACACGAAAAACCCTGTGCTGAGGGCCCCCAGAATGAGGTACTTCACGCCGGCCTCCAATGTGCTGGTGTTGCCGCGCATGTAGGCTACCAAGACGTAAAATGAGATGGTCACAAGTTCAAGCGCTGCGAAAGCCATGATCAGATCCACTGCGGAGGCCATCAGCATCAGACCCGCACACGTGAATATTGGCAGGATGTAGAATTCGCCGATGCCGGCGCCTTGACGCGAGGAAGGGATAAACTTCGCTACGACGCTTTCGTAGTCCATCGACATGATCAATACGCCGATGGTTGTGAGAATCGCAATGCGCTTGAAAAGAAGAGCCGTTTCATCACCGCTGTAGAAGTTCCAGAGAGATCCCGCTTCGACAGTCGTAGGGTTTCCTGAGGTGAAAAACGAGCCGGCAAAAACCCATCCCAAGCAGAAGATGGCTACTTTCGGGAGGGTTCGCTTGTTTGGGCTGTTGGAAAAGGATTCTGCAAGCAGCAGAATAAATCCGAGGGAAAGGACGAGGATTTCGAGTGTGATGGGCGGAAACATGGTCAACTAGCGGAGTGCCGCCTCCAGTGTGGGTTTAATGTAGGCAAGTAGCGTTTTTGGGAAGCATCCAGCCAGCAACAAAGTGCCGAGCAGTGCCGCCAATGTGAACTTTGCGGGCCCATGAAGATCAATCCAAGAGGATGAGCCGGTGCGCGCTGGGGGAATTTCGCCAAGGAAAACGGTCCGGTACGCCCGCAGCATGTAAACCGCAGAAATCACCACGCCCCAAAGTGCGAGAATCGTAGCCGTCCGAATAAATCCGTTTCCTCCACTCTGAAAGCATCCGAAAAATACCATGGTTTCGCTGGCGAAGTTCGCGAAGCCCGGCAACCCAATCGAAGCGAAAGCTGCCATCGCAAAGCAGATTCCGAGATACGGCATACTCTTCATTGCGCCGCCTAGGCGCTCGAAGCTCAGAGAACCTTCTCTTTCGCGAATGATTCCTGTGATTCCGAACAGCGCCGCCACCGATAAGCCGTGAGCGAACATCAGGAGGCAGGCGCCACTCAGTCCGGTGATATTCATGGAGGCTATTCCCAGAAACACATAGCCCATATGCATCACGCTCGAGAAGCCGATTACGAAGTCGAGCTTACGCTGAGCGATGGTGACAAGACCTACGTAGAGGATGTTGCCAAGGAGCGCCAATAGCAAAATGTCGTGCGCACTCCAATCACCCATCACCGGTTGCTTGAGGGCGTCTGGTAAAAAGGGGACGACAAGACGGACAATACCATAAAGGCCGAATTTTTTGAGTACGCCTGCGTGAAGCATCGCTGCCGGAGTGGGGGCGGAAGCATAAGCAGGTGCAGCCCAGCTGTGGAACGGAAAGAGCGATATGAGGATGCCGAAACCGGCAGTCAGCAGGAGCCAGGGGCGAAGTTGAGCGGTTGCTGGGATAGCGTGCTTGGCTGCCGCCTCGGCGAGTTTTTCAAGGTCGAATGAGCGGAGCTCCGCGGGGATGGAAAGAAAGAGGTCAGTCAGTCCAACGAGCAACACTATGCTGCCGAGTCCAAGATAGATGGTGATTTTCCACGCCGCCGCTTGGCGTTCGCCGGTACCCCAGAGCCCTATGAGTAGAAAAGTCGGAATGAGTGCGAGCTCATGGAAAGCATAGAAGAAGAATAAATCCTTCGCCGCGAAAGCACCGGTCGCGCCCGCACTGATGAGGAGCACACAAGCATCGTAGAGATTTGCTCTTTTCTCAATGGTTGGGGAGAGCCAGACCGCAGCCACTGTCACCAGTGCCGTGAGCAACAGCATGACGACGCTGAGTCCGTCAACGCCGACCGAGTATTTCAGGTCAAGGCTTGGTACGAAGGATTGCAGTTCATAGACGAACTGGTAACCGGACTTTTTGGTGTCGTATCCGAGGCAGATCAGCAGGGTAATCGCGGCCTGAAGAAGCGCTGAGAATTTGGTTAGGGCGCGATCGCCTTTGCCCATGAGCAGGGCAACCGCGCTTACAATGGGAACTAAAAGCAGAGTGGTGAGCACGATGAGCAGTTCCGGTTAATTGGTGAGGATGTAGAA
>JBILUQ010000160.1:0-8814 GCA_044370935.1 Chthoniobacteraceae bacterium
GAGTTGCCTCCATAGATAACGTTGTCGTACGGGGCGTCAGCGGCGGAAAGTGTGGCTGCTGCTGACGTTAGCACGAGAGTGGTGAAGCGAAGGAGCGAAGGTAGAGGTATGAGTCTCATGGATGAATTGAGGGGATGATTGAGAATCTTAGCTTCGGCTGGATGAACGGGGTCAGGGAGTGGTTGTGATTTTCAGCGCGCGAAACTCGAGCGCTCCGGCCTTTTCGCCTTCGGGTCCTCCGGACTCGCCACCCAGACCGAAAGAAAGTTTTTGATCGGCGATGCAAGGAGCGGTGGCGGTGAACTGTGTCTTGTCGATGGTGGCGGTCAGCGTATCACCCTTGAGCTCGAGGCGGACGCGGTGCCACTCGTCGATGGTGAGCGGGTTGTCTTGTTTGAGCAGTTCGACGGACTCGCCTTTCTTCGGATGCGCAAGAACCCGGAGATGATCTTTACCCATTACCAAATGCACAATGTGGCCACGCTCCTGTGCACCATTGAGGATGATGCCGGCAAACGACGCCTTACCTATGAGCCGGAATTCGCACTCGATTACCGCGTCGGTCATCGTGAGTTTGTGGACCTTCACCGGGCCATGGCGGCGCTCGCCGGATTCGAAGCCGCGGAGGACGCCGCCCTTCGCGGTCCAGGTGCCCAGCCCCCAATGCCAGTCGGCGGAAAGAGGCTGCTCAAATGTTTCTTCGAGCACGACTGAGGGCTCCGCGCTGTCTGCGGCGGAAATAGGGCCGGATGTTCCTTCCACCTGAGGCTTCACGGCTTTCAAACTCTCCGGGAGTTGCTCAGCAGCGTTGGGACTTTCGTCTTCGATGATGAAGTGGGAGATGCCTTTGGCCTTCGCTGCGGCGATGACGGCGGGGATGTCCACCCGCCCGGCGGCCAGCCGCACCATGAATGACCGGGCCGACTTGGGGTTGGTGAGGTCGGGTTTGGTGTCTTTGGCCAGGTCCTTGAGATGCAGCGAACAGATGCGTTGGCCATGCTTCTCGATGACATCCGCCGCTTTTGCACCGCCCCACGCCACCCAGAAGACATCGAGCTGAAAGCTCACCACGCCCGGTTCAGTCGCGGCGATGAGCACATCGTAGAACGTTTCGCCAGACGCGCTGGGGGAATCGGTGGGCTGGAAGTCTCCGCCATGATTGTGATACGCAAACCGCAGCCCCACCGCTTTCAAGGCAGCGCCGTAGCGATTGAAGTTCGCCGCCGCCTTGAGCACCTGCGCACGGTCCAGCGGTGCCTTGTGCGGTAGGATGGGGCAGACCACTTGCACCGCGCCGAGCGCCTTCGCGTCCGCGATGACCTGGTCCATCTTCTTCTCCAAATCCTCAGGCCGCACATGATGACTGGAACACGTCATGCCCCGCGCTTGAAGCAACGCGCGCAGTTCAGACGCAGGTGGTTTCGTGAAGACACTTGTTTCAAGGTCCATAAACCCCTGCGACTTCAACCGGTCCAAAGTGCCCGGCGTGTCGCGGTCAAAGTCATCCTGAAGGCTGTACATTTGTAGCCCGAGCCCGAAGGCATGGGTAGAAAGTGCCATAAGCGCGGTCAGGATTAGGCGGTGGATGGTTTTCATGGTTTGATAGAGTTGGGCTTTATGCGGACTGCATTTCCGGCACTTCCATGAACGCATAGTAAAGCATGTGGAGGATGTGCATCTGCACGTCCTCCACGCGGCCGTAGTGCGTGTCCTCGATGACCAGCGTTTGCCTCGCTGTTTCCGCGAGCTTACCGCGCTTCGCACCAACAATGGCGACGGTTTCGAGCCCGTGCGCGTTCGCCCATGCAAAGGCTTTGAACAGGTTTTGGGAGTTGCCGCTCACGCTGGCCGCCAGAAGCACATCGCCACTGCGCGCGTAGTTTTGCAATTGCCGCAGAAAGGCGTCGTCGTAGCTGTAATCATTCCCCAGCGCGGTGAGCCACGCTACGTTGTCAGTGAGCGAGAGCACACGGACACGCCGGGGCAGCTTGTCGGACGAACCTTTGCCCAGATCCGTTGCAAAGTGCGAGGCATTCGCTGCGCTGCCGCCATTGTCGATGGCGAAAATTTGCTGGTCGCGTAGCCAGGCTGCGCGAACGGTTTGGATAAGTCGCTCCACGCCGTCGAGCGGGACGCTATCGAGGGCTTTGTGCTGCGCGGAGACATATTCTTTGAGCCAGAGTTGCATGACTTTTTGTGGTGAGGTGGGGTTCTGCGAAAGAGAGCGTTACACAGCAAAGGTGAGTGCACCGACAGGCACTGCGTCCCCACGCAATGCGGAAAGAGCCACACGCGGTCGAGGTTGAAAGGCATCCATCACGAAGTGCCGCAGGTGCCGCGCTACCGCCTCACGCCACGGCTCGCACCCGCGTCCCGCCTCGCCCGGCGCCTCTCCCAGCGCCTCTCCCAGCGCCTCTCCCAGCGCCTCGACATTCGCATCGTTCTCAACAAACACCGGCAACCCCGACAGATCGTGGAGCCATTCTGCCAAAGGAAAATCGTTCCAGCCGGTGACCTGGTAGGACTTCACGATCCGCCCCGTGCGCCAATTCACCGGCCCGCCGTAGGCCACGCCAATCCCCTTCGGCATCCACTGCTTCAGAAGCTCAGGCAATGCCGCTTTGATGCACTCGCGAATCCCCTCCGCATCGTGGTCCTTCTCCACGCTAAAGCGCCGCCTTGCCAATATGAGACCCTCCCGGTTGCCCACGACCAACTGCAATTTCGTTCCCCCGATCTCGATGGAGAGAAGAGGGTAAGCGGAAATGGAGTGAGCATCCAAAGTCATGCTTGAAACTAGCAGCATCGCGTCGCAACGTGGCGACAAAGACTATGCCAAATGCGCACCCTTTTCAGCCCCGTCTTAACTGGAGACCGCGAGCGGCACGCGAGATCAAAGCATTGGAGAGGGATCGGAAGGCGTGGCTTGGCCAGCTCGATCCAGGAGCCCACTTTCACCGAATCTTTGACTGTATTCCGGGTGTGGAATTCTTCGCCAAAGATCGGTTCGGGCGCGCCATGTTTGTCAGCTGTGGAATCCTGCAACGTTATCAGATGCAGAATGAAAGAGAGATGCTTGGCCTTACGGACTTTGACATCAACCCGGCTAACATGGCGGTAAACTATGTACACGACGATCGGCGTCTGCTTTCCGGGGAGGCGCAGCGGATCGAGCGCTTGGAGCTGTGGTTTGACAGTCAGGGGCTTCCCGACTGGTACGTTGTCACAAAGTTGCCGCTTTTCGACGCCTTCCAACAACCCGTCGGTATCATGGGCGTTCTCCGCCGAGCAGCTGAGCACGAGATGAAACTCCCCCTGATGCAAACCGTCTCGCGTGCCGTTGGGGTTATCCGTCGGGACTTTGCCAAAAACATATCCCTCAGGGTAGTGGCCGAGTCATGCGGGCTCACGCTCCGCAATCTGCAGCGCCGCTTCCAATCTGCTTTTGGAGTCAGCCCGCAGGAATTCCTGATCAAAACACGCATCTTGGCAGCGATGCGACTCCTGACGGAAAGCCACCTCAGCGCCGCTGAGATCGCCTCCAAAACAGGCTTTGTTGATGCCAGCAGCTTTGCCGAGCAGTTTAAACGGCGCACAGGTTCGACCCCGACCGAGTATCGGAAAATGCGTCAAACTTAGGATTCAGTGGTATCCCAAAGACCGTGTTCCACTCCGGGGTCAGCGGGCCGCAGGTTTGTTTGGTGTTCTGCCCGCACAGATAGATCGCGCCGTCTTCATGAACCAGTCGGACCGAAACCCGGCTGTCGCCGAACGTGCCGATGACGTCGATGACGGGCTCATACACCTCGTAAGGACGCCATGCCCCTTCGGCTGCTGGCGCATGCATTGCGGACAACGGCGCGAGCAGCAGGGCGGTGAGAAGGTGGAGCGTGTGTTTCATGGCTGGCGGTTAGTTCAACCGCTTCAAGCGCACGGCTTGAATTTCAATGCCGGGAGCCGCGGTGACTTGGAGGTCGTGCGATCCTGCGGAGATGGTGATCGTGCCGATGCCCAGAGGCTTGAAGACTTTGTCCGGGACTTCCCACCGCGGGATAAGATCGCGGCGCGCAATTTCCGGCGGATCATAGACGGTGGTGACAGTGCTGTGGACTGCGGAATCGCAGACGGTGACGCGGACTTCGCCGCCTGTCTCTTTGGCAGTGTGCATTGCGCTCACTTCGTAGCGTCCAGCCACGGGCACAGAGAGATGCCAGGCCATCGCGGCGGCTGTCGTGGGAAAAGTCGCCCAGTCGTAGTCCCAGCCCTTCCCGAAGAGTTGCGCGCCGCCAATGCGGGCGGCATTGGGAATGGGCAAATCGGTCCCCTGGGTCAGGGTGATGGGAAAACGTGCGACCTTGCCCCCGCTGGGCGCTGTGACTTCGTGAAACCAACCCAGATAGGCCTTTTCCATCTCGGCGGCGAGGGCGGGTTGCTGTGCGGCGAGGTTGCTCTTTTCGCCGGGATCATTGCGCACGTCGAAAAGCATGGCCTGCTTGCCGTCATGCGCCCACCGATGCGTTTCCGTTCTCGCAGTGCCGGGATACTCGGGGATCGGCGTTCCGTCTTTGCCCCCACGCCCGGTGAGGTCGAAGAGGATGCGCTGTGGCCATGAAGATGCCTTGCCTTGCAGGAGCGGTACGAGGCTGACTCCGTCGAGGGGTTGGCGTTTCGGCAAAGGCACGGCGGCGAGTTCGAGCAGCGTGGGCAGAACATCGACATGCTGCGTGATTTCGGGGACGCGGCTGCCGGCCTTCAATTTGTCCGGCCAGCGAATGAAGCACGGGACCCGCAGACCACCCTCAAAGACGCTGCCTTTGCCGCCTCTCATGCCTCCGTTGTAGCGGGCGGTGTTTGGGCCATTGTCGGTTGTGAACAGGACGATGGTATTCGCTGAAAGGCCGGTCTGATCGAGCTTTTGCAGGATCCGACCGACGTTCCGGTCGAGGTTCTCTATCATCGCGTAGACCGCCGCGTCCTTGGGCTCGAAGCCGGCGGTGCGATATTTCTCGAACAAGTCCTGAGGCGCCTGCATCGGCGAATGACAGGCATTAAACGGCACGTAGCAAAAGAACGGCTGCGCGCTGTTTTGTTCGATGAAACTCATGGCTGCATCGGCGAGCACATCCGTGATGAATCCTTTCGTCGGCGTGCTGGCCCCGTTGTGCTCGAGCTGTGGATCGAAGTAGTTGGAGAAGAAGCCGCCGCTGAAGCCGAAGAACTCGTCGAAGCCCTGGCCGCGCGCGGTGGAGGGATGGTTGGAGCCGTTGTGCCACTTGCCAAAGCAGCCGGAGACATAGCCCGCAGGCTTTAGCGCCTCTGCGAGAGTGGTTTCATCGCCATGCATCACTTCGAGGCCGTCCGAAGTATTGATCACATGGAGCCGCGCATGATGCCGGCCCGTGAGCAAAGAGGCGCGCGTCGGCGAGCAGATGGGGCTGACGTGGAAATGCTCGAGTTCTACGCTCTGTGTTCTGAGTCTGTCGAGCGAGGGCGTGGAGAGCTTTGCATTGCCATGGCAACGTAAATCACCCCAGCCCATGTCGTCGGCGAGAATGAGAAGGATGTTAGGCTTTGAGCGGGTTGCTGCGTCGGCGGTATGGAGTCGGGCAAGCAGGACTGCCGCGAGAGCCGAGCGCAGCAAGACGGCGCGACAAGCTGATTTCAAAAGAGCGCAGGTAACGACGACCGTGGATTTCATTTCTCAATTAACTCTTTGATCTTCGGTTGCATGGCCTTCGCCCAAGCTTCATAGCCCGCGGCGTCGAGGTGGATGGGGTAGGGCTTCTCGTCCTGGAACAACCGCGTGGAAAGGGTGCCGTCGGTTTCGAGGAAATGTTTGCTGAGGTCGAGCCAGAAGACCTGCTTTTGATCAGCAAGCTTCTCGATCTGCCGGTTCACTTCGTCGTTGCGCTGGCGTTTGATGGCTTCGCCCCGGGGAAGAATCGCGAGCAGGAGGACTTTGGTTCCGGGGGCCTTGGCGGCCAGAATGTCGAGGATCGCGCGGACGCCCTCGGCGGTGTCGTCGGCGGTCTCGGTGCCGAAACGATGCCCTGTGTTGTTGGTGCCGATCATAAGGATGAAGAGCTTGGGCTGGTAGCCATCGAGCGTTCCTGGGAAGGCGAGCCGCCACAGCACGTTCTCTGTTTTATCCGAGGCGATGCCGAGGTTCAGGGTCCGGTAGGCGGGAAAGTGTTTCTCCCAAATCTCAGCAGGGGCACCGCTCTGCCAGCCTGCGGTGATCGAGTCGCCAATCAAAACAAGATCCCACCGGCCTGGCTCGGCCGTCGCCGCCTGCCGCTCGACGATCTTCATCCATCCGGGATTCTCCGTTCGCGGCGTTGGGGTGGTCGAGAGGCTCATCCCCGGAGATGGCGCGAGTGGACTTGGCAGGGTTGGTTTGGAGATGGCCGAGGGTTTGGTTGGCGGCACGGGGCTGGCGGTGGCACAGGCAAAATCATCCGTGCGAAAGGGTGAGGCGGGAAGACCGGCGTGGTTGTAGAGATTGCAGGAGGGATTGTCCGCCCACGCGTAGCGCACGGCGATGGGCGTGGCCACTTGAGTTGAATAGACCATCACTGTGTCGCCGTCGATCTTTGCATCGGCCCAGACCCATTTCTTGTCTGCCCCGCAAATCGCGAAACCTTCGAGTTGGCTGTGCGGGCTGTTGCGCACGAGCGGCGCGGCTTTGCCGGCCTTGCGCATCACGTCGTAGGTGGCGGGTACTTCCTTTGCGATGAGTCCGCCGCCGAGGTGGTCAAAGTGCAACCGAATGGCGCTGCCCTCGACCTTCATTGACGTGTAAACAGGACCTGAATCCACCACATCGCGGCCATACGTTTTCGCGAGCGCGATCCGCGCGAGGCGTTCACCGGCCACCTGCTTGCTTTGCGGATGGATGTCTTCGGACTCGCCGGTGTCGATGAGCACCGCCATTCCCGTGTTGGGCACCGAGAGCGTCTTCGCCTGAGCCTCGCGCAAATCCGCCCACACGCTATCTCCTGGCTGGTCCGTCTTCGCGCGGTAGTTGGCGAGCTGGCAGTAGTAGAACGGAAAATCGCCCTGCTGCCAGTGCTGCCGCCAGTCCTGCATGAGCAGGGGGAAAGAGGTTCGGTAGAGGCTGGCGCTGCCAACGTTTGATTCGCCCTGATACCAGAGCACGCCGCGAATGGCATACGGCAGGATAGGATGCACCATGCCTTGGAATAGTCGCCCAGGTAGAACGTGCTGACCGGTAAGTGGCGGGACCTTTTCCTTAGCGGCGGGTTCGAGCGGCGGCAGTTCATATTCTGCCTTCGCCATCCAGCCGCCGGGTATCTTTGTGCTGCCCACGCTTGGAACCCAACTGAATCCCGGCGGCTCGGCTGGTGCGAAGATGCGCACGGCCAAGTGATTCACGCCTTCCTTCACAACTGTGGGTGGAATCAAGTAATGCCGCACGTTGGTAAGACCGGTGAAACTGTCCACTGTGCGCTCGCCGATAAGCGTGCCGTTCCAATACACGCGATCGAATTGCGCCGAGGGACCGAACTGCAATACCTGCGCCGCACCGGTCTGCCGCGCATTCAGCGCGATCTCCTTGCGAAACCAAAATGCGCCGAGTTTTGGCAAGGAAGGATCCGACACCGGCCCGCTGTCCTTCACCGCCACCCAGCCGTGGTCTTGCGACACCGGCCCGCTGGTAAACGGCGCCACATCGACAGCGGGTCGATCCTCGCGTTGAGCTTGTTTCAACCAGTCGCGAAAGGCGCTTTTGTTGCGCTCGCTCATCGCATCCATGTTGTTCACGGCGGCCGCCAGTTCTGGCACGCTGGCGAGCGAGTCCGGACTGATCCAAGGCTCCACCTTCGATCCTCCCCAACACACTTTGATGAGCCCAACTGGCGTCTTCAGTTCACGCTGGATGCTTTTGGCGAAGTAGTAGCCCGCCGCGATAAAATCCTCCGTGGTGCCCGGTCGCGCTATGGTCCAATAGCCCTGCACATCGTCCGCCGGTGTCCTTGAGGAAGGATTCTTCAAGACGTGAAACTGCCGTAGGTTCGGGTTCGCCGAGGCTTCGATCTCAGCAGCCGTGTTCGTGATCGCCTTCATGTCGAACTCCATGTTCGACTGTCCGCTGCCCGCCCAGACTTCGCCCACGATCACGTCCGCGATCTTCACGCTGCGATTCCGGGTCGGCGATTGCACGACCATTTCGCGGGAGTCCGCGCTGGCTTCGAGGGCATCGAGTTTTAGTGTCCACTTGCCATCCGCATTCGCAGTGGTGGTCTTGGTCTGCCCGGCGAACTCCACGACGATCTGCTCACCCGCCTCCGCCCAGCCCCACACGGGGACTGCCTTGGCGCATTGCAGCACCATGTGATCCGAGAAGATCGAGGGGAGCCTTAACTCGGCCGCGTTCAAAGCCGCCAGCGGCGCGAGTAGTAGAGCGGTGAGAATCGAGCGCAGCAAGAAAGCCTGCCAAACGGATTTCAAAAAAAAGCGGGCAACAGTAAGGGTAGCTTTCATGGCTGTTTAGAGGCTCATTTTTCGGCTCAGGCGGAAGCGTCTTTAAGCGCGCGGGGTTGAATTTGTGATTGGTAGAAATTGCTTTTCACGGCGTTTGCGCAGCTCGCGCGTGATTGTCGCGGGGGCGCATTAAAGCCTCGCGTTGCTGCTGCCATAGCGCCTTCCGTTCGGGCGGGGGCGGACTCACTTGCCCGTTTCGCAGCCGTCGAAGCGTTAGCAACTTCGGGCTTGGCTTGTGCGAACAAGGCAGGCGGCGCGAGCATCAGGGCGCGCAGAAAAGTGAGGACGAGGATGTGTTTCATGGCTTTT
>JBILUQ010000161.1:0-8769 GCA_044370935.1 Chthoniobacteraceae bacterium
CCGTGATGATGCGCTGGCTGCGGTTTTAGCGGGAGCGGATGCCTTGGGCTTCAACACGTGGGAGGGGAGCAAGCGGTACATGGACATCCACGCTGCCGGCGGCTGGATGGGGGATTCGCCGGCGTTTGTGACGAGGGTGGCGCTGTGCATCAACAAGCCGTTGGAGGAGGCTCTGGCGATTGCTCAGTTGCCTTGGGTTGATGCGCTGCAGTTTCACGGGGACGAGTCGGTTGAATACTGCGAGCGGTTTTCAAAGACTGGGTTTCCGTTCATCCGCGCGGTGCGTCTTGGCAATGCTGAGGATTTGGAAAAGCTGGACGGTTGGTCGACTTCGAGTGTGCTCGTGGATGCGGCCGTTGCCGGGGCTTACGGCGGCACTGGAGTTTTGGCCGATATGGCGATGGCGAGGAAGGCGGTGGAGCGGTTTCCTCGGTTAAATATCACTTTGGCTGGAGGGCTTACTCCGGCGAATGTGCAGGAGGCCGTGGCTGCCGTGCGACCCTACGCTGTCGATGTTGCCAGCGGCGTCGAGTCTGCGCCCGGGAGGAAGGAGGCGGAGCTGATGCGGGTGTTCGTGGGTTTGGTTTCACAGGCCCGCTGAACTCAAAACCGTGGATGGATCAGGCGAGTGAAGTTTGCATCCAGTTTGATGCAGGAGGCGCCGCCACACCGACGGTTTTCTAAAGTACAAAACTCAACGCACTGCCACGCCGATAAACCCTCTATCTCGCCGCGGAAGCGGTTTGCGCCGCTTGAGGCGATCCGCCTCGACGCCCTCGAGGGAAGGCGCCGGGCGGGTGGGTTGATAAGGATACGCCTACTGTTTACGCCAGCAGTTGGCGCAGCACGAAGGGCAGGATGCCGCCGTGGCGGTAGTAATCCACTTCGATCGCAGTGTCGATGCGACTGCGCAGCGCGACGGATTCGGTTTTGCCGTTAGCCCGGTGAATATGCAGTGTCACAGTGCTCATCGGCTTGATTTCGTCATCGAGTCCCGTGAAGTCAAAGGTCTCGGATCCATCCAATCCGAGGGACTGTGCGCTCATGCCCTCGGGGAACTGCAGAGGCAGAACACCCATGCCGACGAGGTTTGAGCGGTGGATGCGCTCGAAGCTCTGGGCG
Organism: Chthoniobacteraceae bacterium; assembly: GCA_044370935.1. GTDB lineage: Bacteria > Verrucomicrobiota > Verrucomicrobiia > Chthoniobacterales > Chthoniobacteraceae > Chth-196. The sequence continues at coordinate 1,123 of JBILUQ010000161.1, forward strand.
ACCACGGCTTTTACGCCGAGCAAGCAGGTGCCTTTTGCTGCCCAATCGCGGGATGAGCCTGTGCCGTACTCCTGACCCGCAAAAATCACCAGCGGCGTGTGGTCTTTCTGATAGCGGATGGCGGCATTATAGATCGCCAGTTGTTCGCCGGATGGATGGTGAATGGTCACTCCACCTTCGGTGCCGGGGGCCATCAAATTTTTGATGCGCACGTTTGCGAACGTGCCGCGCGTCATGATCCGGTCGTTCCCGCGACGTGAGCCGTAGCTATTGAAGTCCTCAAACGTCACACCGTGATCCGTTAGGAAGCCGCCCGCCGGAGAGCTTTTCTTGATCGCGCCTGCAGGTGAGATGTGGTCGGTAGTCACCGAGTCGCCGAAAATTCCAAGCGGCCTTGCTCCCTTGATCTCGTGAATGTGTCCTGCCTCCAGTGAGAAATTCGTGAAGAAAGGCGGTTCCTGGATGTAGGTGCTGTCCTTGTCCCAGTTGTAGATTTCGCCGGTAGAGGATGGGATCTCATTCCACTTCGGATTCTGGCTCGCGAAATCCGTGTAGAGGCGGCGGAAGGATTCCGGAGAAAGAGCCGACGCCATCGCGGTCTTCACCTCGGCAAGCGAGGGCCAGATTTCCTTGAGGTAAACCGGCTTTCCGTCTGATCCGTTTCCGATTGGGTCTGTGGAGAGGTTGATGTCCACTGTCCCCGCGAGCGCGAATGCGACCACAAGCGGAGGCGACATGAGGAAGTTCGCTTTGATATTCTGGTGTACGCGAGCTTCGAAGTTCCGGTTGCCCGAAAGAACGCTGGCGGCGACGAGATCTTTTTGAACGATGGCTTCCTCGATTTTCGGATGAAGCGGGCCCGAGTTGCCGATGCAAGTCGTGCAGCCGAATCCGACGACTTGGAATCCGAGTTGATCGAGATAGGGTTGCAGTTTGGTGCGGTCCAGGTAATCCGCCACAACGCGGGAGCCTGGTCCGAGGGAGGTTTTGACCGCTGGGCTCACCTTGAGTCCGCGTTCCACAGCTTTTTTCGCAAGCAGGCCGGCGGCTAGCATCACGCTCGGGTTGCTCGTGTTTGTGCAACTGGTGATAGCCGCGATGAGGACGCTGCCGTGACCGACTTCCACGTCGGAATCGTGGTATGCCCTTGCCGCGGGTTCGCTGCCCTCCAGATGAACCGCGTGGCGCGTGGGGAGGTCCGCAGATGACTTGCCGTACCCACCGTCTGGGATCGGTTTGGCGAAGAGGGAACCGAACGTTTCTTTAAGCTTTGGTAGATCGATGCGGTCCTGTGGCCGCTTGGGTCCCGCCACCGCTGGAACAACCGAAGCGAGGTCGAGTTCGAGTTCGATGCTGAAATCAATTTGTCCCTTGTTTGGCACTCCCCAGAGACCCTGTGCGCGGTAGTAGGCTTCGAATGTTTTGCAGTGTTCTTCGGTGCGGCCGGTGTCGCGCAGGTACTGCACGGTTTGTTCATCCACTGGGAAGAATCCCATGGTCGCGCCGTATTCGGGAGCCATGTTTGCAATGGTTGCGCGATCTACCACGGGCAGGCTCTGGGCACCGGGGCCGAAGAACTCGACGAACTTCCCGACGACCTTTGCTTTGCGAAGCATTTGGGTGACTTGAAGCACCAGATCGGTCGCGGTGACGCCTTCGGAAAGAGCGCCAGTGAGGTGCACTCCGACGACTTCCGGGGTGAGGAAATACACTGGCTGCCCGAGCATGCCCGCCTCGGCTTCGATGCCGCCGACGCCCCATCCCACGACTCCAAGGCCGTTGATCATCGTGGTGTGTGAATCCGTTCCAACGAGAGTGTCCGGGAAGTAAACGCCGTCTCTCTCCAGAACGCCCTTTGCCAGATATTCCAAGTTCACCTGATGGACGATACCGATTCCAGGTGGGACGACCCCGAATGTTTTGAAGGCCTGCTGGCCCCATTTCAAAAGCTGGTAACGTTCGCGGTTGCGTTTGAACTCAAGGTCGAGGTTTTGTTCAAGGGCTGAGCTTGATCCGAAGTAATCCACCTGCACCGAATGGTCCACTACGAGATCCACCGGCACGAGCGGTTCGATGATTTTCGCGTCGCGTCCCATTCTTGATACGGCTGAGCGCATGGCAGCGAGGTCCACAAGAAGCGGCACGCCGGTGAAATCCTGGAGCACGATTCGCGCAACCACGAATGGGATCTCAACCTGCTTGGGAGCCTTGGCGTTCCAGTTCGCGAGCGTTCGCACGTCTTCGGCGAGGACTTTTTTCCCATCGCAATTGCGAAGCACGGATTCAAGAACGACTCTGATGGATACGGGGAGGCGCGAAATCGGCCCGATCCCGTCCGCTTCCAGCGCGGGAAGCGAGTAAAACTTTGCGGCTTTCCCCGAGCCGGTTTGGAAGGAGTGAGGGTGGAAAAGGTCGTTGCTCATGGTTAGGTATCAGAAGGAAAAGCCAAGGTTAGGGTGGCTCGCAAGCTTTGGGAGGAATTCCGGGTTAAAAAGCGCGGCTTTTTGCAAAAAAAAGACCCTCCGGGGTTGCCGGAGGGTCGGGGCGATCGATTGACTCTCAGCTCAGGGAGACCTAGGCGAGTTGGGCGAGGGTTGCCTTGATGGCTTCGAAGGTTGGAAGCTCAAGAGGCGTAGGTGTTTGCTCTGAGTAACGTATGATTCCTTCCTTGTCGATCACGAAGGCTGCCCGGGCTGAGGCCGAGCCAATCCCAACGAGATCAGGGAGAAGCACGTCGTATGCTTTCGCCACTTCCTTGTTCAGGTCGCTTGCGAGGGGGATGGTGATGGACTCTTTTTGAGCCCATGCTTCCTGGGCAAAGGGGCTGTCCACACTGATCCCAATCACCTGTGCGTTAAGGGATTCGTAGGCGCTCAGACCGGCGCTGACATCGCACAGTTCCTTGGTGCAAACTCCCGTGAATGCCAGCGGCACAAAAAGGAGGACGGTGTTTTTGCGGCCGAAATTGTCGGAAAGCTTGATGTCTTGCAGGCCTTCGGCCGTTTTGGTCTTGAGTGAAAACTCGGGTGCTTTGGTGCCGGTTGGAATAGCCATAATGATAACGCTTGTTTTGGGTCTCCGATGAATTCAGAGGAGATAGGGTTAAAAGGACGCCGCTTTTTGGGCAATCCTAAACCCTCGTTGACGCCCGAGGGTTTCAGGCCAATGTTCTCCCAGCATGCATCTTTCGCAGGTTTACTGGTTTCTGGTTGGGTTGCTCATGTTTGTGGGCTTGGCTGGTACGATTCTGCCCCTGTTGCCGGGCACTGGCCTGATCCTTGGCGGGGCACTCCTCTATGAGTGGCTTTTGGCCACCCCTCAAACCCATCTGGGGGCGGCAACCCTCATCGGCATGGGTGGATTGGTTGCGGTGTCGTATCTGATCGACTTTGTCACGATGGTGTTCGGAGCTAATAGGTTTGGGGCAAGCAAGCTGGGCATTTACGGAGCCGTTGCAGGCCTGTTGGTGGGGCTTTTTTTTAGTTTGCCGGGGCTGATTCTAGGCCCGCCCCTCGGGGTGATTTCGGGGGAACTGGCAGCCGGCAAGAGGCTTCCTGAAGCACTGCGAGTTTGCTGGGGGACGGTGCTGGGGGGGGCGGGGGGCAGGGCCGGCAGGTTTTTTGTTGGGGTGGGGATGGTCGTTTGGTTTGTCGTGGCAGTCTGGCGATAGTCAGAGGGTGACAATCCTGTGGACGAATCTGTATCCGGCCCGTTGACTCAAGAGTAACTGACACCGCAGAGGGGCCGGAACGGCGGGGCTGTGATTGCGATCAGTTTGCTTGTGCTAAGAATTTTCGCGATGAAAGATTCCAGATGTAGGAGAGCCGACTGTTCTGGGCGGGGAGTGGAGACAAAGGTCTCCAAGCTCGGTCTGAGAATAAAGGACGGAGGCAGGTTTGTTCCTTAACAAGCCTCGCTTCTATCGTCGGTCCCTTTTGAGTGAACCCCAAAACAACGAAATAGAAAAAGCAGCTAATCGATTATGAAAAAACTTCTCGCCGTTCTGTGCGCTTTTGCGCTCTCACCCGTAGCCCTGTTCGCAGGTGATTTTCCTGACATCAGCATCGCCGAACTCAAGAAGGCGATTGCCGAGAAAAAGGTGGTGGTTATCGATGTAAACGGAGCCGAGTCCTACAAATCAGGTCACGTTCCATCAGCGCTTGATTACACCAAAATCTCCGGTGATATCGCAGCTGCGTTACCAGCGGATAAAAGCACATTGATCGTCGCCTATTGCGGCGGACCCTCCTGCAACGCCTATACTCGCGCAGCGAATGCTGCAGCGAAACTTGGTTACACCAATGTGAAGCATCTCTCCGCTGGAATCAGCGGCTGGCTGCAGGCGAAAGAGCAGACTGAGAAATAAACTCCGGACATCAGTTGAATTCATCGGAGGGCGGAATGATCCAACGATCGTTCCGTCCTCTTTTTTTGTCTGAACCCAGCTTCAGTCAAAATGAAAGGCGCAACCCTGTTCGAGGTTGCGCCTTTGTTTTTGCAATGCTCTTGAGAGCGTTTTTTTGTCTAGAAAACAAACTTCAGCCCCGCCCTGAATTGGAAGTTGTTCACGTCCGCGCGGGAGAAGCGGTCGCCGTAATAGGTCCAGCGGGTGTCACCAAACAGACCGATTTGGTTCGGCACAATCCGGTATTCGAGCCCAGCACCCAAGTGCACACTGCCAATGGTGGACGCCCCCGTGGTCACGCCGCCTCCGGCAAACCCGTAGGGAGCGAGACGCAGGTCTTGGAGTGGCATACGTAGAATGACGCTGGCTGAAAATTGCCCTAGGTCCACCTTGCCTGTGCCTCGAGTTGAGTTTTCATCGCCCCGGAGCCATGCACCGTCGATTCCGAGTCCGAAGTTGAGGGTTGGAAAGTAGGCCGCCCCCAAGCCCAGACCGTATGCGTCTCTGCGGAAGGGGCCGGCATGATTGCCCACGCCTGCGATGGCAAAGGCATCAATTTGGAGTTCCTCAGCAGCGAACGCTTCGTTCTGATTCTGATGGTTTTTGGTGGCGCGCGATTGCAGGCGGGCATCGGCCTGGCCTGCATGGGAGCTCACGCCAAGGGCGCACAGGGCGGAGATTGAAAAAACAGAGAGTTTCATGAGTTTGATGATGGGTAATAATGTGAGGCTCGGTTCATAGCACCGAGCGACGTTGGGAAATTCGCTTTGCTGCACCCAGTTGGATGGGTTTTCGGTTTCTTGCCCTGCTCTGCGTCCGCGGATATGTTGCGGAATGCTTCCGTGGTTCAAAGACCGTTTTCCTCTTTATGTAGCTCCGATGGCTGGGATTACGGACACGCTTTTCCGCGGTTACTGCAAGGAATTCGGCGCTGACGTCGTCGTGACTGAATTCGTCGCAGCTGAGGGAATTTTCAGGCGCAATGCGCGGACCCTCGAGTATCTCGAATTTACCGAAGCCGAGCGCCCCCTGGGGATTCAGCTTTTCGGTGCGGATCCCGATCATCTTGGCCGCGCTGCGCAGATGGTGTGCGAGTGGAAAAATCCCGACTTCATTGACCTCAACTTTGGTTGTCCGGTCAACAAGGTCGTATCCAAAAACGGCGGCTCTGCTCTGCTAAAGGATTGCCCCCTGCTTGAGAAAGTCGCGCGCGCTGTGGTGAAGGCTGTTGCCCCGCACCCGGTCACTGCCAAAATCCGTATCGGCTGGGATCACAAAAACATCAACGCGCTCACAACGGCTCGTCTTTTGGAGGACTGCGGCATCCAAGCCCTCGCGGTTCACGGTCGCACCAAGGAACAGGGCTATTCAGGGCTCGCTGATTGGGAAGTCATCGGCAAGGTGGCCCAGTCCGTTCAAATCCCAGTGATCGGCAACGGGGACATTCAATCGCCTGAAGATGTTGCGCAGAAACGCGCTCTGGGAGTTGCGGGCGTCATGCTTGGCCGTGCCGCGATGAGTGCTCCTTGGGTTTTTGCCCAGATCCAAGAGTTCCTAAAAACGGGAACCCTTATCGAGGAGCCTCCCTTGGAGGACCGGTGGAAACATATAGTGCGGCATTGTCGGGACGGCGCTAAGCGCATCGGCAATGAGACTATTGCCATGCAATGCATGCGTTCCAGGCTGATGGCTTATTCCCGCGGATTTCCCGAAGCGAAATATCTTCGCTCGCTGTTCTCGGGCATTGCGTCGCTCGTCGAACTCGAGGACATAGCGGGGGCTCACATCGCGCGGAACGCCCAACTATCGGAGCAAGTGGTGGGAGATGTTGGAGTAGCGCTCGCTTAGTCAGCGTGGTTTTGTCCTTGGAGAATCGATTGAGTCGCAATCCCTTTCTTCATTGCACTGCTCGCAGTTGCCGCAGGTTGTTTTCGATTTCGCTGATCAATTCTTCTGCGGTTCGTCCCCTGTTGCGCAACGCGTGGATCGACAGGGCGTCATCGCGTTTGGCAAGTCGCTTTCCTGATGCGTCGGTGAGCAGCGGGCAATGGTAAAATGCGGGCTCTGGATGCTCCAAGGCGCGCCAGACTAGAATCTGTCGAAACGTGCTTGCGATCAGGTCGCGGCCCCTGACGATTTCTGTGATCCCCATCAGCGCATCATCCACTGCAGAGGCCAGTTGATAGGAAGGAAAGTCGTCCTTTCTCCAAATCAAAAAATCGCCGAAGTCCTCGCGCGCAACTGCGGCTTGTTCGCCCTCGGCGAGGTCGTTGAAGGTGAGCGGTTCGCGGGCCGGAATCCGGAACCGCCAGTTGATTCCGTTTCGTGGCGTTTCGAAGGCCGTTGGAGTGTGCGGGCGGCAGGTCCCGGGATAAACCGGCTCTTCATCCAGAGGATGCGGAGCGCTGAGGGCCCTTGCCACTTCGCTCCGCGTGCACGAGCACGGGTAGATCAGGCCCCGCTGCCGGAGGGTTTCAAAAGCCTCCTTGTAGAGGTCAATCCTTGCGCTTTGGGCGTAGGGGGCGTTTGGCCCGCCTCGGTCTGGACCCTCATGCCATTCAATCCCAAGCCAATGCATGTCATCCAAGGCGGCCTGCACGAACTCCGGCTTGCAGCGATCGCGGTCGAGGTCGTCGTCCCTATAAATGAGCGTCCCTCCGGCCCTTGCAGCCCTTGCGGCCGCGGTAAGAAAGGTGGCTGCATGCCCTAGGTGCAGGCGGCCGCTTGGCGACGGTGCAATCCGTCCTCGGTAGGGGCGGGAATCGGGGCGTACGAGGGACATACGGCGGTTTTCGGAGGCGGATCCGATATTGCTAGGGTAACCCCTAGGTGAATCCAACTTAAATGCCATACGAAACCAACTCAGGCGCCGCCCCAAAACGCATTGTGCTCGTCGACGATCATCCCTTCATGAGGATGGGGCTCGCCCAGTTCATCAATGCTCAGAATGACATGGTCGTCTGCGGCGAAGCCGCTGAACCGCACGAGGCCATGGCCGTGGTGGAGAATTGCCGGCCCGACTTGATCCTTACGGATCTTAATCTTCCCGGAAAAGGCGGGCTTGAACTCATTAAAGATCTGCGGGCGATGTACCCGAGAATTCCCATCCTCGTAGTGTCGATGCATGACGAACCGCATTACGCGCCCCGGGTGCTCCGGGCCGGGGCGCGCGGGTATGTGATGAAGAGCGAATCGGTCGGCCGGTTAGCTGGTGCGATCCGCGAAGTGTTGCGGGGAAAAAT
>JBILUQ010000179.1:0-8002 GCA_044370935.1 Chthoniobacteraceae bacterium
CCGTCCATTTGGGATACTCGGGGCGCGGCAGAACCAACTTCCAACGTGCGTCGCGCACGGCCTGGAGGTGCGTGTAGCTGTAGAACAGAAAATCGGCACGTGGCGACTTGCCGGAGGGCGCGCGCAGGAAGGCACCGAGGTCGAGGCCGTCAAGCTTGCGATCGGCAGGCGGGTTCGTGCCGGCGAGCGCGGCAAACGTCGGCAGCAAATCGAGGGTGCTGGTGAGTTCGTCGCTCACAGAGCCGGCGGGGATGTTTCCCGGCCAACGCACGACGCACGGCACGCGAAAGCCACCGTCCCAGGTAACCATCTTGTAGCCTCGCAACGGCTCGGCATTGCCCGAGTGGTCGCGCGGGATGAACGGCTGGCCGCCGGGCTTCATGCCGTCAGTGGTCTCGATCCACGGGCCGTTGTCGGAGGTGAAGACGATGAGCGTGTGTTCGTCGAGGCCTAGTTCCTTGAGCGCTTTAAAGATTTCACCGCACGACCAGTCGATCTCCTCCACCGCATCACCAAACGGGCCGCCGGCACTCTTGCCTTTGAAGTTCTCCGATGCGCCGAGTGGGATGTGCGGCATGTTGTGCGCGAGGTAGAGGAAGAAGGGCTTTGCGCGATTGGCGCGGATGAACTTCAATGCCTCGTGCGTGTAGTCCTGCGTGATGTGATCCCAGGCCTGCACCTCATTCACCACGACCTCGGTGTTGCGGAGTATCTGGCTGCGCATGGCGTTGCCCTCGACCGTCGGCGTGAGGCCGTTGTAGAGCGGCGTTCCGAAGAAATAGTCGAAGCCCTGCGCGGTGGGCATCGTCGCATTGTTCCAACCGTCCGACGTGCGTGCGCCGAGGTGCCACTTGCCGATGCACGCGGTGGCGTAGCCGGCGTCCTTTAGAATCTCAGCCATCGTTACCTCGCGCGGGTGCAGGACGTTGTGTTGGTTCTTTCGATTGCCCGGCTCGGCGACGCGCATGGGAAAACAACCCGTCATCAAGGCAGCCCGGCTCGGTCCGCACACGGGTTGCGCGTAAAAGCTCGTGAGCTTCAACCCCTCCGCCGCCATGCTATCCAGGTGAGGCGTCTTGATCGCCTTCGATCCAAAACAGCCGAGGTCGGCATAACCGAGATCGTCGGCGAGGATGACGATGATGTTGGGCCGCGCGGCTGCGTGCACTGCGGCCAGCGGCGCGAGCAGCAGGGCGGCGAGGAGTTTGAGGGTCTGTTTCATGGTTTGTTCCGCCTATTTGCGTTCGTCGTTCATAGCAGCGGACCCGCTGCGCTTAGACTGGCGAATCTCAGCGTAGAGTTTCACCATCCGGTCAACTCTTGTGGCCTGCTCGGGAGCGTTGATCAGGTTGTTCTTTTCGCTGAGGTCGGCGGCCAGATTGAAGAGTGCCACGACTTCGTTCTGCGTGTTGAACACCAACTTCCATGCGCCATCCCTGAGCGAATGAGCCATGTCGTCATCAGGAACCGCGCCTGCCTTTTGGATCGGCGAAGCCGCGGGGCCGATCTTGGCGGGAGCGCCATGGACGCTTTGCGAAAGCAACGTCTGCCGCACGGGCTGGTCGTCGCCACCTTTGCCCGTGAGCACGCTGACGAGGCTGATGCTGTCGCGCATCTGGTCCGGGTCCGCCTTCGCGCCCGCCAGTTCGGCAAAGCTCGCCACCAAGTCGTGAACGGCCACCAACTGATGACGCACGCTGCCCGGTGCGATCTTCGAGCCAGAGGCCGTGCCGTCGCCCCAGCGTACGATCAGCGGCACGCGATGGCCGCCCTCCCACACCGCACCTTTGCTGCCGCGCAGGCCGTTGACGGCATCGTGCTTGAACTCGCGTTCGTGGGTAAGGCCGCCGTTGTCGCTGGTGAGCACGATCAACGTGTCGGCCAGTAGTCCGCGACGTTCGAGAAGTTCGACGAGTTTGCCCACGACCACGTCCGCCTCGACGACCATATCGGTGTGACCCGTCATGCCGGAGACCCCTTTCACCGCAGTTCCGCGGATCGTATCGGGGGGCATATAGGGCGTGTGTGCTCCGGCGGTCGAGAGATGAATGTAAAATGGGCGCTCACGGCCTTCGGCCTTGTTGCTGGCCGCGTGGGCGTCCAGAAACGTCTCTGTCTTTCGCAGCAAACTTTCGCCCACCTGCCGGCAATCCCAATCCGGCAAGCTCGGTCCGCCGCGATTCATGATTTTATATCCCAAGTCCTCCTTGCTGACGTCGTCCTTCACACGAGGGACCTCGACGATCTTGGAGACGTCGCCATCCACACGACCATTCTCAAAGAACATGTAAGGAGCGCCTTGGTGGCCTTGCAGCAAGACGTAGGAGTAATCGAAGCCCCATTGAACCGGCCCTTCGAGCAGCGGTTGGGTCCAATCAAATTCTAGTTTCTTCGGGTTCTTCCCCGGTTTGGTTGGGCAGTCGGCACCGATGCCCGTCTTGCCATAGAGCGCCGTGCGATAACCGGCCTCGTGCAGGATCGCGCCGACGGTCTTTTGCCCCGGCAGAACATCTGAGCCGCCAGTGAAGTTCCATACGCCCTCCGGTTTGCGGCCGCGCCAAGGATAGTTGCCGGTTAGCAGGGAATAGCGTGACGGCGCGCAAACGGCACCGGACGTGTGCGCATCGGTGAAGCACATGCCAGTCGCGGCCAGCTTGTCGGCGGCCGGCGTGGGGATCTTGCCGTCGGGGTTGTAGCAGCGGAAATCGCCCCAGCCGATGTCGTCGGTGATGACGAACAGAATGTTGGGCTTTGGCATCGGAGCATCGGCGGCATGCAGCTCGGCCAGCGGCGCGAGCAGCAGGGCGGTGAAAAGTGGGAGGTGGGGTTTCATAGCCATCAAGGTTGAGTTATTTCAGCGCGGACCGACTCGATGAGCAGGCCGGAGTCGCGCGTTTCAGATGTGGATTGGAAATGTACGTAGCTGATGCTATGGCGCGATTGGCGAGTGACCGGGAGCTTGCCGAATGGCTGTCCATCCAGCGTGACTTCGATCTCCGCGTCGACTCGGATTGGGGGATGGAACAAACTTTTCCTCAACAAGGACACGTCCTTCCAGGTGAATCTCAGGGTGTGCCATTGCTGCGGCTTGAGTTTGCCTCCTGAGGCGAGATCGAGATGCCCCATCGCGAGCGATGCCACGGTGGGGTCGGTGGGGTTCAGCCAGCGATTGAGCAGGCAGAGGCGTGCGCCTCCGAAGTCTTCTTGGAGCCGGATGCGTATCTCCACAAAGCCTGCATTGCCTGCCGGGAAATTCCACGTCGCGCCGCCGCGGGGCAAGATGGCGTCGGTGCGGCCGGAATTGCGCACGTTGAGGACGCGCCGCTTGGCATCATCGGGATGCGGGACGAGCGTGGATGACTCGTAGCGGTTGAACGAACAGTGACCGCGGATCCCCCTCTTGTAACCCTGCACTGACCAGTCATCGACACCGTTGGAGAAGTCGCAATCGCGCTTCGTCTCCAGCAGCCAGTTGGGATCGAACACCAGCAACGAGCGGTGCAACCAGTGCTGGCCCACGGACAAAACGACACGTCCGTTTTCCACCTCCACAAACTGCGGCTGATGCACACTGCGATCGAGGCCACCGGTTTCGCCGTAGTTCCCATCGTTGCGGCGGGCATTGAGGAACAACTCGCGGAAGCCGCGCCAAGTCTTGCCGTCGTCATCGGAGATGGCGGCGTGAACGGCGTCGCGATTGGTGAATGCGTCCTCACCCAACCCGTTCTGCGCGCTCTCCTGGATGAAGGGCGCGGTGAAGTCGTTCTTCGGAAACTCCGGCAGCGGGGTCGTGTTGTTCCAAATGAAAAGCAAGCGCCCGTCCTTGAGCCGGCCGATGCGGGGACTGGTGAGGGTGCCATAAAACAGCGACGGCTCCGGCTGGCTCCAAGTCGCCCCGCCATCGGCGGAGAACGACTGATAGTGGTAATCGAGCGACGTGCGGATGATCATCCACAGGCGACCATCGCGCAGCTCGACCACGGTGGGCTCGGTGGCTCCATTCTGCCAGCGCACGGACAGGTCGCGCTGGTCGGGCTGATGCGGCGGCGCTTCGAGCAAGTTGGATCGCTGCCAAGTCTCGCCATCATCATCCGAGAAGAGGACGCCTGCTTGGTGATGATGCTCGGGAGTGTTATGGAGAATGTGGCTCCACGGCACGATCGCGCGCTTGCCACCACGGATGAACATGATCGTGGGGGTAATGTTCAGCTCCGAGCCGGGCTTCTGGATCTCCCATAGTCGGCGCATCGTCCATTCGCCATCAATGCCGCCTTTGCTCTTGATGAGGTAAACACCATCTTTGTTGTCTTGCAGCCGCAGATACTCGCCCGAGACCGGGCTGTACGCATCCGCCCCAAAGTGGCCATTCGGCACTTTTTGCGTCTCCCAAGTCAGTCCCTGATCGCGACTGAAGACGTAACTTGTCGGCAGGAAGTTTGGGTGGAAACGCAGTTCCGGCGTCGGATCGATGCCGTAATCGTAGTGCCGCAGTTCGCCATTCGCCAGGCGGACCAGTCCGCTGACGGCATCCGACGGCGGTCTCCCGGTCCAGAGGGGAGCATACACATCGCGAAGCGTGCGCGGAGATTCGGCAGCGTGAAGCGCGGCCAGCGGTGCGAGCAGCAGGACGGTGAGGAGTGTGAGGGTGCGTTTCATGGTTGGATGTGAAGAATGAGTGGGGCGGCGAGAGACGAATATCAGGGCAGCGGCGGCAGCTTCGCGGAGTAATGCACGGCGCGGTGGCGGTTGTCGTCGTAGGCGAAATGGAGCCACTGTTTGTCCGCGCTGACGAAGCCGTCGGGGTAGTTTAACGAGCGTCCGGGACCGTCGCTGGAATGTTCGACGAGCACGCGCTGATACGGCCACGTCTTCATGCCGTCGAAGCTGATCCACAACGCCAGCGGCTGACGGCCCTTCGGATTCGGATTGTGCAGCAGCGCGAGGGTGTCGCCGCCGAGCGGATAGAGCGTGGCCTTCGATCCGGGGTTGGGAATGTCGGACTTCAAGGCGAACTCCGGCCACGTTTTACCGCCGTCTTTCGACTCCGCATAGTAGAGCGCTCTGCCCAGACCGTCGGCGCGGATGATCATGGCGATGCGGCCATCGGCGAGTTCCGCGATGTTGTTTTCTGCCCAGCCGTAATAGGTGTCGTCCTTGGAGATGCGGATGTCCCCGTGTTCCGTCCACGTCTTGCCTCCGTCGGCACTCATGAGAATGCCGTTGCGCGGGTCGGTGGGTTCGGAGAGGCGGCGACCACCATCGATGGCCTTGGTCTCCTTGACACGCTTGTAGTGCTGGAAAGGGAGCAAAATGCGCCCGTCCTTGGTAAGAATGTGATTGCGGATGAAAGTGCGGTCATGCAACCGACCCGGTGCGGGTGCGGGTTTACTCCAGGTGAGGCAACTGTCCTCGCTGTGCGTCATCCATTCCTTCCAACCGGCGAAGGTGCCGTCGTGCGTCGCGAAGAAGAGGGTGCAACGATCTTTCAGGACCATCAGTTCGCTGTGCACCATGGCGATGGTGTTGCCCTCGCGCGGAAACCCAAAGTCGAGCGGTTGCATCGGGCTCCAGGTCTTGCCCTTGTCGTGGCTCCGCGTCAGGAGGACGTGATTCTCTGGCCGTGGCTCGGTGTCGCCTCCTCCGAGCATCGCCATCACCCAGGAACCATCTGGCAATTCGCGCAGGGTAGTGTCGCAGGCGAGTTTGTTGGGTGTCTTCCCGTCGAAGGGGATGCTGTTGAAATCCTGTTTTGCGTCCTTGGCAGCTTGCGCGGCCCATTTCCACGGCTGAGTGGGATCGGGGCGAATGGATGCGGGCAGGCGCGCCTTGTTTGCTAGCATGAGGAGTTTGGCATCTTGCGAAACGACTTTACCCGCGAGCACGTCGGCCTCGCGAAACTTCGCCAGCAGGATCTCCGCGTCGGTGTGTCGGTTCCAATCATAGAGAATGTGGATGAGGCCGTCGGGCGATTCGAAGCCATCGGGATATGACACCCCGTTACGCTCATCGAGCAGCAGGCCGCCCTTCCACGTCTGGCCTTCGTCTTCGGACAGCCACGCGCTCATGTGTGTGCGCTTTTGCAGGCGCTCGGCGGGTGATCCATTCTTCACGAGCAAAATGCGGCCTGATTTGAGCCGGCGCAAAAAGAAACGCGCGTTGAGGTTTTGCACAGTCGCCGCCTGCCGCGGCACGCTCCACGTCCTGCCTTGGTCGCTGGAGAAACTCTCGCAGGGCTGACCAAGGGTGCGGGCGAGCATCCACAGGCGGCCGTCCTTCAGTTCCACTGTCATGTGCTCGTCGGACTCCCAATCCGGGAACTGCACACTGCCACGCTCATTCCAGGACGCGCCTTCGTCGAGCGATTCAAACACACGCGCCGTTTTCTTGTGAAAGTCAGACACCGGCAGCAGCCACGCGCCGTCTTTAAGTACGGTCGGTTTGTTCAGCGTGCAGCCTTCCGCAAACATCACCGGCGTGCTCCACGCGGGCTCCGCCGCATCGGGATCATCACAGCGGATGAACCAGTTCGTGATCCGTTTCTGCGGGTCGCCGAGCTGCTGGTCGAAAAAGAGCCACAAGCGCCCTTTCGGATCGGTCCAGAGATTCCCTATCAGTGCTCCGAAGAGCTTCTGCTTGGGTCCCGTGCGCGCGCCGACGGCCAGACGTGGCTTCGACCACGTCGCGCCATCATCATCGCTCGTCGCCAGCAGGAAATAGCCATCCTGCTTGTCGCCCGTGCCCGTCCAGCACCCCCAGATGCGTCCCTTCGGCGTCCGATCTATCCCAATGATCATCGCGCCGGGTCGCGCTTCGTCCTGAAACTCCTCGCCGGGGTTCAGGATGACCGACGGTGTCAAAGCTGGCACGTAGGCCTTCGGGGCCGCCTCCGTCTTCGTCTTGGGGGCTTGCGCGATTCCACTGCCGACAAAGCCAGCAGCCAGCAGCAGGGCGGCGATGAGTGTGAGCGGATGTTTCATGCTATCAATTCATTCAAGGTTCCCGAATTGCTCCCAAAGGTGTCGGTCTCGACGCCCATGTTTTGCAGCATGGTGACGTAGAGGTTGCTGAGCGGTTTGTTGTTATCGCGTTTGAAGGCGAGGTGCTGGCCGTGTTGGAGGCCACCGCCGGCGAGGAGGATGGGGAGGTTGGTATTGTCGTGGATGTTGGCGTCTCCCAGGTTGCTGCCGTAGAGGATCATGGTGCGATCGAGAAGGCGCTGTCCATCTTCAGGTTTGGCGGCGAGATTTCTGATCAGTTTGTGCAGCATGATCATCTGCTGACGGTCAGTCGCTTCGAGCTGCCGCAACTTTTCCTCATTTTGCCCGTGGTGACTAAGGTTATGGTAAGTCTCGGTAGTGGCCGTTTGTTCGGGCAACGAGAATACCGGCGTCCTAAGGGCATCGACCATCAGCGTGACGATGCGGGTGCTGTCGGATTCGATCGAGATCTGTGCAATGCTGAGCATGAGCTCGAACTTTTCAAAGAAACGCTTGCTGTCGTTGATGTCTGCCGGCGCGGGCTGGTTTGCGACCGGCTTCGGGCGCTGCTCCCATTCGCGGGCGGTTTGGATGCGCTGCTCGACTTCACGCACGGAGGTTAAGTACTGCTCGAGTCGGACTTTGTCAGTGTTTCCAAGCGTGCGGCTGAAGCGCCCTGCCTCGGCGTTGAGGGTGTCAAGGATGCTGCCGCGTTGTCTGAGGCGCTGAAGTTGCCGTTGCACCGCCTCGGTATCTCCCTGGACGAACATTCGATTAAATATGGCGGCGGCGCTTTCCTCGGTTGGCAGTAGCACCCCGTCACGCGTCCATGAAAGACTGCGGTTCGCCTTTTCCCCGATATTCACACCGAGATTGAGCGTGGGGAAACGTGTCACCTGGCCGAGTCTTTCCGCGGCAAATTGATCGAGTGAGATGCTGTTGCGGAAGCCGGCTTTGAAAGCGCCGCGCGCTGCGGTGAGGAAGCAATTGTCCGTGCTGTGCCCACCCGTCACGCCTGGATGCGA